>CAYYHP010000211.1:0-4146 GCA_964471815.1 uncultured Rhodanobacteraceae bacterium
ATCTATGCGATCTGAGGCGCGCCGCATGCACATCGATCTCGCCCTGATCGGCGGCACCGGCCTGTACCGCTTTCCTGGTCTCGACGATGCCGAGCGGCACGTGCTCGATACGCCCTATGGCACGCCATCAGCCGCGATCGTCACCGGCGACTTCCGCGGCCATCGCCTGGCCTTCCTGGCCCGGCACGGCGAAAGTCACGGCATCCCGCCGCACCGCGTGAACTACCGTGCGAACGTCTGGGCGCTGCATCAGCTCGGCGCGCGCCGGGTGGTCGGCATCAATGCCGTCGGCGGCATCCGTGCCGACATGGGACCGCGGGTCGTCGTGGTGCCGGACCAGGTCATCGACTACACCCATGGCCGATACACCAGCTTCTGCGACGCCGAAGGCGCCGAGGTGCGGCACATCGATTTCAGCGAGCCATACAGCAGCGTACTGCGCAGGGCGATTCTCGATGCGGCCCGGCGTGCGGGCATCGCCGTGGTGGACGGCGGATGCTATGGCGCGACCCAGGGGCCGCGGCTCGAGACCCGTGCCGAGATCGCGCGGGTGCGTCGTGACGGCTGCGATCTGGTGGGAATGACCGGCATGCCTGAGGCGGCGCTGGCCCGGGAACTCGGGCTTGACTACGCCTGCCTGGCCCTGGTGGCCAACTGGGCCGCGGGTTGCGGTGACGAGGTCGAGATCAGCCTCGAGGAGATCTTCGCCAATCTTGCGGCGGCGACCGCCTGCGTGGCGCCGCTGACCGCAGCCCTGCTCGATGGCTGAGGCCGCTCGGGCTGCCACCCGGGTGCACCGGACCGCACCGTACGGCTTCACGCCAATCGTGCGCAGATGCTTGATTCGCTGCGTCGTGGCGTGGTTATACTCGGTCCGTGCAGCGGGACGACGCCTCCGGGGGGACGCGCTGACGTGGCACACTGGGTCAACTTGTGGTGAGGACTTGCAATGCGTTTCGGTACGGTGAAGTGGTTCAACGACGCCAAGGGCTTCGGTTTCATCGCGCCCGAGGATGGCGGCGAAGATATCTTCGTCCACTATTCGGCGATCAACGCGAAGGGATTTCGCAGCCTGCAGGAAGGCCAGCGCGTCAGCTTCGAAGTGGTGCAGGGACCGAAAGGCTCCCAGGCATCCGGCGTGGTGCCGGTGAGCTGAGGCATCGACAAACGGGGAAATGAAAAGGCCTCGCTCCGGCGGGGCCTTTTCTTTGTGCGCGACCGGTACGCTCTGCGTCGTGTCCGAACGGCAGGAGAGTCGCATCCGGCATTCCACAAGCCCCTCCGCCCCGGGCGTATCGATGAACAGGGCGGGTCACGCATGCAGGCCTGGCGGCGCGCGGTCCCGGCCGCGCGAGGCGCTGCCCATTCGGAGCGCGCTCCCGGTGCCAGCCGCCCGTTCGTGCAGGCGCGTGCCGGGCTGTACCTCGGGTTTCTACGATGGTCCATGTGCCGCTACTGGCAATAATGGCGCCATGTTGCCAATGTTAGCGTCCATTGCACGGGCGATCACTTTTGCAATACGCACAATTGACCCGGCAAATGGCACGGCGTATCGCTGCACGTGCGCCGATGGGGCGCATGACGGGCTGCGTGTCATGCAAGCGAGAAAATCGATCGGGACAGTGTTACTGGCTGTGGCCGGCATCGTCGGTGCTGGCGCGGGGGTCGAGGTGGCCAGGGCTGCCAAGGGCCAGAAATGTGTAAGGGCCTGCGTGTCCGATGGCAAGGAAACGAGGACGTGTGAGGTTGTCTGCTACTAGCCGAGGAGCGGTCGTTGGAATGGCGCTGTTCCGGGTTCGGCGTGCGGACTCGCCGCGGGACGGCAATGCGGCAACGAGCGCATCGCGGGCAAGGATAGGGAACAGGGAGAGTCGACGTGGGTGGAGCTGGACGCGCTCCGATATGGCTGGCGTGGTGATCGATCACGCTGTGAATGATAGTTCTGCGTATCTTGCCTGGAAGGCGGTGCTCCAGGCGCAGGCGCGACCTGGTATGAATCGCATCCGTGCGGATTCAGGCGATGAACCGTATGGCACCGCGCCTGCCGTGGATGATTCGGGCGGATGGAAATGCGCAGTTCGCTGGACATGACGTCCGTAGCGCGACGCCAGCGTGCGATGGATGGTCGCCGTTCCGGCACTGATCGAATCGTTGCCGCGGCCACTTGCTCGTGTTTGTTGCTCCCGAGCGCCCCGGGCTCATGGCCAGGTAGGCCACTTCACCGATGACGTGATCACGCCGGCTGCATCGAGAAGATGCGGCCGGCGTGTCGGGTACGTACTACGTTTCAGAGAGTCCGCCGGTCGGCGCCACTCGCCGACGCAGCGGGGGTATATGGCATCCGTCCATGCAGGAGAGGCGCCTGCTACGATGCGTGCGCATTCCGGGCCGCCATGCGCGATCGCCTGCCCGATCATCCCGCTGCGGAAGGCGCTGTCGCCACGGTATTGCAGCCACCGTGATTTCGGGATCCGGCTCGTGGCAGGAGCTTGCATGCCGTGAGCCATGCAGCGATTTTCGCGAAACGGGCTTTGGACGGAGTACCGGTATGTCGGATGGGATATGGCGCTGCTCGGTCGTGTCGGCCGCGGCATTCATCGGCGCCTGCGCGGCGAGCCCCACCTTGCGGCAGGATCGTTATGACGACATCCATTTCGGCATGCGGCTGACCGAGGCGGAGGCGAAATTCGGCAAGGCACACGTCTACGACGACCCGGACACGGGTTGTTACATGGTCGGCTTCAAGCGCCTGCCCGACGTCACGTTCATGGTCGAGTCCGGCATCATCACGCGTGCGGATGTCGGCAGGAGGACGAAAACAGCCCTCGGCATCCGGATCGGTGACTCCGCGCGGAAAGTGGAGAGGCGTTTCCCCGACGCGCGCATCGAGCCGCACAAGTATTACGACGAGGGCCATTACTACGCCATCGGACCACGGGATGGCGCGACCGAGTTCGTCCTGGAAGAAAACGAAGGCCGTATCGTGGCCATTCGCGCCGGAGTGAAGCCGTCGGTCGAGTATGTGGAAGGCTGTCTGTGAGGCCGGAGTCTGCGGGCGGGCAGCGGCAGGCGACCGGCCGTCCCCACCTCACGCGGCGAACTGCAGCCGCGCCAGTTCGCTGTAGAGCCCGCCCTGACGCAGCAATTCGGCGTGCGTGCCCTGGGCGATGATGCGCCCCTGATCCATCACGAGGATGCGATCGGCCTGCTGCACGGTCGCGAGGCGGTGCGCGATGACCAGCGTGCTACGGCCGCGCATCAATCGCCCCAGCGCCTGCTGGATCGCGGCCTCGGATTGCGCGTCGAGGTTGCTGGTCGCCTCGTCGAGCAACAGGATCGGCGCGTTCCTGAGTAGCGCCCGGGCGATCGCGATGCGCTGCTGCTGACCGCCCGAGAGGCGCACGCCGCGCTCGCCGAGATGGGTGACATAACCCTCCGGCTGGGCGGTCAGGAAATCGTGTGCCTCGGCCGCACGGGCTGCGGCAATGACTTCCTCGTCGCTCGCCTCGACACGGCCGAAGCGCAGGTTGTCCGCGGCGCTCGCGCCGAAGATCACGGTGTCCTGCGGCACCAGAGCGATCGCGCCGCGCAGGTCCGGCAGCGCGAGGGTGCGCAGATCGATGCCGTCGATGCGGATGACGCCCTGTTCCGGATCGTAGAAGCGCTGCAGCAGATGGAACACCGTGCTCTTGCCGGCGCCGGACGGGCCGACCAGGGCTACCGTTTCGCCGGGCCGGACCTCGAAACTCACGCCCTCCAGCGCGGCGCGGTCCGGGCGCGAGGGATAGTGGAAGCGCACGTTCTCGAAGCGGATCGCCCCGCGCACCGGTCGCGGCAGCGGTACCGGTGCCGCCGGCGAGCGGATGCCGGGCGCGGCGGCGAACAGTTCGCCGATGCGTTCCATCGCACCGCCGGCACGCAGTACCTCGCCCCAGACCTCGGTCAGTGCGCCCACGGAGCTTGCCGAGAGCACCGCATACAGCACGAAGCCGGCCGACCAGGCCCAGGCCTGGGTTCGCACGCGCACCAGCGGTTCGATGACGAAGGGATAGGCCAGCAGCGCGATCAGCGAGGCCAGGTTGGACAGCGCAAACAGCCGGTACACGCTCGCGGTGCGCGGGTCGGCGGGGCGTGTGCCCGCGGGTT
>CAYYHP010000212.1:0-4087 GCA_964471815.1 uncultured Rhodanobacteraceae bacterium
AGAAGGCCTGAGTGCATGGCATCGCTTCCCGCAACCTGGGCCCCGGCCGAGGACACGCTCGCCGGGCGCACGGTCCTGATCACCGGCGCGACCGGCGGGCTCGGCAGCGCCGCGGCGCTCGCCTGTGCGCGGGCCGGCGCCAGCGTGGTCCTGCTCGGCCGCAAGGTGCCTGCCCTCGAGGTCCTCTACGACACGATCCTTGCCGGGGGCGGCGTCGAGCCGGCGATCTACCCGATGGATCTGGCCGGCGCCACGCCGCACGACTACGACGAACTCGCGACGACGATCGAGCGCGAATGCGGTGCCCTGCATGGCATCGTGCATGCGGCGGTGCATTTCGCCGGCTTGAGTCAGGTCGGCGATACCTCGCCCGACGAATGGCTGCGCAGTCTGCAGGTCGGTCTGACCGCTCCGTTCCTGCTCACCCAGGCTTGTCTGCCGCTGCTGAAGGCGCAGGCAGATTCGGCCGTGGTGTTCGTGCTCGACGACGAAACGCGCATCGGCAAGGCGTTCTGGGGCGGCTATGGCGCGGCCAAGGCCGGGTTGCGCGGCCTTGCCTCGATCCTGCATCAGGAAACCGAGAATGGCCCGGTGCGCGTACAGGCGCTATTGCCCGCGCCGATGCGCACGGCGTTGCGGCGCATGGCCTACTTCGGCGAGAACACGATGATCTGGCCGGAGCCGGCAGCGACGGCGCCCGCTGTCGTCTACCTGCTGAGCGACGCCGGACACGTGGTGCGCGGCGAGATCCTCGACCTGCGCTGAGCGGGAACCGACGGCCGGCATTGCGGCCGCGTGATCAGGGAGACACGTGATGGGTACGGAACTCGGCCTGGTATCGGCGGGCATCCTGCTGTTCCTGATCATGGATCCGCTAGGCAATATCCCGCTGTTCCTGAGCCTGCTGCGCAACGTCGCGCCGCAGCGCCGGCAGTATGTGCTCGTCCGCGAGCTGCTGATCGCGCTCGGTGTGCTGTTCGCGTTCCTGCTGGGTGGCCAGTTCATGCTGCGCCTGCTGCAGCTGCGCCAGGAATCGGTCAGCATCGCCGGCGGCATCATCCTGTTCCTGATCGGCGTGAAGATGGTCTTTCCGCCGAAGGACGGCGGCATCTTCGGCCCGCCCGGCGAGGGCGAACCGTTCGTCGTGCCGATGGCGATCCCCGGCGTGGCCGGGCCGTCGGCGATGGCGGCGCTGCTTCTGCTGACCAACACCCAGCCTGGCAAGCTCTGGCAGTGGAGCGTAGCGCTGTTCGCGGCGTGGCTGGCCACGGCGGTGATCCTGCTCTCGGCGACCTATCTGTTCCGCTGGCTCGGCGAGAGCGTACTGACCGCGCTCGAGCGGCTGATGGGCATGATCCTCGTCGCGCTCTCGGTGCAGATGTTCCTCGACGGCCTGCGCACCTATCTCGGCCTGGCCGCGTGAGCCGGAACCGGCAGGGCGTGCCTTGCCGGATTCTGATCGTCAGCCGAGGGTCGCCTGGTATACGTTGTCGGCGATCGTCTGCAGTGCGCCCGGCCCGCCGCAGGCGGCGATCTTGGCATCCATTCGGTTCCACAGGTCGTAGCTGTCGAGCTGCGCGAGGGTGTAGCCGTGGATGCTCAGGTTAGAGAACACCAGACTGTTGGCCGGTGCGTTGCCCTGCAGCTGGTCGATGTAGCGGGCCCACAGCAGGCCGAACGGCAGGTATTGCAGCGCCAGTTCGGCCACGCGGCGGCCGACGTTGGCCTGACGCTGCGCATCGCTCAGTGTCGGGTCGAACCAGGTATTGTAGGTCGCATCCGGAACCAGCAGAAGGTAGGCGGGGTAGGTCAGATCACTGTTGCCGATCAGCGCGAGCGAGCGGCGCGCGAAGCTGTTGTAAGGATTGTCGTCGTGGTCGAGCCACGCGCCGAGCGCGATGAAGTGTGTCTGGCTGTGGTAGTTCTTCTTGCTGATCTCGGCGGCGATGTTCATGCAGCGGCAGACCGCGCGCAGGAAGCCGCCAGTGCCATGGCAGCCGGCCGTCCAGTGCCGGACCAGACCGTCCGGCGCACTCGCCGAGGGATAGGTCGCACACACGGTGCCGGCGATCACGCGGGATACCGGCGCCGGGCCGTTGTACTGCCAGTAATCGACGTAGGTGCCCGCCCCGGCCTGATAATGCGACATCCGGTCGCCGCACCATTCGAGCAGCTGTGCAACCGACTGGTAACGTGCCGAGTAGATCGTGCGGGCGCTCGGTGTGAGATACGGCGGGATGCCCTGCGGGATATTGTTGGCCTTGAGGAAGGCGTAGACCACGTCCGGCGGCGAAGGCAGCACGTCGCCGAGCAGCCAGGGGTTATAGGTGTAGCCGCCATTGCCGCCCACGGCGGTGAAATACTCGCGGCTGTCGAACAGGATCGCGAGTTCCTTCGTGGCCATCGTGGTCAACGACCACGGCACGTCGCCGCGGATTTCCAGCGCCAGTGAATGCGCGACATGGGCCAGATACAGCGCCCAGGCATTGTCGGCCGAGAGCGTGATGTTGGTCGGGCTCGCGTATGGGTTGATATTCGGCGGCGGGTCCTTGAGGCCACTCGGAAAGCGGTGGTAGGCGAGATAGAACGCCTGGGTCAGGGCCTGTTTGCGCGTCGATGGCCAGCTCGTGTAGGGCAGCTTGGTGTAGTAGATGTCATTCAGCTCCCAGACGATAGCGTCGCGCACGGTCGGGTGCGCATTCAGCCATGAATGCACGTCCGGCGTGATCAGCTGGATCGGCCCCGGGATGGGGATGATCGAGTCGAGTCCGGCCTCGCCGCGCGGAGCCATGGCGGCGGTGGCGGCGGCAAGGCCGCCGGCCAGGAAGCGGCGTCGCGAAGAAGAGGTCATGGCTCGGCTCCGGTCAGGATGATTCAGGGAAAAGACAGACCGCATTCGGGAGCGGAGCGTTGGCACGCATAGCGATCGTCGCGCCCCCGCGCGGTCGATTTGCCGTCCCCAAGCCGGGTGGGTCGCGAAACCGAACATGGCCGTCGAGCCCGATCACATGCCTGTAACAAGCCCGACCGAGCATGCCGCCAGTCCTCCGGAGAAGCGGCATGATCAGCGTCGAGCGCAGCCTCTACGACAAGTTTCCCGCCCTCGCCGCCGGAGCGGCGCAGAGCCTCGCCCAGCCGGCGATCGGGCTCGTGCGGCGCCTCGCCTGCGAGGAGCGCATCAACCGTGCACTCGCCGATTTCGGCAGTCTGGCAGGGTTCGACTTCATCGAGCGCGTGCTCGAGCATCTCAAGGTCAGCTACAGCGTGGCCAATACCGACCGCGAGAACATCCCGGTCGAGGGCGGCGTGGTGATCGTCGCCAACCATCCGCTCGGTGCGCTCGACGCGCTCGCCCTGCTGCATCTCGTCGGTGGCGTGCGTCGCGACGTGCGCATTCTGGCCAACGACGTGCTGGCCCAGTTCGTCCAGCTGCGCTCGTTGCTGCTGCCGGTCGAAGTGTTCGGCACCTCGCGTGGCGGGGCCGCGGGCCTGCGCGAGGCCTATCGCAGCCTGGACGCCGGCAGGGCGCTGGTCGTGTTTCCGGCCGGTGAGGTATCGCGGATCGGTCCGGCCGGGGTGCGCGACGGCCGCTGGTCGTCCGGTTTCGTGCGACTGGTGAGGAAAACCGGCGTGCCGGTCCTGCCGGTACACGTCGCCGCCTACAACTCGGTGATGTTCTACGGCCTGTCGATGCTCGCCCGGCCACTGTCCGCGCTGCTGCTGGCGCGCGAGATGTTTGGCGCGGCCCGCGGCCGCATCGGTTTCAGCGTCGGTGGGTTGATTCCGGCCGAGGCGCTCGGCGGCGCATCGTCGCCGGAGCGCCTCGCGCAGTCGATGCGCCGGCACGTCTACCGGTTGCCGCGGCGCCGGCCGGCGGTGTTCGACAGCCTCACCGCAATCGCCCATCCCGAGGCGCCGCAGGCCGTACGCCAGGCCCTGCGTCGCGGCGAGGAGCTCGGCCGGACCCACGACGGCAAGCGCATCGTGCTGCTCGATGCCGAGCCGGATTGCCCGGCGCTGCGCGAGATCGGCCGCCTGCGCGAGGTGACCTTTCGCAAGGTCGGCGAGGGCACCGGCACGCGCCGCG
>CAYYHP010000213.1:0-4066 GCA_964471815.1 uncultured Rhodanobacteraceae bacterium
GTCGAGGACAACTGGGAATCGCCGACGCTCGGCGCCTGGGGCCTCGGCTGGGAAGTCTGGTTGAACGGCATGGAAGTCACCCAGTTCACGTATTTCCAGCAGGCCGGCGGCATCGAGTGCCGGCCGGTGACCGGCGAGATCACCTACGGTCTCGAACGGCTCGCGATGTATCTGCAGAACGTCGACAACGTATTCGATCTGGTCTGGACGCACGCGCCGCACGGCACGGTGACCTACGGTGACGTGTTCCACCAGAACGAGGTCGAGCAGAGTGCCTACAACTTCGAGCACGCCAACGTCGCCGAGCTGTTCCACTGGTTCGATGTCTGCGAAGCGGAGGCGATGAAACTGGTCGGCCTCGGCTTGCCGCTGCCGGCCTACGACCAGGTCTGCAAGGCTTCGCACAGCTTCAATCTGCTCGACGCGCGCCGCGCGATCAGCGTGACCGAGCGCCAGCGCTACATCCTGCGCGTGCGCGCGATAGCCCGCGCGGTCGCCGAGGCGTACTACGCGCAGCGCGAGAAGCTCGGCTTTCCCGGCCTGAAGCGCCAGGAGGCCGTCCATGTCTGAGACCACCGCGATGAGCCTGAAGCCGCTGCTGATCGAACTCGGCACCGAGGAACTGCCGACGCTCGCGATCGACGAACTCGCCATCGCGCTCGCGAAGGGTGTGACCGAAGGACTCACCAAGCGCGGCGTCGCGCTCGCCGACGAACCGGCCAAGGTCTACGCCACGCCACGCCGCCTCGCCGTGCTGATTCCCGGTGTGGCCGCGGCGCAACCGGATCAGACCCTCGAGCGGCGTGGCCCTGCGCTGAGCGCCGGCCTCGATGCCGCGGGCCTGCCGACGCGCGCGCTGCTCGGTTTTGCTGCCTCGTGCGGCGTGGACGTTGCCCTGCTCGACAAGCTTGAAACCGACAAGGGGGCGTGGTTCGTATACCGCAGCCGGCAGGCCGGTAGGCCGACCGCCGGGCTCGTGCCGGAAATCCTCGACGAGGCGCTCAAGGCGCTGCCGATCCCGAAGCCGATGCGCTGGGGCGCGCATGCTTACGCTTTCGTGCGCCCGGCACACTGGCTGGTCATCCTGCACGGCGATCGCGTCGTCGAGGCAAGCGTGTTCGGCCTTGCCAGCGGGCGCGAGTCGCGCGGCCATCGCTTCCATCATCCGCAAGCCGTACCGATCGCCTCGGCCGAGAGCTACCTCGATGCGTTGCGCGAGGCGAAGGTGCTGGCCGATCCGGAGGATCGGGAGAAGCAAATTAAGAACGCCGTATTCAACGCGCAGGGCCGTTTGAAGAGCGACACAGGCCGCCAGGATCTGACTTGCCATATTGACCAAGACAACTTGACTGAAGTCAGAAATCTTGTTGAATGGCCCGTCGCGATCACATGCAGTTTTGATAAGGACTTCCTCCGCGTTCCCAAGGAGGCATTAGTCCTGACGATGCAGAAGAATCAGAAGTTCTTCCCCGTTGTCGATGGCAAAGGCCATCTTACCGAGCATTTCGTCGGCATCGCCAACATCGAGAGCCGCGAGCCGGCCGAGATCCGCAAGGGCTACGAGCGCGTGATCCGGCCGCGCTTCGCCGACGCGCGCTTCTTTTTCGACGAGGATCTCAAGACGCCGCTTGCCGCGCACCAGGATGCGCTGCGCAACGTCACCTACCAGCAGTCGCTCGGCTCGCTCTGGGACAAGAGCGTGCGCGTCGCCGAGCTTGCTCGTGCGATAGCCAACCGGATCGGCGTGGATGCCGGGCTCGCCACGCGCGCCGCGGCGCTTGCCAAGTGCGACCTGCTCACGCGCATGGTCGGCGAGTTTCCGGAGCTGCAAGGCATCATGGGACGCTATTACGCCGAGGCAAATGGCGAGAATGCCGAGGTTGCCCGGGCACTCGACGAGTTTTACGCGCCTCGTTTTGCGGATGACTTCATTGCTGCCGGCAAGATCGGCCAGGTACTTGCCGTCGCTGAGCGTCTCGACACGCTCGCCGGCATCTTCGCCGTTGGCCTGAAGCCGAGCGGCAACAAGGATCCGTTCGCCCTACGCCGTGCGGCACTCGGTCTGGCACGCACGATCATCGAGGGCGGGCTGGAACTCGATCTGACCGGCCTGCTGATCGAGGCCATCGATCTCCTGCCGGATGGCGCCTTGCAGGCGGGCTTGCCGAAGGCGAAGGACGGCAGTATGCCCGCACTCGACCGCGCACGGCGGCGCGCCGAACTCGTCGGACAGCTCGGCGAGTTCATCCTCGATCGCCTGCGCGGCTATTTTCTCGACCGCGGCGTGAGCGCCGACGTCTTCCAGGCGGTGACCGCGCCGGTCGGCCCGGTGATCAGCTCCACGTCGCTCGATCTGCTCGATCTCGCGCGCCGCATCGAGGCTGTCGTCGCGTTTGCGGGACTGGCGGACGCCGAAGCGCTCGCAGCCGCCAACAAACGCATCGCTAACATCCTGCGTCAGGTGCCGGGCGAGCATCCGGTCAAGGTCGATGCGGGATTGCTCGAGGCCGGTGCCGAACAGGACCTGCATGCGGCCATCCAGAGCACGGTCGCTGCGGCCGCGCCGTTGATCACGGCGCGCGATTACGTCGGTCTGCTGCGTCTGCTCGCCGGTCTGCGCGAGCCGGTCGATCGTTTCTTCGATGGCGTCATGGTCATGGCCGAGGATGCCGGCAAGCGCCACAACCGTCTCGCCATGCTCGGCACCTTGCGCGCGCTGTTCCTGCGCGTCGCCGACGTCTCGCTGCTGCAGGTGATCTGACGCCCGAAGCGGTCGACGGATTCCCGCTCGTCCGGTTTCGGACGGGCGGCCGCTGTCCGCCGCCCGGGCCGCGGCATCCGCAGGTGGGCAATGGCGACGGGATGCCACCCGCCTTGATGCTCCCGGCCTCCATCTAGCCACGTATCGGTAGCCTGCCGTCGATCGGCCGGGCTCCCGCGGCATGTCAGCCCGTCGGGCGTCTTGCGCATATCGGTCTTCGCCATGCAGCGCATATGAGTGCGGTCAATTGACGCATCGCCCGTGCCACACGCGAAGGATGCTGCGGTGCGTAAGGTCGCGCGCCTTACGAACTTTTGGTCACCAGGCAAGCCCTTGTGCCACACGGGCCTATCGATATGCGGCACTGCCACAAGCCGCGGAGGTCGCGGCAGCGGCCGCCATATTGACCTGAATTAACCCTTTTATTACGTTCTGATGTCGGGAGTGCCGGAAGTTATCGTCTGTCAGGCGCTGACGCCGCGCTCGGGGGTCCGTGGGGACGGGCCTGGGGTCGTGAGGGCGTATCGCGCGCCCATGGGGATCGGCGGGGAAGACGCGGCGGCCTGCGGGCCGCCGCATCCGCCGAACTTCCACGGGTGGCCTGATGAGCCTTCGTCGCAGGGTGGTTCCGCTGCTGCCGGCGTCACTTTGCACTGCACGTACATGGGGCTGCGGCCGGGATCGGCTGCGGCAGGCACCAACACCGGAGGTCCAATGACTCATACCGTTCAACGTCCAGAGCGCTTCCATCTCAAGCGCTCCGCTCTCGTCCTTGCGCTGGGCGCTTGCCTCGCCGCAGGCTCCGTCCAGGCCCAGCAGGCCTATGGCTCGATCTTCGGTTCCGCGAAGGCCGGCGGCTCAGTGACCATCGAGAATACCGATACCGGCACGAAGCGCGAGATTACCGCCGACAGTGATGGCCGTTACCGTTTCGCCCAGCTGCCGACGGGCCATTACAAGGTCACCACCGATGCCGGCACACGCGAAGTGACTGTCAACGTCGGTACCGGTACCGAGGTCAACTTCGCCGACAGCGCGTCGCTCGAAACCATTACCGTCACCAGCAATGCGATCAACCCGATCGACGTGTCCTCGGTCGAGTCGACCACCGTGTTCACCGCTGAGCAGCTTGCCGCGCTGCCGGTCGGCCGCGATGTCACCAGTGTTGCGCTGCTCGCTCCGGGCACCGTCAAGGGCGATGCCGGCTTCGGCAACCTCGCCTCGTTCGGTGGCGCGTCGGTGGCCGAAAATTGAGCCCCTCCCCGGAGTTGGACCACGCTAAGTTGGAAAAACCGACGCTCTTGG
>CAYYHP010000214.1:0-4064 GCA_964471815.1 uncultured Rhodanobacteraceae bacterium
TTCCGTCTTGCGCACGTGGTGTTCGGCAGCGAGACCATCGAGGTGGCGACGTTCCGTGGCAGTGAAGACGATGGCAGCGGCGACCGCCATGTGGTGGAAGGCCGTCTCGTGCGCGACAACGTCTACGGCACGATCGAGCAGGATGCGCTGCGACGCGATTTCCGGGTCAATGCGCTGTACTACGACATCGCCGACTTTAGCGTGCGCGATTACGTCGGCGGCATGGAAGACCTCGAGCGCCGGGTGCTGCATCTGATCGGCGACCCGGAACAGCGTTACCGGGAAGATCCCGTGCGCATGCTGCGTGCGGTGCGTCTCGCCGCCAAGCTCGGCTTCACGATCGATCCCGCGGCGGCCGCGCCGTTCGCCGCGCTCGGTGACCTGCTCGGCAGTGCCGCACCGGCCCGACTGTTCGATGAGTGCCTAAAGCTGTTCCTGGCAGGCCATGCCGCAGCGAGCTTCGTAGAACTCGAGCGTTCCGGCTTGCTGAGGCATCTGTTTCCCGCCACGGCCGATGCGCTCGCGCACCCGGGCCGCGGTGCCGGTCTGCGCGCGCTGATTCTGCGCGGCCTCGAGAATACGGACCGGCGCCTGGCCGAGGACAAATCTGTCACGCCGGCCTTCCTGTTCGCATTGCTGCTCTGGGCGCCAGTCCAGGCACGTGCCGAACAGACCATCGCTGCCGGCAGCGATTCCAGCGCGGCCTGGCTGCGTGCGATGCAGCAGGTGATCGCCGCGCAGACCGACCATGTCGCGATTCCACGGCGTTTCACGATCGCGATGGAGGATGTCTGGACGTTGCAGCCGCGGTTCGAGCAGCGCGTGAAGAAGCGCGTCCATCGTCTGCTTGCCCATCCACGCTTCCGCGCGGCGTTCGACTTTCTCGTTCTGCGTGGCGAGGTCGATCCCGCCGCGCGCGAGCTTGCCGGCTGGTGGCAGCGGGCGCAGCAGCTCGAGCACGCCGAACTCGTCGAGTTGCTCAACGCGACTGCCGCCGGCGCCACTGCCGCCGCGGCGCCCGCGAAGGAAGCGGCACCCGCACGCAAACGCCGTCGCCGGCGACGCAAGCCTGGCGGTGGATCGTCGAGCGGCGGTGGTGCGGACGCCCCGGAGTCCTCGTGATACGAGCCTACGTCGGCCTCGGCAGCAATCTGGACGGGCCGGCGCAGCGGGTCGAACGGGCGCTGCATGCGCTCGCCGGGCTTCCACAGACGCGGCTCGCGTCGCGTTCGGATCTGTTCGTGACCGCGCCGTGGGGCGTGACCGAGCAGCCGTCCTTCGTCAACGCGGTCGCCGCGCTCGACACGGCGCTCGGCGCGCACGACCTGCTCGCCGCCCTGCTCGACATAGAGCGTGCGGCCGGTCGCGTGCGCGGCACGGAGCGTTGGGGGCCGCGCGTGCTCGATCTGGACCTGCTGCTGCACGGCGAACTGTGTCTCGACGAACCGGGCCTGCAACTGCCGCATCCGCACCTTGCCGAGCGTGCCTTCGTGCTGGTGCCACTCGCGCAGGTCGCGCCGGATCTCGACGTGCCGGGATACGGGCGGGTCGTCGATCTGCTCGCGCGTACCAGGTCATCCGGTTGTCGCCGGATCGATTCGCCGAGCCTTGAGCCGACGCGGCCCGGCCGCGGATAATCCGCGCGCCTTATCCGCGGAGCACCGTCTTGTATCCGAGCCCCGCCGCCGCTTCGCAGGCCCCCGTTCCGCCGCGCGAGGCGATGAGCCTGCCGCGTCTCCATGCACGCAAGCGCGCCGGCGAGAAGATTGTCGCGGTGACCGCGTACGACGCGAGCTTCGCGGCGCAGGCCGACGCGGCCGGCATCGATCTGGTGCTCGTCGGCGACTCGCTCGGCATGGTCGTGCAGGGGCACGCCAGCACCCTGCCGGTGACCATCGAGCACATGGTCTACCACACGGCGGCGGTGGCCCGTGGCCTGCGTCATCCGCTGCTGGTCGCGGACCTGCCATTCATGAGCTATGCGAACGTCGATCTCGCCTGCCGCAACGCGGCGCGTCTGATCGGCGAGGCCGGTGCGGCGATGGTCAAGCTCGAAGGAGCCGACTGGGTGCTCGACGTGATCCGTGCGCTCAGCGAGCGCGACGTTCCGGTCTGCGCACATCTCGGCCTGACGCCGCAGTCCGTGCACAAGCTCGGCGGCTACCGCGTGCAGGGACGCGAGGACGCGCAGGCCGCGCGCCTGCTCGCGGACGCGCGGGCCGTGGCCGAGGCGGGCGCCGATCTGCTCGTGCTCGAATGCGTACCGGCGGATCTCGGTGCGCGGATCACGCGCGAAGTCGCCTGTCCGACCATCGGCATCGGTGCCGGGCCCGGCTGCGATGGTCAGGTCCTGGTGATGTACGACTTGCTCGGCATCACTCCGGGCAAGCGACCGCGCTTCAGCCAGGATTTCCTGCAGGGGCGCGATTCGGTTGCGGCTGCACTCGTGGCCTATGCCGACGCCGTGCGCAGTGGCCGGTTTCCCGGCCCCGAACATTCGTTCTGAACCACATGTTGACCGTCTTTAACCGTGATGAGTTGTGTCGTCAGGTACGCGTCTGGCGGGCCGATGGCCGGCGCATCGGCTTCGTGCCGACCATGGGCAACCTGCATGCGGGGCATTACTCGCTGGTCGAACTCGCGCGGCGTCATGCCGACCGAGTCGTCGCCAGTGTCTTCGTCAACCCGACCCAGTTCGGGCCGAACGAGGATTTCGCGCGCTATCCGCGCACGCCCGAGCAGGATCGTGCCGGGCTCGTGGCGCACGGCTGCGATCTGCTCTACGCGCCGACGGTCGAGGAGATCTACCCCTATGGCGCGGACGCTGCGGTCGGCGTGCATGTGCCGGCAGTAACGGAGACGCTCGAGGGAGCCGCACGGCCGGGCCATTTCGATGGCGTCGCCAGCGTGGTCACGCGTCTGTTCGGCCACGTGCAGCCCGATGTCGCGGTGTTCGGCCAGAAGGACTATCAGCAGCTCCTAACGATCCGCCGCCTGGTGCGCGATCTCGGCCTGCCGATCGAGATCGTGGCTGGCCCGACCCGTCGCGAGCCGGATGGTCTGGCGATGAGCTCGCGCAATCAATATCTCTCGGCCGAGCAACGGCTGCGCGCCGCGACCATCCATGCCGTCCTCTCGGCGATGCGCGCGGCGGTCGCCGATGGCGTGCCGTTCGCGGATGTCGAGGCGGCGGCTGGCGCGCACCTCGTGGCGGCCGGTTTCATACCGGACTATGCAGTCGTGCGCCGGTGCGACGATCTCGGCAGGCCGGCCGCGGGCGAGCGGCACAGCCTGATCGGCCTGGTCGCAGCGCGGCTCGGCGCGACCCGGCTGATCGACAATCTGCCTTTCGATTCCGAGGCTTGAGCGCTGGCGGCCGGGCGCGTGACCGGTTGTGGCATTTCCGGATTCGCTGTGGTAATCTTCATACACCGTTGGGTGTTTGCAACGCGCGACCGTTGTACCCAATGGCAGCAGGGCGCATGCTTCAGGTAATCGTCACTCCGATTCGCCCCTCGCCGGGTTCGGCGAGGGTTTTTTTTGCCCGTGGCTTTCACGGCGCGCGTCGCCCACGCCTGCCGGCCACGGGCTTGCGCGATGCGGCCCGCGGTAACGGGGTGCCGGTCTTCGGCATAGGCGACACGCACTTCTGGTTACGCATGATGCGCTGCAGCGAGGCATGATCATCTGCTAGACTATGTGTTGCGTGCTCGCAACACATCGAGTCAGACGGGGATCGACGATGCAGCTCCAGCTTCTTAAGGCCAAGATCCATCGCGCCACGGTGACCCACGCCGAACTGCATTACGAAGGTTCCTGTGCGGTCGACGGGCGCCTGCTCGACATCGCCGGCATCCGCGAGTACGAGCAGATCCATCTCTACAACGTCAGCAACGGGGCGCGCTTCGTGACCTACGCGATCCGCGCCGACGACGGTTCGGGCATCATTTCGGTGAATGGCGCAGCCGCCCATCTCGCTGCTCCGGGCGATCTGGTCATCATCTGCGCCTATGCGCAGCTCGACGAAGCGGAACTCGCCAGGTTCAAGCCGACCCTGGTCTACG
>CAYYHP010000215.1:0-4015 GCA_964471815.1 uncultured Rhodanobacteraceae bacterium
CAAAGGAAAGCCCGCGCGAAGCCGACCCTCGCGCCGCGGCAGGGCATTCGACCAATTGCTATACCCGGCGTACCTCCGGCAGAGTGCCGTGGTGAACGACGGCATCCGCGAACCCGGCGCGTACGGCGCACGATCGATCGGCGAATCGATCCGCCGCGAGCTCTATTTCTTCAACCTCTACCGCACCCTGCAGGCCTGCATCTATGCGGGCCTGGCGTTCAGCCCGCTCGCCGTCGAGTGGGTCACGCTACGCCATCCGCTGCTGGCACGCGCCAATGCCCTCGTCTATCTGGTCTACGCGCTGGCCGCCTTTGTGCATACCCGACGCTGGCCGGACGATCTGCGCACGCACGTCGCCGTGGCGCTGGCGTTCGACATCGTCGCGGCCACGCTCGCGATCGCGAGCCTCGCCGACAGCCAGAGCGGCATCGCGATCCTGCTTATGGTCAACGTCGGAGCGGGGGCCCTGTTGCTGCCGCCGCGCATGGCCGGCCTGTTCGCCGCCTTCGCCGCGCTGGCCCTGCTGGTGCAGACGCTGGTGCTGCGCCATTACGAGCCGGCGACGCCGCGCAGCCTTGTCGAGCCGCTGCTGTTCGGGCTGGCCTATTTCGCCTCCGCCGCCCTGTGCTACGTGCTCGGCAAGCAGATGCGCGAGACCGAGGCGCTGGCCGAGCGGCGCGGCATCGACCTGGCCAATCTCGGCCTGGTCAACGAGCTGATCATCCACCGCCTGAAGACCGGCGTGCTACTCGTCGATCGCGACGACCGCATCCGTCGCATGAACGAATCGGCCTGGCTGCTGCTCGGCAGCCCGCCACCGACGACGCGCGATCTCGGCGCCGTCGGTCCGGAACTCGCGCGCCGCCTGTACGAGTGGCGCAGCAGCGGGCATACGGACAACACCGCGGTCGCCCTCGCCCCCGAGGCACCCGAGGTCGTGCCGCGCTTCACGCGGCTCGCTCCGCACGACGACAGCAACGTGCTGATCTTCCTCGACGATACCTCGCTGGTTTCGCGACGCGCCGAGGAACTGACGTTGAGCTCGCTGGGCCGCCTGGCCGCATCGATCGCCCACGAGATCCGCAATCCGCTCGCCGCAATCAGCTACTCGGCGCAGCTGCTCGCCGAGTCGGTCGAGCTTGCGCACGCGGACAAGCGCATGGTCGAGATCATCAACAACCACTGTGCCCGCGCCAACGACGTGGTCGAGAACATCCTGCAGCTCTCGCGTCGCGAGCGTTCGCGTCCGGAAGTGGTCGATCTGAATGCCTGGGTGAGGAACTTCATCGAGGATTATCGCGCCAGCCACGACCTGGGCCGCGATGAGCTGCACGTGGAGACATCGGCGCAGCACGCGCACGGACTGATCGATCCGCAGCAGTTGCAGCAGGTGATGTGGAACCTGCTGCAGAACGCGCTGCGCTACGGGCGCCTGCCGGACCGGCCGGCGGAGATCGGCGTGGCCGTCCGACTGCTCGGCGAGAAGGGACCGGCCGCGATCGAAGTGACCGATCGCGGCCCCGGCATCCGCCCGAAGATTGCCGCGCAGATCTTCGAACCGTTCTTCACTACCAGCGAGCTCGGCAGCGGACTCGGTCTCTATCTCGCCCGGCAACTGTGCGAGGCCAACCAGGCCACGCTCGAGTACCTGCCCGGAGCGGATGGCGGCGCGTGCTTCCGCATCACGCTGCTGTCTGGCGCGACGCTATGGCGTTGAAGAGGCGCCGGCCGATGTGCGCCGCCGTGCCGTCTCGACATAGAAGGCGCACTCCAGGCGTTGCGCCGGATCGGCCGGCACATGGCCGCCGAATTCCGCCTCGATACGTAGCACGGCCTCGGCATCGTCGAGACCGAGCGAGGCCAGCATCGCGCTGCGCAGCAGGTAGTCGGCCCGGTCCGCGGGCAGTTTGCCAGTGGCCCCGCGCAGCATGGCGAGCGCGCTGTCGCGTGCCGGCACGTGTGCACGGGACGCCTGCGCCGCCAGCAGATCTAGCATGGCCGTGAATGCCGGCGGCGGCGTAGCGCAGTGCAGCCAGCGCGGTTGGCGCCAGACACCCTCGAGCCGATCCGGACGCAGATACGGAATGGTGATGCCGCCAAGGACCTGCAGCGCAGTGAGTACACGGGACTCATCGCCCTGCCGGCCGCAACTGCGATCGCAGGCCTGGACCTCGGCGAGCGCGGCGTCATGCTCCGGGCGAAGTCCGGCGAGATCCGCGCGCTCGCCGCGCAGGTAGCCGGCGATGCGGCTGGCTTGTTCGATGGCCAGTCCACGACTCAGGACATACGAGAAGGTGATCTTCTCAGGACCCGTGGGCAGGGGTAATCGCTGGTGAGCTCGAGAATCGGCACGTCCGCTTCGGAGAGGTGCTCGATTCCGATGGCGGTTCGGTTCGAAAACCGCATGCGCGGCGCCTCGAGGCTCAGGATCGGATGGAAGTCGGAGTTGATCCGCGCCGAGGCCACCGCGAACAGCGGCTCGAGCGTGCGCCGGCTGCCCAGTTCGTGCAGATGCAGATCATCGAGGGAGCGCACGCCGATCCCGGCGAGGGAGTCGCGTAGCAGCTCCGGCTCGAACAGGCTCGGCGCGACCGGCCTGATCGCATCATCGGGAGGGGGGGCAACGATCAACATGTCGAGATCGTTGCTCAGATAGATGCAGTAATCGCGGAACGATCGCCCCAGCGCATTCAATACGCTGCCGACCAGCTCATCATCGAGCCCGTAAAGCTGCAGCCACTGGACGAACAGGCCACCCTTTTCGAGATGACGCGGGATGAACCGATAAAACTCCGTGGTGAACAGGTTGGCGATGCCGGATACCCAGGGGTTGGAGGGTTCCGAGAGGATGACGTCATACCTGGCGTCATGCGTGGAGAAATAGGTCTTCGCATCGTCGATATGCAAATGCGAGCGTGGATCGGTATAAGCCCTTGCGACAGGGGAACCGAAGGCGCGCGCTCCCTCGATCATCGCCCGCTCGAACTCGATCGTATCGACCCGCTCCACCCGCGGATCGGCAAGCAAGGTGGACGTGCTCATGCCGGAGCCGAAGCCGATGTTCGCCACATGTCGCGGGGCGGGATGCAGACCCAGCGACAGCGCCGCGATCATGACCATCGTCGCTTCATCAGGAGACGGTGGCCTGCCCTCAATCATCTGGATCGAGGCATCCGGCTTGCCATTCGTGGCGATGCGCCGCTGTCCGCTCGGATGATCGACGATGGCCACGCTCGCCGTCTTGCCATCGCGGTAATAAGGCACACGCTCGTCCGGCCCCAGCCCGGCCCTGCCGGTACGGTAGACGCCGGCCGCCATGCGCGCCGGATCGAAAGCCGCACCGCGCAGCGTGACGGCGAGCGCGAGACCGGCAAGTCCAAGCGCGACGAGGTGCCGCCAAGGCGTGGCTTCGGTGCGCGCGCGTCGCAGCAGCACCACGCCAAGCAGCAGATCGGCGGCCGCCGCGGCGATCATCGCCAGCTTGAGCCCGAGACCGGGAAGCAGCAGATGCACGCCGAGCAACACTCCGACGATCGCACCGAGCGTGTTTGCCGCGTAGATGCGACCGACGCCGGTCTCGCCGCTGCCGGCGCGCAGCAGCGCTAGCGTGAACAGCGGCAGCGTCATGCCGGCAAAGAAGGCGGCGGGCGCCATGATCAGCATGGCGATGCCGGCACTCAATACGTTGTAGAGCGCATAGCTCTGGTCGTTGCGGGCCAGCACGTGTAGGCCGGCTTCGACCCAATCGAACGAGCGGCCATAGAGCCAGAGGCTCAGGAGTGCCGCCAGGCCCATCAGCAATTGCACGTAGCCGGCGGCCGGGTCGGGTCCGCATAGCGATCGATCCGACAGCGGATCCACAACCCGCCGCAGGCCAGGCCACCGATGAACGCGGCCAGCATCAGTTCGAACGCGTGGATGGTGCTGCCCAGAACGATCGCCAGCATGCGCACCCAGCCGATCTCGTAAACGAATGATGAGGCACGGGAAATGGCCGCGGCGAGCAGCAGCAGCC
>CAYYHP010000216.1:0-4010 GCA_964471815.1 uncultured Rhodanobacteraceae bacterium
TCGAACGGCAAGACCACGGTCAAGACCCTGACCGCCTCGATCCTCTCGCGACACGCTCGCACGCACGTCAACCCGGGCAATTTCAACAACGAGATCGGCCTGCCGCTGGCCGTGCTCGACCTGCCCGAGGACGCCGAATACGCGGTGTTCGAGATGGGCGCGGGCAAGCCCGGCGACATCGCCTATCTCGCCGCCATCGCACGGCCCGAAGTCGGTCTCGTCAACAACATCGCACCGGCGCATCTCGAGCGCATGGGTAGTGTCGAGGGCGTGGCGATGACCAAGGGTGCGCTGTACGAATCCTTGCCGGCAGGTGGCACCGCGGTGATCAATGCCGACGATGCGTTCGCCGGAACGTTTACAGGGCTGGCCGGGGCGCGGCGCACGCTGCGCTTCGGCCTCTGTTCCACAGCCGAGGTCACGGCGCGTATCCATGATCTCGGCCTGCAATCGCGCTTCACCCTCGTCACGCCGGCCGGTGAAGCCGAGATCACGCTACCGCTGCCGGGTCGCCACAACGTGATGAATGCCCTTGCGGCCGCGGCGCTCGTCACGGCGCTCGAGGTGCCGCTCGCGACGATCCGCGCCGGACTCGAGCAGGCGCCCGGTGTCGCCGGGCGGCTCGCGGTGCGCAGCAGCCCGGCGGGCTGGACGCTGATCGACGACAGCTACAACGCCAACCCGGGCTCGACGGCCGCGGCGATCGCCACGCTCACGCTCGTGCCCGGCGAGAACTGGCTGGTACTCGGCGACATGAAGGAGTTGGGCCCGGCGGCGGCGGATCTGCACGCGGGCATCGGCCGGCTCGCCCGCCAGAGCGGCGTAACGCGCCTGTTCACGGTCGGACCGCTCGCACAGGTGGCAGCCGAGGCGTTCGGCACCGGGGCCGAGCACTACGCCGATCAGCCGGGCCTCATCGCAGCGCTGCGTGCGGCGCTGAGGCCGGGCGTGCGCTGCCTCGTGAAGGGGTCGCGTTCGTCGGCGATGGATCGCGTGGTCGCGGGGGTGCTCGGCAGGGGAGAGGAAACGCATGCTGCTTGAACTCGCCGGGTGGCTGGAACCGCACTTCAGCACGCTCCATCTGTTCCAGTACCTAACCTTCCGCGCGATCATGGCGACGCT
Organism: uncultured Rhodanobacteraceae bacterium; assembly: GCA_964471815.1. Taxonomy (GTDB): domain Bacteria; phylum Pseudomonadota; class Gammaproteobacteria; order Xanthomonadales; family Rhodanobacteraceae; genus Tahibacter. Next base: position 1,123 of record CAYYHP010000216.1, read on the forward strand.
GACCGCGCTCGCCGCCTCGCTGCTGCTCGGCCCCGGCATGATCCGCCGGCTCGCCGAACTCAAGGCCGGTCAGGTCGTGCGCAAGGACGGCCCGCAGTCGCATCTCTCGAAGGCCGGCACGCCGACCATGGGGGGCGCGCTGATCCTCGCCTCGATCGCGATCGCCACGCTGCTCTGGTCGGATCTGCGCAACCGCTACGTCTGGGTCGTACTCGGCGTGACGCTCGCGTTCGGGGCGATCGGTTTCGTCGACGACTACAAGAAGCTCGTACTCAAGGACAGCCGCGGCCTGATCGCGCGCTGGAAGTACTTCTGGCAATCGGTGTTCGGCCTGCTCGCCGCCGGCGCGCTGTACTGGACCGCCGACGTGCCGGCCGCGACCGCGCTGTACGTGCCGCTGTTCAAGCAGGTCGCACTGCCGCTCGGCCTGGCCGCGGTGCCGTTCGGTTATCTGATGATCGTGGGCTTCTCGAACGCGGTGAACCTGACTGACGGCCTGGATGGCCTGGCGATCCTGCCGAGCGTGCTCGTCGCCGCGGCGCTCGGCGTGTTCGCCTACCTCGCCGGGCATGCGGTGTTCTCGCAGTATCTCGCGATCCCGGGCATCCCGGGGGCCGGCGAACTCGCGATCTTCTGCGGCGCGCTCGCCGGCGCGGGTCTCGGCTTCCTCTGGTTCAACGCCTATCCGGCCCAGGTGTTCATGGGCGACATCGGCGCGCTCGCGATCGGTGCGGCACTCGGCTGCATCGCGGTGATCGTCCGGCAGGAGATCGTGCTGCTGATCATGGGCGGCGTGTTCGTGATGGAGACCGCCTCGGTGATGCTCCAGGTCGCGAGCTTCAAGCTGACCGGCAAGCGCCTGTTCCGCATGGCGCCGATCCATCACCACTTCGAGCTCAAGGGCTGGCCGGAGCCGCGCGTGATCGTGCGCTTCTGGATCATCAGCGTGGTGCTCGTGCTCGTCGGCCTGGCGACGCTGAAGGTGCGCTGATGTTGCTGACCACGCCACTGCCGAGCACCACCCAGGCGCTGCGCCGCGCCGACCTGACTGGTCGCTATGACCTGAGCCTCGCACTCGCCGCGCTCGCGCTCGCGGCGTTCGGCGCGGTGATGGTCGCGTCGAGCTCGATTCCGCTCGGCGCGGATCAGAACGTCGGCGAGCTTCATTACTTCATTCGTCACCTGGTGTTTCTCGGCTGCGGCCTGACGCTGGCCGTGATGGCCATGCGCATCGAGCTCGAATGGATCGAGCGGTACGGCTTCCTGCTGCTGCTGCTTGCGATCCTGCTGCTGCTGCTGGTGTTCGTACCGGGGTTCGGCATGCGCTTGAACGGTGCGCGGCGCTGGATCCGCATGCCGCTGGCGAGCTTCCAGCCGGTCGAGGCGGTGAAGCTCTTGCTGATCGGTTATCTGGCAAGTTATCTCGTACGTCATCGCGAGGCCGTGCGCCGTAAGCTGGTCGGCGTGGTCAAGCCGGTCGGCGTGGCGATCCTGATCGTCGGCCTTCTGCTCGCCCAGCCGGACTTCGGCTCGGCGGCGCTGATCATCGCTACCACCGTCGGCATGATCTGGCTCGGCGGTGCGCGCATGCGCTACCTCGTCTACCTCGGCGCACCCTTGTTGCCGGTGCTCGCCTGGGTGGCGGCGACCGAGGATTACCGCATCAAGCGCCTGACCTCGTTCCTCGACCCATGGGCCGATCCGTTTAAGGACGGCTTCCAGCTCACCCAGGCACTGATCGCGATCGGTCGCGGCGAATGGACCGGCGTCGGCCTCGGCAGCTCGATCCTCAAGCTCCACTACCTGCCCGAGGCGCATACCGACTTCATCCTCGCCGTGATCGCCGAGGAATTCGGCCTGGCCGGCGTGGTGCTCGTGCTCGGTCTGTTCGCCTGGCTCGCCGGGCGCGGCTTCCAGCTCGGCCTGCGTGCGATCGGTCGCGGCATGCACTTCGCCGGCTATGTCGCGTTCGGCATTGCGCTGAGCATCGCCCTGCAGGCGCTGGTATCGGTCGGAGTGAACCTCGGCGTGCTGCCGACTAAGGGCCTGACCCTTCCGCTGATTAGCTCGGGCGGTTCGTCGGTGATGCTGACCTGCGCGATGGTCGGTGTGTTGCTGCGCGTGAGCTTCGAAGTCAGCCGCGCCGAGGCGCAGGCACTCGAGACCACGCCGGTCGCGCTCGCGGAGGCGCTCGCATGAGCCGCGTGGACGCACCCGTACTGGTGATGGCCGGCGGGACCGGCGGCCACATCTTCCCCGGCATCGCCGTGGCCGAAGCGCTGCACGAGCGTGGCGTGCCGGTGCAGTGGCTTGGCGCCGAGGGCAAGCTCGAAACCGAACTGGTGCCGAAGGCCGGCATCCCGATCGCGACCCTGCGCATCGGCGGCGTGCGCGGCAAGGGGCTGCTGCGTGCACTGCGTGCCCCGTTCGAGATCGTCGCGGCCGTGCTCGCCGCGCGGCGCGTGCTGCGCCATCGCGTGCCACGCAGCGTGCTCTCGCTCGGCGGTTTCGCGGCCGGCCCGGGCGGGATCGCCGCGCGCTGGCTCGGCGTGCCGCTGGTGATCCATGAACAGAACAGCGTACCGGGCCTGACCAATCGTGTGCTCTCATGCCTGGCGCGACGCGTCCTCACGGGTTTCGCCGGCGTGTTCGGCACACGCGGCGAATGGGTGGGCAATCCGGTGCGCGGTGCGATCGCCGCGCTGCCGCCGCCCGCCACCCGCCTGGCCGGCCGTGACGGGCGTTTGCGTCTGCTCGTGCTCGGCGGCAGCCAGGGTGCCTATGCGCTGAACGTGGTCCTGCCGCAGGTGCTGCAGCGCCTGCCGGCCACGCAGCGGCCCGAGGTGCGCCACCAGTGCGGACCGAAGCATCTCGAAAAGACCCGGCGC
>CAYYHP010000217.1:0-4008 GCA_964471815.1 uncultured Rhodanobacteraceae bacterium
CAGCTTGAAGTCCGCAACCGAGCGGCGCAGGTCGTTGGCGAGCTGGGCCAGGTTGCCGATCGATTCGGCCGTCTGGCTCGCGCCGAGCGAGGTCTGCGTGGTGATTTCCTGAATCACGTTCATCGTCGAGGAAATGTTGGTCGCCGCCGCCGACTGCTGGCGCGCCGCCTCGGAGATGTTCTGAATCAGGTCGGCCAAGTCGGTCGACACCTTTTCGATCTCGCCCAGTGCAAGGCCGGCGTCCTCGGCGAGGCGCGCGCCCGCGACCACTTCCGCGGTGGTCTGCTCCATCGAGCTGACCGCCTCGTTGGTATCGGACTGAATCGTCTGGACCAGCGTCTCGATTCGCTTCGTGGCGTTCGAGGCGCGCTCGGCGAGTCGCTGCACCTCGTCCGCGACCACCGCGAAGCCGCGTCCCGCCTCGCCGGCCGAGGCCGCCTGGATGGCGGCATTCAGCGCGAGAATGTTGGTCTGCTCGGCGATGTCGTTGATGAGTTCGACGATCGAGCCAATTTCCTGCGACGACTCGCCGAGACGCTTGATTCGCTTCGAGGTCTCCTGGATCTGGTCGCGGATCGAGTCCATGCCCTGGATCGTCTGGCGCACGATCGCCGCGCCCTTCGAGGCGATCTGCACGGAGCGCTGCGCCACGTCGGCCGATTCGGCGGAGTTCTTCGAGACCTCGTCGATCGAGACCGCGATTTCGTTGATCGCGGCCGAGGCCGAGGTGATCTGCTGGGCCTGATGCTCGGCCGCCTCGGCGAGGTGCATCGCGGTCGCCTGCGTTTCCTGCGCGGCGGCCGAGACCTGCACCGCGGTCTCGTTGATCGTGGTCACCAGGGAGCGCAGCGCCTCGACCGCGAAGTTCACGGAGTCCGCGATCGCGCCGGTGATGTCTTCGGTGACCGTGGCTTTGACCGTCAGGTCGCCTTCGGCGAGCGAACCCATCTCGTCCAGCAAGCGCAGAATCGCCTCCTGGTTGCGCTGATTCAGTTCGGCGGTGACCTGGTAGCGGCGACGCTGGTCGCGGATCTGCGCGAAGATCAGCAGCAGGGCGAGGAAGGCGGCGGCGGCGGCCAGACCGACGCCAACCCAGACGTTCGGCAGCGGGCGGTGGGTCGGCAGCTTGTCGACCTCCGTGGCGACGTCGTTGGCGCGCAGCAGCACGCTCTGCGAGTCGGTGAAGATGTTGTCGGCCGCGATCTTCACGTCCAGCAGGCTGGAGGCGGCATCGAGTATCTTCTGTACCGGCTCGTTGAGCGTCGTCCACTTCTGGTTGACGTCGGCAAGGATTTCCTTGCCTGCGGCGCTGTTGAGCGCCGGGATGTTGAATTCCGTGCTGCCGTTGAGGAGGCCGTTCAGCGTCGCCGAGTACAGGCGCGCGTCGCGCGAGAAGCCGTCAGCGGCCGACTGCGCGCCCTTACCGCCCTGCAGGATCTCCTGCACGCGACGCATCATGCGGTCGGCGAGCAGCATCTGGCGCGAGGCGATCTGCACCTGCTTGGATGCGCCGTTGCCGTTCGAGAGCATGATGACGACTTCGTCCATGCGCGAGTTCAGGATCGGCATCTGGCTCGAGAAGTCGACGGCGGTCGCGGCCGCACCGAGCACGAGTTCCTTGTTCGAGAGGATCTTGGTCGCGTTGGTGTTGAGCGGCGCCCAGGCCTTGACCAGATCCTCGATCTGCTTCTTCACGGCCGGGTCGGCGCCGTAGGCGGGCAGGTGCGTCTTGTCGTCGCCCTTGTTGAGCTTCTGAATGTTGCTGTCGATCAGGTTGCGCGTAGCATCGAGTTCCTTGAAGGCCTCGATGTTGCCGCCGGCGGATTCGGCGGCGTACTTCGCGATCGCCTGTGAGAGCACCTGGATCTGGGTGGTGAGCGCGACCGCCTGCCGGTCTTCGCCGTTCTTGCGGAACAGCCAGACGAAATCAGCCAGCGCCAGCGCGATCGTCAGCACGAGCAGGACGATCAGCGCCGTGTTCGCGCCAGATGCGCGTTCCTTGATTGCTCCGGATGTCGAGCTCATGCCTCACCTCACCAGATTAACCGTTCGCCGCGCACGACCCCTGGTGCGCGGCTCGTCTCATGCCGCCGCCTGCACGAACTCCGGTGTGCGCACCAGCGCCACCATGCTGAACAGGCACCACAGCACATCGCCCAGCCGATACCGTTCGATCACGAAGCGCGCATAGCGCGGATCGTCTTCGTCCGACGCCTCGGCACGCTGTTCCTCGGAAAAATTGCGCTGGCCGAGCACTTCATCGACCAGCAGGCCCACGCTGCCGCCATGCTGGCGCACGAGCAGGACGCGACTCGAATCCGCCTGCACGTGGCGTTCGCCCTCGATGAAGCAGCGCAGATCGATGACCGGCACCAGGTTGCCGCGGATGTTCGCCACGCCGAGCAGCCACGCGCGCGTGCCGGGCACGACGGTCAGCGGCGGCGGCGTCAGGATTTCGTTGACCTCGGCGATGCTGCTGACCAGCCGGCGCGCGCCGAGACGGAAGCCGATGCCGCGCCACAGGCCGGGCGCCTCGATCTGCTCCGGCATGCCGGCAACGTGCGCAAGGCTGCGCCGCTCGTAGTCGAGCAAGACTTCGAACGGCGTGAGCGTGGGCGTGTCGATCGTTGCGGACATGGGTGGCTGGGCTCGTCTCAGCTCGGCAGCAGATTGGCGATCCGTGCGAGCAGTTCCTTCTCGCCCACCGGCTTGGACAGGAAATCCTTCGCGCCCTGGCGCAGACCCCACACGCGATCGGTCTCCATCGATTTCGTGGTGACGATGATGATCGGGATGTCGGAGGTCGCGCTGTCGCGGCTCAGCTGGCGCGTGGCCTGGAATCCGTTGGTGCCGGGCATGATGACGTCCATGATGATCGCGTCCGGACGCTCGCGCCGGATGCTCGCCAGCCCCTCATTCACGTCGCCGGCGACACTCACCGTGTAGCCCGCCTTGGCAAGCCAGGCGGAGAACATGTGAACGTCGGTCGGCGAATCGTCGATGATCAGAATGTGTGCCATCGCTGTCCCCTCGAAGCGGCATGGCTCGCCCCCAAGTGGCGGTTACCCTTTCACATGCCGCCGGATCGCTCCGAGCAGCTCCTCGCGCGTAAACGGCTTGGTCAGGTATTGCTCGGAGCCGACGATGCGGCCGCGCGCCTTGTCGAACAGGCCGTCCTTCGATGACAGCATGATCACCGGCGTCGACTTGAACAGCTGGTTGTTCTTGATCAGTGCGCAGGTCTGGTAGCCGTCCAGACGCGGCATCATGATGTCGACGAAGATGATGTGCGGCTGGTGATCGGAGATCTTCGCCAGGGCCTCGAAGCCGTCGGTGGCGGTGACCACGTCAGCGCCTTCTTTCTTGAGCAGGGTCTCGGCCGTACGGCGGATGGTCTTCGAGTCATCGATGACCATGACTTTCAAACCGGACAGGTTGCCCTTGTTCGTGCTGTCTTCCACTCACTACCCCCAACCACGGTTCGCCGGTTCGCTGGGCCGCCCCGGCGCGCTGCCCAAGAGGTTGGCCAGCCAGGCGTCACGCGTCCGGCCACCGCCCTATCCGACCGCACGTTCACACCTGCCTGCCGGCTGTTTAACCCTTACTTAGCAAAGCTGTCAAGTTGTTGTTCTAAGTGCCTAATGGGCCTCCGAACGCGGCGCCGCACGCACGTCCGGAAAGGCCCGGGCGAAGACACGCGGATGCTAGTATAGCCCCGCGTCACGCGCTCCGAGGCACGCGTCGCGGCTCTTTTTTCCTGTCCGGTTCCCGCATGAGGAGCACCCGCATGGCGCGCCAGCTGGCCGTGCTGATGGACCCGATCGAGAAGATCAAGATCGCCAAGGATTCGACCTTCGCCATGCTGCTCGAGGCGCAGCGTCGCGGCTGGCGTCTGCTCTACCTGACCCAGGGCGATCTCGCGGTCCGCAACGGCATGGCCTGGGCACGCCTGGCGCCGCTCGAGGTGCGCGACGATCCGCGCGACTGGTTCACGCTCGGCGAGGCGGT
>CAYYHP010000218.1:0-3930 GCA_964471815.1 uncultured Rhodanobacteraceae bacterium
CCTCGAGATGGTACTTGCGCTTGCTCGCCTCCGGCAGCGCGAAGAACGCGCGGAACGCGCCATAGGCGTCATCGATCGGCGCCTGCGGGATGCCGTGGCCACGGATGCCGCAAAAGCCCCATTCGCGATAGGCCGCGCCGAGCTCGGCGACGAAGGCCTCGCGATCGGTATCGAAACGGCGGATGTCGAGGGTGGGGATTGCGGGCATGGCGGACTCCGGGGGCGGTCGGGGGCGGATGAGAGACGGTGCGGAGCACGCGCCGGACGCTACAGTCGATCGAGGTGGCGGACGCTGGAGCTCTCGGCGTCCCGCTCAGGCGGCCGCGGATTCTACGGCCTCGGCGAGACGCCGGACCAGCCTGTCGACGAGCGCCGCGTCGGCCGCTTCGATGGTCACGCGCACCAGCGGCTCGGTGCCCGACGGCCGCAGCACCAGACGGCCCTGCCCGTTCAGCGCTGCCTCGACCTCGCGGCGCGTCGTCGCGACCACGGGATGCTCGAGCAGCGCCGCGGCGTTGGCGCTCACGCGCACGTTCACCGTGGTCTGCGGCAGGCGCTGCCAGTCGCGACGGTAATCGGCGAGGTCGCGCCCGCTCTGGCGCAGGGCTTCCAGCACCTGCAGCGCGCTGACGATGCCGTCACCGGTGGTCGCGCGGTCGAGACACAGCAGATGCCCCGAGGTTTCGCCACCGAGCCGGCCGCCATGGCGCTTGAGTTCCTGCAGCACATAGCGGTCACCGACCCGGGCGCGCATGAAGGCGACGCCGAGCCCGCCGAGCGCCCGTTCGAGACCGTAGTTGGTCATCAGCGTGCCGACCACCGGACCGTGCAGGCGACCGCGCGTCTGCCAGTGGCTCGCGAGGATCCAGAGGATGTCGTCGCCATCGACCAGCGTGCCGTGGCGATCGACGAGCTGCACGCGATCGCCATCGCCATCGAACGCGATACCGAGATCGGCGCTCCGCTCCACGACCTCGCGCATCAGCGCCACCGGATGCGTCGAGCCGCATTCACGATTGATGTTGAGCCCGTCCGGTCGCGCGCCGAGCGTACTCACCTCGGCACCGAGTTCCTCGAAGAGGCGCGGCGCGATCTGGTAGGTCGCGCCATGGGCGCAATCAACGACGAGCCTGAGACCGCGCAGGCTCAGATCGCCGTTCACCGTGGCCTTGCAGAATTCGGCGTAGCGCGTCGCGGCATCGCTGACGCGCGCGGCCTTGCCGATGCGCTCTGAGGGCACGGTGACGAACGCGGCATCGAGTTCCGCCTCGATGGCCGCCTCGACCTCGTCGGCGAGCTTCTCGCCGGCCGCGGAGAAGAACTTCACGCCGTTGTCATAGTGCGGATTGTGCGAGGCGCTGATCACGATGCCGGCGCTCGCGCGCAGCGAGCGGGTCAGGTAGGCGACGGCCGGCGTCGGCATCGGCCCGAGCAGACGCACGTCGGCGCCCGCGGCAACCAGGCCGGCCTCAAGCGCTGATTCGAACATGTAGCCGGAAACCCGCGTGTCCTTGCCGATCACGACCGTCGCACGGCCGCGCTCACCGCCGAGCACGACACCGGCGGCACGGCCGAGCCGCAGCATGAATTCGGCGTTGATCGGCCACTCGCCGACGCGGCCGCGGATGCCGTCGGTGCCGAAGTACTTGCGGTCGGACATGGAAGGATCGGGTTATGGCGCGAGGAAGGGCGGGACCCGGCAAGGATAGCGCGCGGCGAGGGTCTGGTCGCCCGCCATGCCCGGTTCAGTCCTCATCGTCGAACGGCGAGCGGGCCGCCCGCCTGGCCCTGGCGGGCGTTTCGCCCACGGCGACGGCCTGCCAGATCGCGAGCGCGTCGCGTGTCGCGGCGACGTCGTGCACGCGCACGATGGCCACGCCGCGCTGCACGGCGATCAGCGCCGCGGCGGCGGAACCGACGGCACGCTCCGCTGGCGACTCGCGGCCCGTGAGCGTCCCGATCATCGCCTTGCGCGACAGGCCGGCGAGCACCGGAAGTCCGAGGGTGGCGAACGTGCCGAGCCCACGCAACAGGGCGAGGTTGTGCTCGAGCGTCTTGCCGAAACCGAAACCCGGATCGACCAGCAGCCGCTGGCGCGGCATGCCGGCGAATTCGCAGGCGAGGACCCGTTCGGCGAGGAATCGCTTCACCTCGCCGACCACGTCGTCGTAGTGCGGCGCGGCCTGCATGTGGCGCGGCTCGCCCTGCATGTGCATCAGGCAGACCGGCACGCCGAGTTGCACTGCCGTTTCCAGCACACCGGGCTGGCGCAGGGCATACACGTCGTTGATGAGTCCCGCGCCCGCGGCGACCGCCGCACGCATGACCTCCGGCTTCGAGGTATCGACCGAGACGGGCACGGACGTCTGCCGCACGAGTGCCTCGATCACCGGCACGACGCGCGCGATCTCGACCTCGGCGGGCACCGGCTCCGCACCCGGCCGCGTCGATTCGCCGCCGACGTCCAGCAGGTCGGCGCCCTGCTCCACCAGACGCAGGCCGTGCTCGATCGCCTGTGCGGTCTCAAGGAAACGTCCGCCGTCGGAGAACGAATCGGGCGTGACGTTGACGATGCCGGCGATGCGCGGCCGGTCCAGGCGCAGGATACGGCCGGCACAATCGAGAGTCGGGACGATGGGATCGAACATGCTCGGCACCGGATGCGTGCTTGGCGAAGCCCTGAAACGCCTCGCGCCGCACGGAGGCGGCGCGAGACGGACAGGCGACGGAAAGAAGGACCTCAGTGCTGTTCGGCGGGCGTGCCGAGGTTCGGGCCGGCATCCGCGCCGACGTTGCCGCCGCTGCCGCCCGAGCGCGCCTTCGGCTCGGTCCAGTCGCGCGGCGGCGCGGGCTCGCGACCGGCCATGATCGCGTCGATCTGCTCGCGGTCGAGCGTCTCGTAGGTCAGCAGCGCGCGGGCCATCGCGTGCAGCTTGTCGTGGTTGTCGGTGAGGATCTGCCGGGCGCGGTTGTATGCCGAGTCGATCAGGTTACGCACGACCTCGTCGATGCGCCGCGCGGTCGCCTCGGACACCTGCTTGTGCTGGGTCACGGCGCGACCGAGGAACACCTCGTCCTCCTCGTCGCCATAGGTCATTGGTCCGAGTTCCTCGGACAGGCCGTACTTCATGACCATGTCGCGGGCGAGCTGGGTCGCGCGGTGGATGTCGTTCGAGGCACCGGTCGTGACCTTGTCGCTGCCGAAGATCAGCTCCTCGGCGACACGCCCGCCGTACAGGCTGGCGAGCCGGCTCTCGAGCAGGGTCTTGCTCTGGCTGTAGCGGTCCTGCTCGGGCAGGTACATGGTCACGCCGAGCGCACGGCCGCGCGGAATGATCGTCACCTTGTGCACCGGATCGTGCTCCGGCACGCTCAGGCCGACGATCGCATGGCCGGCCTCGTGATAGGCGGTCAGCTTCTTCTCGTCCTCGCTCATGATCATCGAGCGCCGCTCGGCGCCCATCATGATCTTGTCCTTGGCGCGCTCGAAATGGTCCATGCGCACCTCGCGGGCGTTCTCGCGCGCGGCGAACAGCGCCGCCTCGTTGACCAGGTTGGCGAGATCCGCACCGGAGAAGCCCGGCGTGCCGCGCGCAATGATCAGCGGCTCGACATCGCTGGCTACCGGCACCTTGCGCATGTGGACCTTGAGGATCTGCTCGCGGCCGCGTACGTCGGGCAGCGGCACGACGACCTGACGGTCGAAGCGGCCCGGACGCAGCAGCGCGGGATCGAGCACGTCGGGGCGGTTGGTCGCGGCGATCACGATCACGCCTTCGCTGCCCTCGAAGCCATCCATCTCGACGAGCAGCTGATTCAGGGTCTGCTCGCGCTCGTCGTGGCCACCGCCGAGGCCCGCGCCGCGGTGGCGGCCCACCGCGTCGATCTCGTCGATGAAGATGATGCACGGCGCGTGCTTCTTGGCCTGCT
>CAYYHP010000219.1:0-3918 GCA_964471815.1 uncultured Rhodanobacteraceae bacterium
CTCCACCGGCATTCCGGTCTGCATCCTGGTGTTGAAGAAGTGCAAGAAGCCGGACGACGTGCTGTTCATCAACGCGGCCGAGCATTTCGAGAAGGGCAAGCGGCAGAACCAGCTGCTGCCCGAGCATATCGACCAAATCATCGACACCTACCGGTTCCGCAAGGAAGATCCGCGCTACTCGCGGCGGGTGGGCATGGAGGAAATCGAGAAGAACGATTTCAACCTGAACATCTCGCGTTACGTCAGTACCGCAGAGGCAGAAGAAGAAATCGATCTGGTTGCCGTGAATGCCGAGCTTGTGGAACTGGATCAGAAGATCAGAGTGGCGACGCGGGAACACAACGGCTTTCTCAAGGAACTGGGGCTGCCCTTGCTGCCGTAATGTGTGCGCTTCATTTCTCTGTAGCGCATCGGTTACCGCCACAGTAGCCGTGCCGGTTTCGCGATCCTGGAAAGCCGTGTTTGGCGACCGGATCAGTGCGGATCGGTTAGTCCAGGATGGACTTTGTCACGCATTCCCAAAGCCCGGCCTGAAAAACGAACCTCCCGCGAGCGGGAGGTTCGTTTTCGTACCTGGCGTCCGGCCTCAGTTCTTGCCGCCGAACTTGTAGGTCACCTGCAGGTAGTAGCTGCGGCCGACGGCATCGAACCAGGAGATGTCGTAGTACGGATACGAGGTGTAGGTCGGATCCTTCGGCGGCATCTTGTCGAGCAGGTTGTCGACGGTCAGCGTGAAGCGCAGGTTGTCGCTGTAGCGGTACTGGACCGAGGCGTTGTAGCGGTAAGTTGCACCGATCCACGCCTCCTCGCCGTCGCCGACGAGCTGGTCGTACGAGTCGGAGTTCGGCAGGCGGCCCAGACGCTCGCCGTGCAGGGTCGTCGTCCAGGCCCCCTTCTCCCACGACACGGTCGCACTGGCCTTGTTGCGCGGGATGTCGAACCCACTGTTGACCGCGAACTCGTCGATCACCGCATCGCCCGGGTACTGCTGGAAGGTGTGGTGGCGCGTCCAGGTGTAGTTGCCGCCGAAGCGGAAGAGGCCGATCGCGGTATCGAGCTTGTAGTGCAGGCTCAGATCCACGCCGTTGGTGTGCTCGCGGGCGATGTTGATCGGATTGACGTAGACGCCGTACAGACCGCCCGGATCCACCGTGCTGTTCGCCGGGTTCCGGAAGATGCGCGAGATGGCATCGACGCAGCTCGGCGAATGCGCGTCCACCGCGTTGCCGTTGATGTCGTGGCCGATCCGGCAGTCGGCTTCGAGCTGCAGCAGGCGGTCGGTGCTGAGGTCCTGCACCTGGTCACGCATGTCGATGTCGAAGTAGTCGATCGCGACGTCGAAATTCTCGGTCGGCGACCACACGAAGCCGGTCGTCCACGAGGTGCTGGTCTCCGGGTCGAGCCTGCGGTTGCCTTCGCGGGTGCGGATCAGGCCCTCCTCGGCGTAGCTGCAGTCGGTGACGTCGGTGCCGGCTTCCTCGGTGCGGCAACGATAGTAATCGGTGCCCACGGTTTCATCGTTGCCGATGCCCGAGAACACGTAGTGCAGGTCCGGCGCACGGAACGCGGTGCCGTAGGAGCCGCGGACCAGCAGGCTGTCGAGCGGGCGCCATTCGAGGCCGCTGCTGAAGGTGAACTTGCCGGTGCCGTGGCCGGCAAAGTGATACTGGTCGTAGCGACCGGCGAGGCTCGCGTTGAGGCCGTCGAGCAACGGCAGGCGCAGCTCACCGGCGGTCGCCCAGCGGTTGCGGCTGCCGTGGCCGGCCGAATCTTTCCAGCTGTAGTAGTAGTACTGCGTGGCTAGCGGGTCGGGATTGAGGTCGTAACCCTGGTTGCCGGCTTCCACGACACCCGCGAAACCTGCCGGGCCGGCCGGCATCTCGAACAGGTCGATGTTGGTCAGCGAGAACGCCAGCGTGTCGCTGTGCGTCTGCGGGTGGTAGACGGTGTTGGTCGTGATCGCATCGTATTCGGCGCGCGACAGCGGCTTGTAGAGGCGGGCCGGGTCCGCATCGAAGATCGGCAGGCCGCTGTCCTCGTCCACGCCGAGCTGCGGGCCGAGGTAGAGCTGGTTGGCGAGTGCGGCGATGGTCTGCGGCCAGCTCACGTCGGCCTTGAACTGCGAATGGCTCAGCGTGGCCTCCCAGTCCCAGTTGCCGCCGAAGTTGCCCTTGAAGCCCGTGGTCACGCTTGCGGTCTTCTGGGTCGTCTCGATCATGCCGTTGTGCAGGCCGCCCATCTCCTCGGGCGTGAACTGGCGGAACCAGTTTTCGATCTGGCCGGTCGCCTGGTTGTAGAAGTAGCCGTCCTCGTTGCCATCCGGCGCCTGGTAGTTCCACTGCTCGACATCGCGGAACATCGAGACCTTGCCGTAGCCGAGCTGCAGGTCGGCGAACCATTCGAGGTCGTCGCCGAGCGGCATGCTCATCGACGTGTAGGTATTGATCGCCTTGCGCCGGCTCAGGATCGTGCCGTAGGCGATCGATTCCGCGCTGCCGCAGAAATGACCGTAGCTCTTGCGGAACGCATAGACGGTGGTGCCGCCGTTGAGGCTGGCCAGCGCATCGCAGGTCGCCTGGCCTGGATCGATGTAATCGACGTTCTCGTCGTAGCGCAGGAAGGTGCGGCGCGGCGTCTTGGAGCGGGTGGTCGGTCCGTCGGCGGTCGAATCCTGGATATCGCGATCGAACTGCCAGAGCGGCTCGTGATCCACGATCTCGGCGCCGAAGGTCAGATTGAAATCGCCGCGCGAGAAGCCGGTCGAGAGATTGAGCTCATACGATTCGCCGCCGCCGCGCGTGGTGTCGCCATAGCGGAAGTCGACCGTGGTCTCGTCGGCCTTCTTCTTGAGGATGAAGTTGACCACGCCGGAAATCGCGTCGGAACCGTAGACCGCCGATGCACTGCCGGTCAGCACCTCGACGCGCTCGATCATGCCGACCGGGATGTTCGAAATATCGGTGAAGTTGCTGCGGCCCTTGAACGGCAGCGGAAAGTCGGCAATGCGCCGGCCGTTGACCAGCACCAGGGTATGGTTCGGGCCGAGGCCGCGCAGATCGACCTGCTGAGCGCCCGGCGAGAAATCCGCCGCGCTCGCCGATTGCTGGCTCTGTGTCTCGCCGCCATTCTGGGTCAGTGAGCGCAGCACGTCGGGTACGCTGACGAAGCCGCTCGCCTTGATCTCGTCGGCATTGATGACGGTGATCGGTGCCGGGCCTTCCACCTGTGCGCGCGGAATGCGCGAGCCGGTGACTTCGACGGTCTCGAGCTTCTTCGCAGCGTCCTCGCCGGTTGGCGTGGACGGCGTGGTCTGCGCGACGGCGCCGGTCGATGCCATCGCCAACAGCACCGCGTGGATCGTCGAAACCATGACCTTGCGTTTGAGCATTGCAGTTACCCCCTAGGAAGGCGCGTGAAAGTGGAGAGACGCCAGCGTCCCCTGACGATGGCGTGGTCGGCGTGGCACCGTGGGCTGGAAGCGGACCGAACCGTTCGATCTTAACGGCTGTGACGGATTTGTGAATGCCGACTCGATTTATGGACTTGGCGTCCGCGGCACGGTCGCGTCGGTCGTCGAAGTGGCCGCCGTTCCATCGCCAGGCCTGTACCGAATGGGCATGTCGTTTGGCGAGCCGAGCAGGTATGGTTGTCCGTTCGGTCTGCTGCCGAACTCCGTCCGCTATCACGAAACCTCGTCATGTCCGAATCCATTCGTCGCCGTACGTTTTTGTTGGGTCTCCTGCTCGCACTGCTCGCGCCACTCACCTTCGCCGCATCGACGGCATCGCCGCTGGTCGGTGTGCACCCGGGCTACGAGGGCTACGTCATCGGTGATACCGAGCGCGCCACGCCGGCGCGCGTCTCGCCGGGCTATCTCCTGATGGGCGGCGGCGAGTGGCCGCGCGGTTCGTTCGAATG
>CAYYHP010000220.1:0-3907 GCA_964471815.1 uncultured Rhodanobacteraceae bacterium
ATCTGGCCGAAGCGCTGCGTCACGCATTCGAGGAGCGCATCTTCGAGATCGGCAAGCAGTCGATCGGCGTGACCATGAGCGTGGCCGGCGTGCTGATCGGCGAGAAGAACGCGAACGCGCAGACCATCCTCACCCAGGCCAACGGCGCGCTGCGCGCGGCCCAGGCCGAGGGCGGCAATCGTGTCAGCGTGTTCGATCCGGCGGCGCAGGCCAAGGCGGCGGAGGAAAAGTCACGCCACTGGCTCAAGCTGATCAAGGACGCGCTGGCCAGCAACGGCTTCGTGCTGTTTTATCAGCCGATCATCAGCCTGCACGGCGCCGAGGGCGAGTTCTACGAGATCCTGCTGCGCATGAACGGTCCGAAGGGCGAGATCATGCCGGGCTTCTTCCTGCCGATCGCCGAGCAGCACGACCTGATGCCGCAGATCGATCGCTGGGTGATCGCCAATGCCATCACCGCCCTCGCCGAACGCGCGCGGGCCGGTGTGCGCACCACGTTCTTCGTCAAGCTTTCACCGCCGTCGCTCGAGGACCCGACCCTGCTGCCATGGATCGCTCAGCAGCTCAAGGCAGCCCGCTTACCCGGTGACGCGCTCGTCTTCGAAATGCCCGAGAGCAAAGTGGTCACCAGCCTCAAGCCGGCGCGTGCGTTCGTCGCCGGCCTCAAGCAACTGCATTGCGGCTTCGCCCTCGAGCAGTTCGGCTCTGGGCTCAACTCCTTCCAGCTGCTCAAGCACGTCGATGCAAATTACCTGAAGCTCGATCGCAGCTACATGGCCGACCTCGCGAAGCAGAAGGAAAACCAGGACAAGATTCGCGAGCTTTGCGAACAGGCGCACCACGCCGGCAAGCTGACCATCGCCGAATTCGTTGAGGATGCGGCGAGCATGTCGATCCTGTTCACCTGCGGCGTGAACTTCGTGCAGGGCAACTTCCTGCAGGAACCCGAAAAAATCATGTCCTACGAGATCCACGCGGCCTGAATCCGGGCCGGCACGCTCCCCTACTGCATGCATGAACGGCCCCGCACACGGGGCCGTTCGCGTTCACGAGCTTCGCACGCGGCGCGATCAGGCCATGCTGCGCAAGGCCGCAATGCGTTCCTCGATCGGCGGGTGGCTGGCGAACAACCGGCCGAACGTGCCGGAGATACCGAACGCGGCAATCTCCTTGGGCAGGGTGTTCTCGCCATGACCCGCGGCGAGCCGCTGCAGCGCCGAGATCATCGCACCGCGTCCGGCCAGACGCGCGCCGCCGGCATCGGCGCGGAACTCACGCCAGCGCGAGAACCACATCACCACGATGCTGGCCAGCAGGCCGAGCAGCAGTTCCATCACCATCACGGTCAGGAAATAGCCGATGCCCACGCCGCGCGAGTCGGAATCGCGATTGCCGCGCAGCATGCCATCGACGATCGAGCCGATGATCCGCGACAGGAAGATCACGAACGTGTTCAGCACGCCCTGGATCAGGGTCAGGGTCACCATGTCGCCATTGGCCACATGGCTGACCTCGTGGCCGAGCACCGCTTCGACCTGTTCACGGTTCATGTTCTGCAAGAGGCCGGTACTGACCGCGACCAGTGCGTTGTCCTTGCTCATGCCGGTGGCGAAGGCATTCATCTCCGGGCCATCGTAGATCGCGACCTCCGGCATGCCGATGCCGGCGGCCTCGGCCTGGCGACGCACCGTCTCGACCAGCCAGCGCTCGGCTTCATTGCGCGGCTGGTCGATGACCTGCGCTCCCGTGGACATCCTGGCCATCCACTTCGACAGCGCGAGCGAGATGAACGAGCCGCCCATGCCGAGCACCGCGGCCATCAGCAGCAGCGACTGCGTATTACCAAGCCGGATATGGAACACTGACTGCAGCACGAACAGCACGATGTTCAGCAGGAACAGGACCGCGAGGTTCGTTACAACGAACAGGACGATGCGCAACATGGACGTGCTTTGACCCCGACTGGATGGATTGGGCATGCCCCGCAACGATGGGGGCGCGCGGTGCTGTCTCAAGATGGCGGCGGATGGGCGAGGCGGCCCTGAGCGGTTAGCATCCACGCTGCCACCGGATTCCCGCCATGTACCGCGGCCGCTTTGCTCCCTCACCGACCGGATCCCTGCATCTCGGCTCGCTGCTCGCCGCACTCGGCAGCTGGCTGCGTGCCCGCTCGCGGCACGGCACCTGGCTGGTGCGCATCGAGGACATCGATCCGCCACGCGAGGTCCCCGGTGCGGCCCGGGACATCCTCGAGACGCTCGCGGCGTTCGGCATGGTCTCCGACGAGCCGGTCCTGTACCAGAGCCGGCGCATCGAACACTACCAGACCGCATTCGAGAAGCTGCTCGCGATGGACAGCGTGTTCGCCTGCCTGTGCAGCCGACGTGAACTCGAAGGCAGTCCGCATCCGGCGCACTGTCCGACCGGCGCGCGTGACACGACGCGTGCACCGGCCTGGCGTCTGCGTGTGCCGGACACGACGATCGGCTTCCACGACGCCATCCAGGGCACGTTCCATCAGAACCTGGCGCACGACGTCGGTGCCTTCGTGATCCGCAGGGTGGAAGGCTATTTCGCCTATCAGCTCGCCGTGGTCGTGGATGATGCCGCACAGGACATCACCGAGGTCGTGCGGGGTGTCGATCTGCTCGATTCGACACCGCGCCAGATCTGGCTGCAACGGCTGCTTGACCTGCCGACGCCGGCCTATGTCCATCTGCCGCTCGTGCACGATGCGTCCGGCAGGAAGCTCTCGAAGCAGGACCGCGACCGGCCTATCGAGCGCGGCGATCCCCTGCCCGCCCTGCGCACGGCGCTCGCGGCACTCGGCTATCCACCCGCGTGGTTGCATGCCGCTGGCGGCGTGGATTCGCTGTTGCGGCGCGCCATTGATGATTTCGAACTGACGCGCATTCCGCGCCACCTCGCCACAACGGTATCCGGCACCGAATTGTGTAATATCCGCAAGACCTCGCGGGACGACGGCCTCGCGGGCGACCACGACAAGCGGATCGATCCGAGCAAAGGGGAGTAGTCATGACAACACGGGTAGCCCTCGTGACGGGCGGGACGGGCGGTATCGGCACGGCCATCGTCAAGCGCCTGGCCAGCATGGGTCACAAGGTCGCGACCAACTTCCGCGACGAAGCCAGGGCGCAGGCCTGGGCCGCGAAACTCGGTGCCGAGGGTGCAGCCGTGACACTGGTGCGCGGCGACGTGGCCGATCCGGCCTCATGCGAGGCGATGGTCCGCGAAATCGAGCAGCGCATCGGGCCGGTCGACATTCTCGTCAACAACGCCGGCATCACTCGCGACACGACGTTCCACAAGATGACCGCGCTGCAGTGGCAGGAAGTCATCAATACGAATCTCAATTCCTGCTTCAACGTGACCCGCCCGGTGATCGAGGGCATGCGTCAGCGCAAATGGGGCCGCATCATCCAGATCAGCTCGATCAACGGCCAGAAGGGCCAGTACGGCCAGGCCAACTACGCGGCATCGAAGGCCGGCATGCACGGCTTCACGATCTCGCTGGCGCAGGAAAACGCCCGCTTTGGTATCACCGTGAACACGATTTCGCCCGGTTACGTGGCGACCGAGATGGTGATGGCAGTGCCCGAGGACGTGCGCGCCAAGATCGCTGCGCAAATCCCGGTTGGCCGGCTCGGCGAGCCCGCGGAGATCGCCTATGCCGTGAGCTTCTTCATCCCTGACGAAGCGGCCTGGATCACCGGCGCGAACCTGTCGATCAACGGCGGCCACTACATGGGCTGGTGAGGACGCGCCTGCGCCGTCACTCCTGGCAGCGCAGGTCTGGCGCCATGCCTGTGGACGCCTGACGCATTCCGTGCGTCGGTCGCCAGGCATCCCGGATTTCTCGGCAAGTGGCCATGCCACCGCGTGGCGG
>CAYYHP010000221.1:0-3904 GCA_964471815.1 uncultured Rhodanobacteraceae bacterium
GAGAGCTACGACCTCGACCGAGAGAAGGCGCCGTGGGCGAAGGACAAGGCCGAGCTCGATGATCTCTGGCGCAAGCGCGTGAAGAACGACTGGCTGCGCCTGAAGCTTGCCGGCAAGAAGGACGACGAGATCCGCAAGACGCTCGACAAGCGCTACGCGAATTACATGGACCGCGTGCGCCAGCTCAACAGCGAGGACGTCTTCCAGACGTTCATGAATGCCTACGCGACCGCGATCGAGCCGCATACCAACTACCTCGGCCCGCGCGCCAGCGAGAATTTCGACATCGCCATGCGCCTGTCGCTCGAGGGCATCGGCGCGGTGCTGCAGCGCGAGGACGAGTACACGGCGATCCGCGAGATCGTGCCCGGCGGTCCGGCCGCGCTCTCGGGCAAGCTCAAGGTCGGCGACAAGATCCTCGGTGTCGGTCAGGGCGCGAACGGGTCCATCAACGACGTGATCGGCTGGCGCCTCGACGACGTGGTCGCACAGATCCGCGGCCAGAAGGACACGGTGGTGCGCCTCGAGGTGCTACCGGCCGATGCCGGCCCGGACGGCAAGCCGATCACCCTCTCGCTGGTTCGCAAGAAGGTCAGCATCGAAGAGCAGGCCGCCAAGAAATCGATCATCGAGGTCAAGGATGGCAATGCCGCGCGGCGCGTCGGCGTGATCTCGCTGCCGACCTTCTACCAGGACTTCGAGGCGCGCCGGCGCGGCGACAAGGACTACAAGAGCGCCACGCGGGATGTCGCCAAGCTGCTCGGCGAACTCAAGCAGGACAAGGTCGACGGCGTGCTCGTCGATCTGCGCAACAACGGCGGCGGCTCGCTGACCGAGGCGACCGAACTGACCGGCCTGTTCATCGACAAGGGCCCGGTCGTGCAGGTGCGCAACGCGCAGGGCCACGTCGAGGCCGACAGCGACACGCAGGCCGGCATGGCCTGGGACGGCCCGCTCGCGGTACTCGTCAACCGCGGCTCGGCCTCGGCCTCGGAGATCTTCGCCGCGGCGATCCAGGACTACGGCCGCGGCGTGATCATCGGCGAACCGACCTTCGGCAAGGGCACGGTGCAGAACCTCGTCGATCTCGACGAGGTCACGCAGCAGGAGAAGCCGGTCTACGGCGAGCTGAAGATGACCATGGCGCAGTTCTTCCGGATCAACGGCGGCACCACGCAGCTGCGCGGCGTGACGCCGGACATCACCTATCCGGATACCGGTGATGGCACCGAGTTTGGCGAATCCGCATTCCCGAACGCCTTGCCGTGGAATTCGATCGCGCCGGCCGATTACGCGCGCCTCGGCGATCTGAAATCGCTGATCCCGCTGCTTGCCACACGCCACGAGCAGCGTGCCGAGAAGGATGCCGACTGGCAGCTGCTGGTCGACGAGCGCAGAGAGGTGCGCAAGCTGCGCGAGCAGAAGACCGTATCGCTGAACGAGGCCAGCCGGCGTGCCGAGCGCGATGCGCAGGAAGCGCGCCGCAAGACGCGCGAGGCGGCGCTGCGCCAGGCTGCCGGCGGTGGCGATCCCGCCGTGACCGACGACGGCCTGCAGTCCGACGAGCGCAGCGTGAAGAGCGACGTCGCCCGCGAGAAGGAGCTCAAGGACCGCCGCGACGTCGCCCTGCAGGAAGCCGCGCACATCCTCGCCGACGAGATTGCCCTGATCCGCAGCGATACCAAGCTTGCCGCCCAGGTGCTGCCGCACCCGGGCCTCAAGGACGGCGTGGACTGAGCGGAACCCGGCGATCGCGCTCCTCTTCGCGATCGCCGGATGACACTGCCGCACGACCGGTAGGTCGCGGCCGTGTGGTCGGTGCCGGGTGGATAGCGGTCGCGACGGCCACGCGGCCGCGTCGCTAGTCATGGCGCATCGGCCCCGGTCGGCGGCGTGACGCCATGCCGCCCGGGCACCGCAGCCACTCGCAGCGCTGCCCGCACAGTGCATCTTCCGCAATGGCGGCTGTGATGCGCGCGCTGCGGCCATCCTCCATGGAAAAGAAAAGTCACGATCCGTCGTGAGCGTTTCTGTTCGCCTGCCGCCATCCCCGGCATTGGGGCTGGTCATCGATTGGCATGCGGCTGCGGGAAGCGGTCGAGGTGACAGGTCGCCGCGCGCAAGGGGAACGGCGCGATGGCGCTCCATCTCTGGGGAATCCTTTCATGAGGCAGTGGCTGATCCGGACCTTGATGGTGCCGGTGGTGGCGTCGTTTACGTTCCTGGCCTCGCTCGGCCAGTCCGCAACGCAACCGGTTCCGTCCGGTCCGCCACTGCCGCGCTTCGGCAGCGATCTCGGCACCGCGCCGCCTACGCCGCCAAAGCCGCTGACCCTGCCCGAAATGCCGATCCAGGCGGCAGCCTCGAACGGCTACCTGCCCGCATCCTGGCAGGTGACGCCCGGCGGCGAGTTCACCTACGCGATCCCGCTCGACGTGCCGGCCGGACGTGCCGGCATGCAGCCGAACCTCACGCTGACCTACTCGAGCAACGGCGGCAACGGCGTGCTCGGCGTCGGCTGGTCGATCTCAGGCCTGCCAAGCATCACCCGCTGCGGCAGCACGCTGGCGACCGAAGGCCATGTGGACGGCGTGGATTTCAGCGCACGCGACCGTTACTGTCTGAACGGCCAGAAGCTCGTCGCGGTCGGGGCGGCGGGTTACGGTTCGGGCGAGTACGGCGGCATCGATACCGAGTACCGCACCGAGGAGGAGAGCTATGCGCGCATCTTCTCGACCGGCAAGAACAGCTACGACGGCGCGGGTCCCGAGCGATTCGTCGTCTACACGCGCGACGGCCGCATCCTGCGCTTCGAGGCGCTCGTGGCCAACAGCGTCGTCGCGACGCTCGACGGCAACGTGAAGCTCACCTACCCGACCCGGGCCATGTGGCTGCTCGCGTCGGAGGAGGACCGCTCCGGCAATGCCATCGACTACGAGTACGCCACCTTCCCGACGATCGGCACGAAGGCCGTGGATTGGAGTATCGATTACCGGCTCTCGCGCATCCGCTATACGCGCCATGCCGGCGATCTACCGGCGCTGCGCTATGTGGAGTTCGTCTATGACGACGCGCAGCGCCCGGACGTGGAATTCGCCTGGCAGGGCGGCGTGCAGACGGTGCTGCGCTCGCGGCTGAAGTCGATCGACATGTACGCGCCGAATCCGAAGACCGCCGAGCGCGTGTGGCAGTACCAGTTCGGCTACGTCACCAGTGAAGGCACGAATCGCAGCCTGTTGAGTACGGTCCGGAAATGCGGCTTCGCCGGCGGCAAGCAGGCCGGTTGCGCCTGGGCCAAGCAGTTCGACTGGACCCCGACGAAGCGCACGCCGAATTTCATGCTGCCGACCCTGGTCGCGGCGCCCTTGTCGGCCGACGTGGTGCCGCACGATCCGACCATCGACAAGGAAGAGCCGGCGGTCCAGGTCCTCGATCTCGATGGCGACGGCGCGGATGACGTGATCTATCACCCGGGCAGCGCACCGTTCGATTTCACCGTGCCGAACTACGCGCTGCTTGCCAAGCGCGATGCCTCCTCGGGCGCGCTGCTGCCGCTCGCCGACGGCCCCTACAAGCTACTGCGCGATGCGACTGGGGCCAATCCCGACGATTACATGAACGTGCGGCTCGGGCAGAGCTATGCGGTGGATGTGGACAGCGACGGCAAGTATGAGCTGTGGTCGGCGAAGTACATCCAGCACACCTATTGGGATCCGAAAACCTCCGACTGTTTCTGGAGCCTGTTGCGCTGGAGTACCGCGGACCATGCGTTCAAGGCCGGCATGGGCATCGGCTGCGAAATGATCACGGAGACGCCGAGCTACGACTACCCGAAGGTCATCTTCTCCGACCTCGACGGCGACGGGCTGGTCGATCTTGCACGCTCCCGCAATACCGCCGATCC
>CAYYHP010000222.1:0-3857 GCA_964471815.1 uncultured Rhodanobacteraceae bacterium
CGTCGAAGTAGTCGTTGAGCAGGCGCTGGTAGAACTCCTTGCGGTAGAGGATGTCGAGGCCGAGCGTCGGCTCGTCGAGCACCAGCAGGCGCGCATCGATCGCCATGACCAGGGCGAGGTGCAACTGCACGATCATGCCCTTGGACATCTCGCGCACGCGCATGCCGGGCTTGAGTTTGGTATGCGCCATGAAGCGCTCGCACTTCTCTCGCGAGAAGCGTGGATGCACGCCGGCTACGAAATCCACGGCCTCGCTGACACGGATCCAGCGCGGCAGCACGGCCACGTCGGCGATGAAGCAGACGTCCTGCATCAGTTCCGAGCGTTGCCGGCGCGGGTCGAGGCCGAGCACCGACAGTTCGCCGCCGAAATCGGTTAGGCCGAGGATGGCCTTCAATGCCGTGGTCTTACCGGCGCCGTTCGGACCGATCAGGCCGAGGATGCGGCCAGGTTCGATGTCGAAGTCCACACCATCGAGCGCGGACGTCGTGCCGTAGCGCTTGCTCAGGCCGCGGGCCTGGATGACGGCGGTCATGCGGTTTCTCCCTGTCTGTCGGCCGTACCGGGTTCGGCCAGATCCTTCAGATCCAGGCCGAGCCGCTTCAGGCGTGCGTGCAGCACCGGCCACTCTTCGCGCAGGAAGCGCTCGCGCTCCAGACGCAACAATGCTTCACGTGCACCTTCGATGACGTACATGCCGAGGCCTCGCCGTTTCTCGATGAGATTTTCGTCAACCAGCTCCTGATACGCCTTGGAGACCGTGATCGGATTGAGCTGGTAATCGGCGGCGACCTGGCGGACCGAAGGCAGCGCATCGCCCTCGTTCAGGACGCCGTCGAGGATCATCGCCACCACGCGGTCGCGCAGCTGGCGGTAGATCGGTGTGTTGTCACTCCACGTGATCGTCATGGGCTCATTCCCGGCTCACGCGCGGCAGAGCCTTGCGGAAGGAGTAGTAGGGCATGTCGAAATTCGCACGCGGGGCCATGACCGGTGCGGGCGCGCTCGAGGCCGTGGTGTCGGTCGGCGCGACGAACGGGGAATCGGCGGCCGGATCCGGCTCGGCCAGCGCCGCGGCCAGCTCGGCCGCACTCGGACGGACCACGATCTCGGCGAGTGTCACCGCGCGGGACGGGTTGCCGTTGGCGCGATGTGCGGCAACCGGCGCCGGCGTGGCCGGATGCGCCGGGACGGCGAGCTTGCCGGCGAGCGCACCGACCGCGAACAGCGTGCCGGTGACCAGCATCGGGATGAGGGCTCGGGCGTTCATGCGTGCTCCTTTCGGTGCGTCGATGGAATGGTGTTGTAGGCAAGTATAACACTATATCGAGCCATGTCAACACCCGCCCGAGCCGGGATTCCTCATGAGCGAGGATCACTGTCCGAACCGGCACCGCGGCCGGCTCGGACAGTGGAGGCGGTGCCGTGCGCGATCAGTCGCGCGGACGGATCAGGCCGAGTGCCTCGAGCTTCAGGACGATGCGCTGCACAGCTTCGTCGGGGCCGATGTCGCTCGTGTCGATGCGCAGCTCCGGCACCTCGGGCACTTCGTAGGGATCGCTGATGCCGGTGAATTCCTTGATCTTCCCGGCACGCGCCAGGGCGTACAGACCCTTGCGATCGCGCGTCTCGCAGACTTCCAGTGGCGTGGCGACGTGCACTTCGATGAAGGCGCCGTATTGGCCGACCATCTCGCGCGCCGTCTTGCGTGATTCCGCATACGGCGCGATCGGCGCACACAGCGCGATGCCGCCGTTCTTGACGATCTCGCTGGCGACGAAACCGATGCGCTGGACGTTGAGGTTGCGGTGTTCCTTCGAAAAACCGAGCTCGCTCGAAAGATGTTTGCGCACGATGTCGCCGTCGAGCAGCGTCACCGGCCGCGTGCCGAGTTCCAGCAGGCGCACCAGTAGCGCGTTGGCGATCGTCGATTTGCCGGCACCGGAGAGGCCGGTGAAGAACACCGTGAAGCCCTGTCTGTGCCGCGGCGGATGGGTGTGGCGCAGTTCTTCGACGACTTCGGGATAGGTGAACCAGTCCGGGATGTCGAGCCCTTCGTGCAGGCGCCGGCGCAGCTCGGTGCCGGAAAGGTTCAACACGGTCTCGCCGGGCTTCACCTCGTCGGCCGGCACGTATTGGGCACGCTCCTGCACGTAAACCATTTCCTGGAACGGCACCATGCGGATGCCGAGTTCGTCCTGGTGACGCGCGACCAGTTCCTGGGCATCGTAAGGCCCGTAGAACGGCTTGCCGTCGCTGCCGTTGCCGGGACCGGCATGATCGCGACCGACGATGAAATGCGAGCAGCCGTGGTTCTTGCGGATGATCGCGTGCCACAGCGCCTCGCGCGGTCCGCCCATGCGCATGGCGAGATGCAGCAGCGAGAGCTGCGTGGTCTGGGCGGGATAGTGCGCGATCAGCTTTTCGTAGCAGCGCACCCGCGTGTAGTGGTCGATGTCGCCCGGCTTGGTCATGCCGACGACCGGGTGGATCAGCAGGTTGGCCTCGGCGATCTGCGCGGCGCGGAAGGTGAGTTCGAGATGCGCGCGATGCATTGGATTGCGCGTCTGGAACGCGACGATCCGCGTCCAGCCGAGCTGCTCGAAGCCGGCACGTACTTCGCGCGGCGTGGCGCGCACGTGGCGGAAGTCGTAGTGATGCGGCAGCTCCAGCGCGCGTACGCGGCCGCCGACGTAGACCGGGTGTGTGCGGTTCAGCAGGTGATCGACACCCGAATGGCGCGTGTCGAGAGTGCCGAACACGGCGCGCGCCTCGACCTCGCGATCGGGCTCCCACATCTCGGCGATCTCGATCACGCCGAGCATGACGCCCTCGGGATCGCGCAGGGCGATCTGCTTCGCGCCGGCGAGCTTCGCTGCGAACTCGCGGCTCACGTCGAGCGTCACCGGCATCGGCCAGAGCGTACCGTCGGCGAGCCGCATCTCGCGGCAGACGCGCTCGTGGTCGGCGCGGCCCATGAAACCGTCGAGTGGCGAGAACGCGCCGTTGGCAAGCAGCTCGAAATCGCAGAGCTGGCGCGGCGCGAGATCCCAGGAAGGCAGGGCGACCGCCGCGCGTTTCAAAGCGGCGCGCTCGGCTTCCGGGACGAGGAGATCGACGAGACGGCCGCCGTGGGGCGCGATGAGCTGGGACATGGAGATGGGTTCCGACGGAAAGGCGCGGATTATAGGCGCGTGTGCGGTTTTGGCGGGCCACTGCCCGTCCGGCGCTCAGCTGCCGGCCGCTTCGAGCGCTTCCTGTGCGGCGAGCCAAGCCTCTTCGAGACGGGCGAGTTCGGCGGCGAGCGCCGCGGCATCGCGCGTCAGGGCCGCCACGCGGGTGCGGTCGCCATCGGCATACAGGGCCGGATCGGCGAGTGCCGCATCCGCAGCGGCCTTCTGCGCGCCGAGCGCGGCGAGCTTCTTTTCGATGCGCTGCACTTCCTGGCGCAACGGGGCGAGCCGCGCACGCTGCTCGGCACGTTCGCGGCGTTCGTCGCGACGCGAGGCGGCAAGTGGGGCCGCCGGCGCATCAGTCAGCGGCGCGGCGTTCTCTGTCGCGCGCTGGATGAGTCGCGCATAGTCCTCGAGGTCGCCGTCGTACGGCTGTACGCGACCGCCGCCGACGCGCAGCAGCGTGTCGCAGCAGGTGCGGATCAGTGCGCGATCATGCGCGACGAGCACCAGCGCGCCTTCGAAGTCGTTGAGCGCCTCGGTCAGCGCCTCGCGCATGTCCAGATCGAGGTGGTTGGTCGGCTCGTCGAGCAGCAGCAGGTTCGGCCGCTGGTAGACGCTCAGTGCGAGGCATAACCGTGCCTTTTCGCCGCCGGAGAACGGTGCGACCGGCTCCAGCGCCCG
>CAYYHP010000223.1:0-3854 GCA_964471815.1 uncultured Rhodanobacteraceae bacterium
GTACCTGCGTGCTGTTCGGCGACGGCGCCGGCGCGGTCGTGCTCACGGCCGACCGCGAGCCCGGCATCATCTCGACGCACCTGCATGCCGACGGTGCCTACAAGGAACTGCTCTGGAATCCGGTCGGCGTATCGGCCGGCTTCAAGCCCGGCGAGAAGAATGCCGGCGTGCGCGTCCTGATGACCGGCAACGAGGTGTTCAAGGTCGCGGTCAAGACCCTCGATGCCGTGGTCGAGGAAACGCTCGCCGCGAACGGCCTCGACAAGTCGGCGATCGACTGGCTGATCCCGCATCAGGCCAACCTGCGCATCATCCAGGCGACCGCCAAACGCCTCGAAATGCCCATGGATCGCGTCGTCGTCACCGTCGACCGGCACGGCAATACTTCGGCCGGTTCGGTGCCGTTGGCGCTCGATCATGCCGTGCGCTCCGGCAAGATCGAACGCGGCCAGCTGTTGCTGATGGAAGCCTTCGGCGGCGGCTTCACCTGGGGCTCGGCGCTGGTGAGGTATTGATGATCCTTGGGCCTCGAAAGAGCGGCTGATGGCTATCCGCGACGCTCTCCGGCGGATCGTTCCGACTCGGACATCGATCTGGGCGTAATCCCGCCCCCCACCGCATCGCTTTTGCAGAACCTGGAACTCCCGGCTTCCGAGTCCCGCCCATCCCAATCCCCATCTTCACCATGCCCTCCACGTCGCTCCGCCACAACGATCTCGCCTTCGTGTTTCCTGGTCAGGGCTCGCAGTCAGTCGGCATGTTGGCCGAACTCGCGGCTGCCGAACCACGGGTGAAGCAGACCTTCGACGAGGCCTCGGCCGGCGTCGGCAAGGATCTCTGGGCACTCGTGCAGACTGGCCCCGAGGACGAGCTCAATCGCACGGAGAACACCCAGCCCGCGCTACTCGCCGCGAGCGTGGCGGTCTGGCGCGTATGGGTCGCGCGTGGCGGTGCGCTGCCATCCGCGCTCGCCGGACACAGCCTCGGTGAGTACTCGGCACTAGTCGCGGCCGGCGCGCTCGGCCTTGCCGACGCGGCGGCCCTCGTCGCCGAACGCGGCCGGCTGATGCAGGCGGCGGTGCCGGCCGGCAGCGGCGCGATGGCCGCGATCCTCGGTGGCGAGGAGGCGCAGATCGCCGAGGTCTGTGCCGAGGTCGCGCAGGGCCAGATCGTCGCACCGGCGAACTACAACTCGCCCGGCCAGCTCGTCATCGCAGGGCAGGCCGAGGCCGTCGATCGCGCGCTGGCACGTCTCGCCGAACTCGGCGTGAGGAAGTCGGTCAAGCTCGCGGTCTCCGTGCCGTCGCACTGCGCACTGATGCGCGACGCTGCCGAGCGGCTCGGCGAGCGCATGGCGGCGCTGACCTGGTCGATGCCGGCGATCCCGGTCGTGCAGAACGCCGAGGCCGAGGCCTATGCCTCGCTCGACGACATCCGCGCGGCGCTGATGCGCCAGCTCTATCTGCCAGTGCGCTGGATCGGTTGCGTGCAGGCGCTCGCCGCGCGCGGCGTGCGGCACATCGCCGAGTGTGGGCCCGGCAAGGTGCTCGCCGGCCTGATCAAGCGTATCGACAAGAGCCTCGAAGCGCGGGCGATCTGCACACCGGCCGAACTCGAGGCCGCACTCGCGGAGTGGCAGTGAGACGTGAGACGAAAAGCATGGGTGCCGCTTTCCGCTTCTTGTGTCTGACGTCTCACGTCTGATCCCAACAACGACGAGATCCGACCCATGACCTACACCTCCATCGAAGCCGGCCCGCTCAGGGGCGAAATCGCTCTCGTCACCGGCGCGAGCCGTGGCATCGGCGCCGCCATCGCCGGGGAACTCGCCGCCCAGGGCGCGCGCGTGATCGGCACGGCGACCAGCGAATCAGGCGCCGCGGCGATCGCCGAGCGGCTGGCGCCGTCCGGCGGCACGGGCCGCGTGCTGAACGTCACCGACGGCGCTGCCGTCGAGGCGCTGATCGAGTCGATCGGCAAGGAATTCGGGCCGGTCTCGATCCTCGTCAACAATGCCGGCATCACCCGCGACCAGCTGCTGATGCGCATGAAGGACGAGGACTGGCAGGCCATCCTCGATACCAATCTGACCAGCGTCTACCGCACGTCCAAGGCCGTGCTGCGCGGCATGATGAAGGCGCGCAAGGGACGCATCGTCAACATCGCCTCGGTGATCGGCCTGACCGGCAATCCGGGCCAGGCGAACTACGCGGCGGCCAAGGCCGGCATCATCGCGTTCTCGAAATCGCTGGCACGCGAGATCGGTTCGCGCGGCATCACCGTGAACGTGGTCGCGCCCGGCTTCATCGACACCGACATGACCCGCTCGCTGCCGGAGGAGCAGAAGCAGGCGATGCTCGGCCAGATCGCGCTCGGCCGGCTCGGCGAGGCGGCCGACATCGCGCATGCCGTGGCCTTTCTGGCCTCGCCGGCGGCTGCCTACATCACCGGCGAGACCCTGCACGTCAATGGCGGCATGTACATGCCCTGAGACTTCGCGATTCAGGGGCTTGCGGCGGAATCCTCAGGCACTTCCGCCGCGCCGTGCGCGGATCCTCGCAGCGCGTACCGGTCGCGCCGGCTGCGCATCCGCGCTGGCCGGGTAGCCGGGCCGCAAGGCTTCCACTACAATCCGCGCGGCTTTTTTCCTCGGGAGGTTTTCGCACACATGAGCAGCATCGAAGAACGCGTCAAGAAGATCGTGGTGGAACAGCTGGGCGTGAAGGAAGAGGAGGTCACCTCCAACGCTTCGTTCGTCGACGATCTCGGCGCCGACTCGCTCGATACGGTCGAACTGGTGATGGCCCTCGAAGAAGAGTTCGAGTGCGAGATCCCGGACGAGGAAGCCGAGAAGATCACCACCGTGCAGCAGGCGGTCGACTACATCAAGGCCCACGTCAAGGCCTGAACTGCCGGTTGTCGGGGATACGCAAAGCTGCGCCGCATGGCGCAGCTTTCGTTTTGAGCGTTCGTAACACACGCCGGCGTACGCTGGCGGGACTCTTCGCAGCGGGATTTGAGGCATGAGCAAGCGGCGCGTCGTCATCACCGGTCTCGGCATCCTGAGCCCCGTCGGCAACGACGCGGTCACGGCTTGGAACAGCATCGTCGAGGGTCGCAGCGGCATCGGGCCCGTCACCCACTTCGACGCCTCGGCGTATTCGACGCGGATCGCCGGCGAGGTGCGCGATTTCGACCCGGCGGCATGGATGCCCCCGAAGGACGTGAAGAAGATGGATCCGTTCATCCACTACGGCGTCGCGGCCTCGATCCAGGCGCTGCGCGATGCCGGGCTGGAGATCACCGAAGCGAATGCGGATCGCATCGGCGTATCGGTCGGTGCCGGCATCGGCGGCATCGCGACGATCGAGAAGACCAGCCAGGCGCTGGCCGAGAGCGGTCCGCGCAAGATTTCGCCGTTCTTCGTGCCGTCGACGATCATCAACATGATCTCGGGCAACCTGTCGATCATGCTCGGCATGAAGGGCCCGAATCTCGCCACGGTCACGGCCTGCACCACGGCCACGCACAACATCGGCCTCGCCGCACGTCTGATCGCCTACGGTGATGCCGATGCGATGGTCGCCGGCGGCGCCGAATACGCGACCACCGGTACCGCGATCGGCGGCTTCTGCTCGGCGCGCGCGCTGTCCACGCGCAACGATGAACCGCACAAGGCCAGTCGTCCGTGGGATCGCGATCGCGATGGTTTCGTGCTGTCTGACGGCGCCGGCGTGCTGGTGCTCGAGGAATACGAATTCGCCCGGCGGCGCGGCGCACGCATCTATGCCGAGCTGATCGGCTTCGGCATGAGCGGCGACGCCTACCACATGACCGCGC
Source organism: uncultured Rhodanobacteraceae bacterium (assembly GCA_964471815.1). GTDB lineage: Bacteria > Pseudomonadota > Gammaproteobacteria > Xanthomonadales > Rhodanobacteraceae > Tahibacter. The sequence continues at coordinate 3,841 of CAYYHP010000223.1, forward strand.
CGAGCGAGAACGGC
>CAYYHP010000224.1:0-3846 GCA_964471815.1 uncultured Rhodanobacteraceae bacterium
CTGGGGGACTAGGATTCGAACCTAGATAAACGGAGTCAGAGTCCGTTGTCCTACCGTTAGACGATCCCCCAATCCGGGAGCGTCGCTTAGCGCTTGGAGAACTGGGTGGCGCGGCGGGCCTTGTGCAGGCCGACCTTCTTGCGCTCGACCTCGCGGGCATCGCGGGTCATGAAACCCGCCTTGCGCAGCGGCGACTTCAGGTTTTCATCGTATTCGGTCAGCGCACGCGCCACGCCGAGGCGGATCGCGCCGGCCTGGCCGGTGGTGCCGCCGCCCTCGACGGTGACCAGCACGTCGAATTTGTTCGTGGTCTGGGTCAGCTCGAGCGGCTGGCGCACGATCATGCGCGCGGTCTCACGACCGAAGAACTGGTCGAGCGGCTTGCCGTTGACCACGATGTTGCCGGTGCCCGGGCGCAGGAACACGCGCGCGGCGGAGGTCTTGCGGCGACCGGTACCGTAATTCTGCTGGAGTGCCATCGTTCGGGTCCCTGGGATCAGATGTCCAGCGCCTGCGGCTGCTGGGCGGTGTGCGGGTGCTCGGCGCCGGCGTAGACCTTGAGCTTGCGGAACATCGCGCGGCCCAGCGGGTTCTTCGGCAGCATGCCCTTGACGCCGATCTCGATGACGCGCTCGGGATGGGTCGCGAGCAGGTCCTTCAGCGAGATCGACTTCAGGTTGCCGACGTAGCCGGTGAAGCGGTGGTAGTACTTGTCGTCCATCTTCGCGCCGGTGGCGGCGACCTTCTCGGCATTGACCACGACGATGTAGTCGCCGGTGTCGACGTGCGGGGTGAAGATCGTCTTGTGCTTGCCGCGCAGGCGGCGCGCGATCTCGGAGCAAAGACGGCCGAGCGTCTTGTTGGTGGCGTCGACGAGATACCAGTCGCGCTTGACGCTCTCCGGCTTGGCGCTGATCGTTTTCATGACAAAACCTTGTGCCAAAAGGGGCAAGGAAAGGCGCGGGATGATAGCGGCGCGTGCCGGGGCGTGCAAGCCCCGGCCGATCGTGACCGGGCTGGCGCGAGGCGCCGCGGTGGACCGTGGATGATAGCATCCGCCCATGCTTCCTGCGCCCATCGCCGGTGCGGATCGCCTGATCGTGCTGGCCGATCAGTGCGTGAAGTGCGGCCTGTGCCTGCCGCACTGTCCGACCTACCGCCTGACCAGCCGCGAAACCGAATCGCCACGCGGCCGGATCGCCCTCGCCAGGGCGCTCGCGGATGGCAGCCTGCCGTTCGAATCGTCCGCCCTCACGGCGCTCGACCACTGTCTCAGTTGTCTGAGTTGCGAAGCCGTGTGCCCGTCCGGCGTCCGCTACGGCGAGCTGCTGGCCGGCACGCGGGCGCGGCTCTGGCCGCAACGGTCCCGGATGACGCGCTGGATGCGCTGGATCTACCGGCCGCGCCCTCTCGCGTTGCTCGTGCATCTCGCCCGCCTGAGCGGCATCGCGCACTGGGGCGATGCGCTGCTCGGTCGTCTGCATGGCGGGCTGGCGTCGCGGCTGGTGCATCTGTGGCGGCATCTGCCGGCCGAGCCGCGGATGGATCGGCCGCGTGCGGTGGCTACCGGTTCGCGTCCGCCTGCACCGCGTGGTCGGGTCGCGCTCTGGCCGGGTTGCACGGGCCATCCGCTCGATGCCGATACGATCTGGGGCGCACGTCGCCTGCTGACGGCACTGGGCTACGAGGTCGTCGAGCCGGACGCTGTGGTCTGTTGTGGCGCACTGGCCCGCCACGCCGGTGATAGGCAGACGGCCGCCACGCAGGCCCGCCGTGCGCATGGCCTGCTGCAGCGCCTGGACGTGCCCACCGTGCTGGTGGTGGCCTCGGGCTGCGTCGGCAGCCTGCGTGCCGGTGCGTCTGGCGGGGCCGGACCGGCCGTGCGCGAGATCCACGAATTCCTGGCCGCTGATCCGGCGGCGCTCGATGCGCTGCATTTCCGCGCGTCATCGCAACGCGTGGCCCTGCACATCCCGTGTACGCTGGCGCAAATGCCGGACGCGGCGCAAGCCATCATGACCTTGCTGCGGCGCGTGCCCAAACTGGAGGTTCACCGTCTGCCCGATGAGCCGCGCTGCTGCGGCGCCGGCGGTAGCCATTTCATCGAGCATCCGGAGATCGCCGTGCCGTTGCGCGACGAGAAGCTCGCCCAGGCCCGTGCGACCGGCGCCGATCGGCTGCTGACGGCGAACATCGGCTGTCGCCTGCATCTCGCGGCGGGGCTGCGTGAAGCGGGCGAGGCGACGGCGATCCTGCATCCGGTCGCGCTGCTCGCACGCCAGCTCGACGACCCGCCGCCTCGCCTCCCTGCATTCGGCAACGACGTCTGAATCGACCCCTTCGAAGCGAACCACCGGCCATGCTGCAGCGACTCACCCCCTTCGATCGCCTTCTCGACGGCATGGACCACGCGCTCGCCGTCTCGTTCGGTACGGCGGCGACGGCGCACCGTCCGAATCCTGCCGCGATGGAGCCCGAGGCCCTGCTGGGCGAGGACGAACGCCGCCATGCGGCCGGCCTGATGCGCGTCAATCACGCGGGCGAGGTCTGCGCCCAGGCCCTGTATCTCGGCCAGGGCGCCGTCGCCCGCGATCCGCAGACGCGCGCCGCACTGCTCGCCGCAGCCGACGAGGAGGCCGACCATCTGGCCTGGTGCGCGGAGCGGCTCGCCGAGCTGGCCAGCCGCCCGAGCCGGCTCGATCCGTTCTGGTATGCCGGGGCCTGGGCGATCGGTGCGGCAGCCGGGCTGGGCGGTGACGGCTGGAATCTCGGCTTCGTCGTCGAGACCGAGCGCCAGGTCGAGGCGCACCTCGGCGATCACCTCGCGCCGCCGCCAGCGGGGCTGCCGGCCACGGACGTGCGCAGCCGGGCGATCGTGCGCGCCATGCAGGCCGACGAGCGCCGGCATGCCGATCGCGCTGAGGCGGCCGGTGCGCGCATCCTGCCCGGTCCAGTACGCGGCCTGATGCGCCTCGCCGCCGGCGTGATGAAACGCGTGGCCTACCGGATCTAGCAGACTGCCGGGAAACGCACGTCCCGTGCGTTCTTCGGATCGTGAGCCGGCACGAGCGCGGGATCGCTTTCGCCGGATCGAGCACAGGTGTACTCGATGGCATGGTCCACCCGTGGGCTTGCTCCATGTTCCGCACGGGGCCAGTTCTGCCGTCCGGATCGGCTCCCGGCCGACCCACCGCATGCGATCCATCCACGGATCGCGCCGGCAGGGTGTTTCCCAGCGCTTTGCCGGTACGCCGCCGGTGCGGCGCCCTCCGGAAACGCGAACCCCGCGCCGGTCACCCGACGCGGGGTTCGTGCGCAGGCGGCGCCGAGGACGGCCTACATCAGGTTGCGGCCGTGGAACAGCTCCTCGATCTCGCGCTTCAACTGCACCTCGATGCGCTGGCGTTCCTTGAACGAGAGGTTCTTGGCCTTCTCCTCGAACAGATAAGTGTCCAGGTCGAACTCCTTCACGTGCATCTTCGTGTGGAAGATGTTCTCCTGGTACACGTTCACGTCGAACATCTCGTAGCGCTGCTTGATGTTCTTCGAGAGGTAGTCCTGGATCGAGTTGATCTTGTGATCGATGTAGTGCTTGGTGCCGCGCACGTCGCGCGTGAAGCCGCGCACGCGATAGTCCATCGTCACGATGTCGGACTCGAAGCTCTCGATGAGGTAGTTCAGCGCCTTGAGCGGCGAGATAACGCCGCAGGTCGCCACGTCGATGTCCGCACGGAAGGTCGCGATGCCGTTGTGCGGATGCGTTTCCGGGTAGGTGTGCACCGTGATGTGGCTCTTGTCCAGGTGCGCCACCACCGCGTCCGAGATCAGCTCCTTGCCGGCAGCCTT
>CAYYHP010000225.1:0-3805 GCA_964471815.1 uncultured Rhodanobacteraceae bacterium
GCGCATCGACGAGCAGGGCTGGGATCTCGACATCGACGCGCCGCTCAACCGCATCGAGCCCCTGTTCGGCCTGCCCGGCGATGACGGTGCCTGGCTGCGTCGCGCACTCGTCGTGGACCGCCCGGCGCGGTCCTGAGCGATGGCATCGCACGGGGGCATGCCGCGCCGGGCCGGAGCCCGCCACCGGACATGGTGGACGGCGCCCGCGCCGGCCGTTCCGGGTACAATCCCGCGGCAATCCCGCAGTGAAGGCGCGTCCGCGCCGTTTGCGCCGGAGGGTGGCGATCCGCACGATCGTCCTCCGGTGGGCAATCACGATCGATCGGTCCGGCCCGCGATGCGGGTTCGTCGTGGCCGCGACAGGAGCACGTATGGCGTGGAATGAACCGGGCAAGCGCGATCCCTGGCGCGGCAACCAGCAGGGACCGGGCATCGAGGACATGCTGCGGCGCCTGAAGGAGCGCCTCGGCAAGCCGTTCGGCGGCGGTTCCGGCGGTGGCCCCGGCGGCGGGCTGGTGGTGATCGCCCTGGGTCTGCTGCTCGCCTGGGGCGCGCTCGATTCGTGGACGATCATCAACGCCCGTGAGGTCGGCGTGACCCTGCGCTTCGGTGAGTTCTCGCGCATCATGCCGCCCGGCTTCAACCTCAAGTGGCCGCAGCCGATCGAGCAGGTGCGCAAGGTGCAGACCACCCAGGTGCGCTCGATCACCGACCAGGTGCGCATGCTGACCAACGACGAGAACATCGTGCTCGTCGAGTTCAACGTGCAGTTCCAGGTCACCGATGCGCAGGCCTACCTGTTCAAGGTCAAGGATCCCGACGAGACGCTCAAGCAGGCCGCGGAGAGCGCGGTGCGCCAGGTGGTCGGCAAGAACACGATGGACACCATCCTGTCCGGGCATGGCGTCGAACTGGTCGGCGAGACCAAGAGGACGCTTCAGGAAACCCTCGACGATTATGGCGCCGGTCTGCAGGTCACCGAGGTCAATTTCCAGAACGTCGCGCCGCCGCATGAGGTCAAGGACGCGTTCGACGACGTGACCAGCGCGCGCGAGAACAAGCAGCAGATCGAGAACGAGGCACAGGCCTACGCGAACAAGGTCGTGCCGGAGGCGCGCGGCGAGGCGGCACGCATCAAGGCCGAGGCCGAAGGCTATCGCGCCGAGCGCATCGCGCTTGCGCAGGGCGCGGCCGACCGCTTCAGCCTGCTTGCCGCACAGTACCGGCTTGCGCCGGAGATCACCCGTAAGCGGCTGTATCTGGAGACCATGCAGGACGTGCTCGCCAACAGCGTGAAGGTGCTCGACCAGGCTGGCAGCCGCAACCTCATCAACCTGCCGCTCGAGAAACTTGCGCCCGGAACGGGCAACGCGCTGCGTGGCGCGGCCGCTATGCAGGCCCTGCCTGCCGACGATGCCGGCAACGCCGGCGGCAAGGAGGCCGGCCGATGAAGATCGTATCCGCCCTGTTCGCGATCCTGCTCGTGCTGGTCGGCGCGAATGCGGTTTATGTGGTCAACGAAGGCCAGACCGGCATGCTTCTGCAGTTCGGCCGCATCGTGAAGGCCGACCACCGGCCCGGCATCCACTTCAAGCTGCCGTTCGTGCAGCAGGTGCTGCTCTTCGACCGGCGCATCCTGAGCCTCGACGCGCAGCCCGAGCGTTATCTCACGTCCGAGAAGAAGAGCGTGCTCGTCGACTTCTACGTGAAGTGGCGCATCGATGACGTCGCCAAGTACTACGGCGCTTCGGCCGGCGAGGTGCTGCAGGCCAACCAGCGCCTGGCGCCGATCATCAAGGATGCGCTGCGCTTCGAATTCAACGCGCGCCCGCTGCACGAGCTGATCGCCGGCGGCCGCACCGACATCACCCAGCACGTGCGCGAGCAGGCCAACAAGGCCACGCGCGCCTCGCTCGGCATCGAGGTGGTCGACGTGCGCATCAAGCGCATCGATTTCCCCGAGGAAGGCACGGTGCTCGAATCGGTCTACAAGCGCATGCGTGCCGAGCGCGCCCAGGTCGCCAACGAGCTGCGCGCGACCGGCCGCGAAGCCGGCGAGACGATCCGCGCCGAGGCCGATCGCAAGCGCGTCGTGCTGCTCGCCGAGGCCAACAAGGAAGCGCAGCAGATCCGCGGCGCCGGTGACGCCAAGGCTGCGGAGATCTACGCCCAGGCTTACGGCAAGGATGCCGAGTTCTACGCGTTCTACCGCAGCCTCGAGGCGTACCGCGAGTCGTTTGCCTCGGGCAACGGCGTTCTGCTGCTCGATCCGAAGTCGGAATACTTCCGCTACTTCGGCGAGAGCAAGTGACGCCGGCGACGTGCGCGATCTGGGGGCGGCGCTGTGTCTCGTGCTGGTGATCGAGGGCCTGCTCCTGTTCGCTGTGCCGGGCGCATGGAAACGCATGGCCGAACGCCTGCGGCAGCTCGACGAACGCAGCCTGCGCCTCGGCGGCGCGGTGATGATCGCGGCCGGGCTGGTCCTGCTGAAGCTGCTGCACTGAGGCGACCCGTGCGGGGCCGCGCCGCGTCGGCGGCGGCGGGCCAGTCAGCGTGGGGCGGCATGTCGGTCGCGGATTCCAGCGCTTCGAACGGCGTGCGAGACAGCATGGGCAAGTCGGTGGTGATTCTGGGCACCCAGTGGGGGCGAGCCGGGATTTGACGGAAGGCCTTGAAGGGCATTCCGTGCCGGCGAGCGCCGCCGGCAGGATGCCGGAGGCTGGGTGACCTGGTGAGCGATGGGTCGCGAACCTGGGTCACCGAAGTCGCCCCGCGAACGGGGCATGGCACAACGAGCGAGAACAGCATGGGCAAGTCGGTGGTGATTCTGGGCGCCCAGTGGGGCGACGAAGGCAAGGGCAAGATCGTCGATCTGCTGACCGAGCAGGTGGGTGCCGTGGCGCGCTTCCAGGGTGGCCACAATGCCGGCCATACGCTGGTCATCGGCGGCAAGAAGACGGTGCTGCACCTGATTCCCTCGGGCATCCTGCGCGAAGGCGTGCTGTGTGTGATCGGCAACGGCGTCGTACTGTCGCCGGCGGCGCTCAAGGAGGAAATCGCCGAGCTCGAGGCCCAGGGCGTGGACGTGCGCTCGCGACTGCGGATCAGTCCGGCCACGCCGCTGATCATGCCGTATCACATCGCCCTCGATCAGGCGCGCGAAAAGGCCTCCGGCGCGAAGGCGATCGGCACGACCGGACGCGGCATCGGCCCCGCCTACGAGGACAAGGTCGCCCGGCGCGGCGTGCGCGTCGCCGACCTGATGTACCCGGACGAGCTGGCCGAGAAACTGCGCGCGGTCATCGACTACCACAACTTCGTGCTGACCGGCTGGCTCAAGGCGGAGGCCGTGGACTACCGGCGCGTGCTCGACGAGGCGCTGGCCTTCGGCGAATACATCAGGCCGATGGTCGACGATGTCAGCACGCTGCTGCACGAACTGCGTCGCAACGGCCAGCGCATCCTGTTCGAGGGCGCGCAGGGCTCGCTGCTCGACATCGATCATGGCACCTATCCGTACGTGACCTCGTCGAACACCACGGTCGGTGGCGCCTGCGCCGGCACCGGCGTCGGCGCGCGCGAGATCGACTACGTGCTCGGCATCTGCAAGGCCTATGCGACGCGTGTCGGCGGCGGGCCGTTTCCGACCGAACTCGAGGATGCGACCGGCGAGGCGCTGCGCCAGCGCGGCAATGAGTTCGGTGCGACCACCGGCCGGCCGCGCCGCTGCGGCTGGATCGACCTCGTCGCCCTCAAGCGTGCGGTGCAGATCAACGGCATCGACGGTCTGGCGATCACCAAGCTC
>CAYYHP010000226.1:0-3800 GCA_964471815.1 uncultured Rhodanobacteraceae bacterium
CCGAGCGTGCCGCGAAGGCCGTGGCCCGCGCCGGTCTCGGGGCGGTCCATGTGGTCGAGGTCGAGGTCGGCGGCCGGCGCGTCTCGCGCGTGCGCCTCGGGCCGCTCAAGGATGCCGACGAAGCCGATCGGGTGAGCGTCGCCGTGCGCCGCCTCGGTCTGGGTATGCCTCAGGTGGCGGTCGATTGAATCGCCGCACTTTCCCTTGAACCCCTCCCGCCATGCGGGATCAGTACCGGAATGACGATGACGTTCTACCGCCGCAGCCTTCTCGCCGTATTCGCCCTGTGTCTCTCGACCGCCGCGTTCGCGGCCAAGCCGCATCGCGCTCATCCCGCGTCCGCGCCGCGCAATGCCGGCAGTGCGCCGGCGACACCGAGTGGCCAGACCGCGCCGCCGGCCGAGAACGCCGGCGCGGCCGCGAGCCCCGCTTCCGCCGCGAGCGCCTCGCCCACGCCGACCCCGACACCCACGCCTACGCCGCGACCGGCCGCGACCGGGCCGGGCCCGACGCCACCGCCGCCGACGCTCGATGCCAAGGCCTGGGTGCTGCTGGATTTCGCGACCGGCCAGGTGCTGACCGGGCAGAACGCCGATGAGCGTGTCGAGCCGGCCTCGATCACCAAGATCATGACCTCTTATGTGGTCTCGGCCGAGCTCGCCCACGGCAAGGTCAAGCCGGACGACGAGGTGCTGATCAGCGAGAACGCCTGGCGCGGCGGCGGTGCCGGCACCGACGGCTCGACCAGCTTCCTCGCACTGAACTCGAAGGTGAAGCTGCACGATCTCCTGATGGGCATGATCGTGCAGTCCGGCAACGACGCCGCGATCGCGCTGGCTGAGCACGTGGCCGGTTCCGAGGCGACCTTCGCCGAGCTCATGAACCAGTACGCGCAGCGGCTCGGCCTCAAGGACACGCATTTCGCCAACGCCAGCGGGCTCGCCGCGCCGGACCATTACACCACGGCGCACGACATCGCCCTGCTCTCGCAGGCCCTGATCCGCGACTTCCCCGAGGACTACAAGATCTACGCGATCAAGGACTTTGAGTGGAACGGCATCAAGCAGCACAACCGCAACACGCTGCTCTGGAAGGACGCCAGCGTGGACGGCATCAAGACCGGCCACCATTCCGCCGCCGGTTACTGTCTGGCCGCCTCGGCGCGGCGCGGCGATGCACGCCTGATCAGCGTGGTGATGGGCGCGAAGGGCGAGAAGGCGCGCGCCGACATGAGCCTCGAGCTCCTGAACTACGGCTTCCGCTTCTTCGAGACCCACAAGCTGTATGCCGGCAACCAGACGATCGCCGAGCCGACGCTCTGGAAGGGCGAGGCGAACAACGTCGCGCTCGGCGTCGCCGATGACGTCGTCGTCACGATCCCGCGTGGACGCTATGCAGAGCTCAAGGCCAGCATGGACGTGCCGGGCCGGCTCGTCGCGCCATTCACCAAGGGCCAGCCGGTCGGTACGCTGAAGGTCAGCCTCGACGGCAAGTCGGTGCTGGAGCGGCCGATCGTGGTGCTCGCCGACGCGCCCGAGGGCGGTTTCTTCAAGCGCCTCGGCGATGGCGTGATGCTGTGGTTCAAGGGCGACGAGGCCGTGCAGCCGCTCGCCAAGCCGGACACCAGGTGATGCAGAACCTCGACGATCTCCAGCCGAACAACCCGGGCCAGGGCTTCCAGTTCCCGGGCGTGTTCGAGATCACCGCCATGGGCCGTGCCGGTGTAGGTCTCGAGGCGCGCGTGCCGGCGATCCTCGCGGAACTCGGGCTCGTCGTGCTGGCCGGCTCGCTGCGCACGCGCGCCTCGAGCCAAGGCAATTACCTCTCGGTCTCGGTGAGTTTTACCTGTCCGACACGCGAGAAGCACGAGGCCGCGCATGCCGCGCTGCGTGCCGATCCGGACATCCGGTGGACGCTGTGACGGACGGCGTGACCGCCAGCGCCTGCGTGCCGCCGGAGGCGCCCACTGCCCCGGGAGCGGCGCGCGCGGAACGGCTCTGTCGGGTCCGCCGGTTTCCCGGCCTGCAGCCGTATGCGCCGGTCTGGCGTGCGATGCAGGCTTTCACCGATGCGCGTACCGCGGACACGCCGGACGAGCTCTGGCTGCTCGAGCACGAACCGGTGTTCACGCTCGGTCAGGCCGGCAAGTGGGAGCACGTGCTCGCACCGGGCGACATCCCGGTCGTACCGGTCGATCGCGGCGGTCAGGTGACCTATCACGGCCCCGGCCAGATCGTCGCCTATCCGCTGCTCGATCTGCGCCGGCTCGGCATCGGCATCCGCGAGCTGGTCGAGCGCATCGAGCAGGCCGTCATCGATACGCTGGACCGCTGGAACATCGGCGCGGCGCGGCGCGAGGGGGCGCCCGGCGTGTATGTGGCCGGCGCGAAGGTCGCCTCGCTCGGCCTGCGCCTGCGGCGCGGCTGCACCTTCCACGGCCTCGCCTTCAACGTGGCCATGGACCTGGAACCGTTCCGGCGCATCAACCCGTGCGGCTACGCCGGCCTCGCGGTGACCCAAGTGCTAGACTTGGGCGGCCCGTCGGCACTCGCGGACATCGAGACCGCGCTGGTCGAGGAACTCGCCCGCCAGCTCGATCTTGCGCCGCGCGCGGCCGACCCGCATCTCCCTCCACTTCCCGAGCCGGCGGTCGCGACCGCCTGATCCGCATCCGCATGGAATCCTCCCCGAGCAAGGCCATCCCCGTTGTCGTCGTCGGCGAGAAGCAGCTCGGCGAGGACAAGATCGCGCGCAACCGTGCGCATTTCGAGCAGGCGCCGCCGCTGCGCAAGCCGGGCTGGATCCGCGTGCGCATCCCGCCGGGCAACGCGGTCGCAAAGCTCAAGGCGCGGCTGCGCGAGAACCGCCTGGTCACGGTCTGCGAGGAAGCCTCCTGCCCGAACGTGCACGAATGCTTCGGCAAGGGCACGGCCACGTTCATGATCCTCGGCGAGGTTTGTACGCGGCGCTGCTCGTTCTGCGACGTCGCCCATGGCCGGCCCAAGCCGCCCGATCCGGACGAGCCGCGCCATCTGGCCGAGACGATCCGCGATATGGGCCTGCGCTACGTGGTCATCACTTCGGTCGATCGCGACGACCTGCGCGACGGTGGGGCCCAGCATTACGTCGATTGCATTGCCGCGGTACGCGCGCTGAGTCCGTCGATCCGCATCGAGATCCTCACGCCGGATTTCCGCGGCAAGGGGCGCATGGACCGTGCGCTGGAGATCCTCGGCGCCGCGCCGCCGGACGTATTCAATCACAATGTCGAAACCGTGCCCGAGCTGTATCCCGAGGTGCGTCCGGGCGCCGATTACCAGTGGTCGCTCGAGCTGCTGCGGCGCTTCAAGGCCCAACATCCGGCAATCCCGACGAAGTCCGGGATCATGCTTGGCCTCGGCGAGACGCGGGAGCAGGTCGAGAGCGTGTTGAACGATCTGCGTGCCCATGCTGTCGACATGGTGACCATCGGCCAGTACCTGCAGCCGACGCCGCACCATCATCCGGTGCTGCGCTACTGGACGCCGCAGGAATTTGCCGAGCTGGAGGCCCTGGGCCAGCGCCTGGGTTTCCAGCACGTGGCCTCGGGACCGCTCGTGCGGTCCTCGTACCACGCCGATCAGATGGCCCATGCCGCGGGTTTCGTGCCCGCGGAGTGACCCGCCCCGTTTGCCGGAGAACCGCATGCGCAAGTCCGTCCTGTTCCTCGCCCTGCTGATCGCGGCCGGCGCGGGCGCGAAGCCCACGGCCGACACCGGCGCAGTGCTGCTGCGGCCCACCGAGAAGCAGGCCGAGGCCGC
>CAYYHP010000227.1:0-3798 GCA_964471815.1 uncultured Rhodanobacteraceae bacterium
CAGGCTGCCGTCAAGGCAATTCGCGCGCCGTTCGGCCCACACTGCGGCGTGCAGCCGTACGCGCTGGCTCCACTCGCGCGGACCGTGGGCAAGGCCCGGGTTCTCGTCGGCATAGCGCACGCCGCGCGCCTCGAGCACTTCCCAGATCGCGTAGATCTGCGCGAGCACGGCCGCTTCGTCGTCGGCATAGCCGGTGAACGCGAGATCGGGATGACGCTCGCGCGCCGTGGCGAGGATCGCCTCGACGACTGCATCCTTCGGATCGGCGTAGGCGGCGAAGATCCACGACAGATCGACGTGCTCGCGGCCGTCGCGGACGTAGTAGAGCGCTTCGGAAAGCGGATGCAGCGTCGCCGCGACCTGCCGCGTTTCCGGCGTGCGGCCATCGCTGGCGAGGCGGATGGCGAGCGTCTCGGGCTGCGGCGCGTCGAGCTTGGCCAGCGCGACCGTGTTCCAGGGCAAGGCGGGGCTCAGCACGTAGCGCTGGCCCGCGCGCGGCAGCACGGCCTCCAGCCGGGCCGGGCGCAGGAAATGCGCGGCCTCGATCTCCAGCGCCACGCGCTCGCCGTCGCGTGCGGCGACGACGCTCACGCCGAGCAGGCCGTTGCCGTCGCCGAAACGTTGCGGATCCGGCCGCGCCGGTGGATGTGCCTGGGAAAGATCTAGCACCGGATACAGCGCGTTGTCCGGTTCGATTGCCACCTGCCAGCCAGCCTGCGCCGCGGCCGAGACGGCCGACAGCAGGGCGAGGAAGCCGAGGCGTCGCGCGAAGTGTGTCGTAAAGCGTTGGGTCACGGAGAAAATTTGCCAGCGGCCGGCATGGCCACTATCGTTGCCGCGCCCTGCGCTTGTCCAGCGCCCCCGCGGCCATTGTGGCCAATCCACCTGCCAGGACTCCATCCCCATGCGCCACATCCGTTTCATCGTGCCGTTCAGCCTGCTGCTCGCGGCCTGCTCGCCGCCCGCACCGACGGAGCCGCCCAAGCCGGTCGCGCCGGACGCGAAGGCAGCCACCACGCCGGCACCGCCGCCGGTCAAGCCGGTCGAGATCGGTACCTGCGGTGCGCAGGACGCGGTGCCGGCCGGGCAGCGTGTGGCCAACACGCCGCGCTGGACCACGGCCAGCGAGGTCGAGAACTTCGGCTACGACGTCTATCGCGGCGAGGCCGAGGCCGGTCCGTTCACCAAGCTCACGACGTCACCGATCCTCGGCGGCGGCACGACCGACGAGACCCGCAAGTACGAGTTCCGCGACGACGCGATCGATCCGTGCAAGGACTACTGGTACTACGTCGAGTCGATCTCGACGGCCGGCGCGCGCGAGAAGTTCACGCCGGTGTTCAAGGCCCCGGCCAAGCGCCGTGCGGCCGCGCCGGGTGAACTCGCGAAGTAGGCGCGGATGATCCCGCTGGACGTGCCCGCCCGGCGGCGGCCCGGGCCGTGGCGGGCGCTCGCCGCGCTGGCGTATGCGGCCACGCTCGCGCTGCTCGCCTGGCTCCACTGGGCGCACGGTGCGAAGGCCCTGGTCGGCGACGAGACGCTGTACTGGCAGCGCGCGCTCGGCGTGGCCGGGCTCGCGCCGCTGGGCGACAAGGTCTGGCTCTGGCCGCCGCTGCAGCACTGGTTCCTCGGTGCGCTGATCCGTCTGTTCGGGCCGAGCCCGGTAGCGGCGCAGATCGTCCAGCAACTGATGCTGCTCGCGGCGGCGCTGCTGCTGCGGGATCTCTGGCGGCGGCTCGACGGCCGCCCGCTCGCCGCAGACCTCGCCGCGGCCTTGTTCCTCCTGAACCCGGCGACGCTCGCGTATGGCTTCTACCTGTGGCCCGAGCCGGTACATCTGCTCGCGCTGCTGTGCGCGCTGTGGGTCCTGCCGTGGCCGCGGCTCGGCACGTTCGTCGCGGGCGTCGAGCTCGGGGTCGCGATCCTCGCCAAGAGCCTGCTCGCGCCATTCTGGCCGGCCACGCTGATCCTGTTCTGGCGTCGCGTGCGGCCGCGCCTGCCGTGGGCGCGCGCGGTCCTGCTGGTGCTCGGCCTCGGCCTCGTCACCGCACCGATGCTGATTTACGGCTGGCGCGCGACCGGCCGGCCGCTGATCGCCGACAGTTCCGGCTTCAACCTCGTCGGCGGTCTCACCGACCGCTGGCGCAGCGATTACATCGACGACAGCGTCGGCATGCTGTTCGGCGAATACCTCGCCACGCCCGGCACGCCGCAGCAGCGCAACGCCGTGATGCTCGACCGCGCGCAGGCGATCGTCGCACGCCAGGGTTTCGCCGAGACCCTTAGCGCGCAGCTCGGCCGGCAGTATTTCCGTCTGTTCAGCGCCAAGACCCTGCTCGTCTCGCAACTGCCCGGGCCGGCCTGCGCCGGTTATCTCGGTGCCTATCCCGGCGTGCCGCCCGCCATCGCGAACGGGCTCGCCGCCTATGCCGAGGCCTGGCATGCGCTGACGCTGGCCGCGGCGGCGTTCGGTCTCGTGTTGTGGCGACGCTGGCGCGAGCCGCTGGCGATCTGGATAGCTCTGTTCCTCGCCTATCAGCTCGCCCTGTTCCTCGGCCTGCACGTGAAGGCGCGCTTCCTGCTGCCGATGCTGCCGTTCCTGTGCGGCTTCGGTGCGAGCTTCCTGGCCAGCCTGCGCACACCGCGCGCCGAGGGCGCCCTGCCGCTGCCATCCACGCCATGGCGCTGGCTCGGCGGCGGCCTGCTCGCCACCTTGCTGCTCGGCCTCGCCTTCCTCGGGCCGTGGCTCGACCGCAGCTGCGCCTGACCGGTCATCGAAGCCGCAGCTTGCGGCCACGGTCCCGAGCGAACGGCGCCGGTCGGGCCGGCATACGTTCTCCGCGAAGATCGACGGCACTCGATTCGCGTGCGCGCCGCGCGCGGACCGCACCAGCCGGCTCGTGCCGATGCACGACAGCCAGCCAAAGCGGCCGCACCGCTTGCGCGTCCGGCGCGGGCTCGTCAGGCTTCGCCGCGGTGTCCTTTCCGATCGCGCCATGTCCGACCGTCTCCGCCTGCTCGAACGCCGACTCGCCGAGGCCGCGCACACCGAAGCCGCGTTGCGCGAGCTGATCGCGATCCTCCAGCGCGAGGGCGAGGCGGTGTTCGCCTCGCGCAGCTGGCGGCTCGGCACGGCGTTGACCGGCCTGCTGCGCGCGCCGCTCGCCTGGCTCGGCCGGACGTTGCCGCCCGCGCAATCGGCGGCGCACTGGCATGAACTCGTCGCCGCGCATCTCGATGGGCTCGAGCGGCGCCGCGCGCTGCTCGCCGCGCTCGAGGCCGAGCCGGGGGCGCCGGCCGAGGCCGTGCTCGCCGGCCTGTGGCATGGCGATTCCTCCGGCGAGGCGCCGCCGCGGGCATGAGTACCGGGCGCCCGATCTGCCTCGTCCTGCTCGCCTGGAACGGCTGGGAGTTGACGCGGCGCGCGCTCGATAGCCTGCTCGCCACCGATCTCGACGGCGCGCGCGTGCTGGTCGTCGACAACGGCTCGACCGATGCCACGGCCGCGGGCCTCGCGGCCTACCGCGAGCGCCTCGAGGTGCGGCCCCTCGACTGCAACCGGGGCTTCGTACGCGGCAACAACGCCGGCATCGCCGCGGCCGATCCGCACGCCGACATCGTGCTGCTGAACAACGATCTCGAATTCACTCAGCGCGACTGGCTGTGCCGCCTGCGCGCGACGGCACATGCCGACCCGCGTCACGGCATCGTCGGCTGCCGGCTCGCCGGCCTCGACGGCACGCTGCAGCATGCCGGCAGCCGCGTGCTGCCTGACGACGGCATCGGCGTGCAGATCGA
>CAYYHP010000228.1:0-3785 GCA_964471815.1 uncultured Rhodanobacteraceae bacterium
GCCGCATGGTCTTCCCGGGCCATCCGTGCGATGCCGCGATCGGTGCGCGACGGTGGCCCGAGCGGCAAACCGCGGCGCAGACTGACCGGCTTCAGGCCCACTCGAGGTCCACCGCCGTGCCGACGAGCTCGCGCCATTCCGGGCGGTAGAGACGCAGGCGCACCGGCTCGTCCGGGCGCAGGACGAGCAAGGCGTTCTGCTCGTACCGGCGTGCGAGCCGGTCCAGGAGTTCGATATCGAAGTCTGCCGCGAGCACGCTCGGCTCGCGCCAGCTCTCGCCGGGCAGGTGACCCACGCCGGCGGCGGCGAGATCCGCACGTAACGCCGCGAGACGCGCCGCGTTGCGCTCGGCCGGCAGCGCCTGCGAATACGGATTGCAGGCGGTCAGGAAGGCGCCGTGCGTCGCTCCGGCGAGCCACTCGCGGGCCTCGACAGGCAGCGGTTCGCCGACCCGCAGGTGGATGTCGCGGCCGTCCCCACGTACCGCGTCGTAGTGCGTCTCGCGGTAGAACGTGAGAAGCGCCCGGATGCGCTCGCGGTTCTCGATGGGCGGGCACATCGGTTTCAGGCCGGCAGGATCAGGGGCGTCAACCGTTCGAGGACGAGCCGGTCGGCGAGTGCGAGATCGATCTCGTCGAGCCGCTGCCGGCCGGCCGCCAGCTCGGCGAGCAGGGCGTACTGGATGCGGCCGCGCTCGTAGGCCACGGCATACGGCACGCGCGAGAAGGTGACCATCCAGTAGCGAGGCACGAAGCGGCCCGGGTGGCGCGCGGCCAGCGTCCGCTCGAGTTCGCGCATCAGCAGGAAGTCGGCGTCATCGACGCGATCGCGCATCTCGACGTAGTTCTCGATCGCCATCGCCGCGATCGCGTCGGTGTTCACCTTGCGCCGGCGCTGGAATTCGGTGAACACCGCGCCTGTGTCGCGCGGTGCGGCGGCGAACAGCCCGGCGAGTTCGACCGCATCCTCGAAGCCGGCATTCATGCCCTGGCCGTGGAACGGCAGGATCGCGTGCGCGGCGTCGCCGAGCAGCAGCATGCGGCCGTCGAGATGCCAGCGTTCGAGATACAGCGTACCGAGCGTGCCGGTCGGGTTGGCGAAGAAGTCGTCGAGATAATCGGGCATCAGCGGCACGGCATCGGCGAAGTCACGCTCGAAGAAGCGGCGCACTTCGTCGCGGCCGATCAGCGTGGCGAAGCTCGGTGTGCCTTCGTTCGGCAGAAACAGCGTGACGGTGAAGCTGCCCTCGGCGTTCGGCAGCGCGATGCACATGTAACCGCCTCGCGGCCAGATGTGCAGCGCATTCGGTTCGAGCGCGAAGCGTGCACCGTTCGCGGCGGCGGCCTGCAGGGTCCGTGGCATCTGGCCGGGCGGGAATTCCGCGAGTGCCGGGATCGCGAGTTCCTTGTAGCTGTGCTCGAGCGGCACGAAGCGCTCGCCGGGATCGGCGATCTCGCGCATCGCCAGGCGCAGGGCCGAGCCCACGCCATCGCAGCCCAGCACGCAGCCGGTCGGGTGTCGGCGCAGACGCCCGTCGCCATCGTCATGGAACAGCAGCGCGCCGTCGGATCCGTCGATGCCTTCGAGGCGCTGGCCGAAATGCAGTATGGCCCCGGCTGCCTCGGCAGCATCCAGCAGGGTCATGTTCAGCGTGCCGCGGTTGACCGACCAGATCGCCTCGGAATCGTCGCGGCCATAGCCGTGCAGCTGCAGGCTGCCATCGAGCCCATGCACCATGCGGCCGCGCATCGGCACGGCGATCGGCTGCATGCGTGCATCGAGTCCCGCGAGCCGCAGGCCGTGCCAGCCGCGTTCGGCGAGCGCGAGATTGATCGAGCGGCCACCGCGGAAGCCGTTGTGACGCGGGTCGTGGCGACGTTCGAAGACCTCGACGCGGAAGCCGCGCTGCGCGAGCAGGGTAGCCACGAGTGCGCCGACCAGGCCGGCGCCGACCACGGTGACGGTGTGCGGGAACTGATCCGGCATGCGCGACGTCCATCGATACGGATGGCGCCGCATCCTACACATTTCCCGGCCGCTGCGCGCGCCGGGTGCCGCGGACGTGCGTCCTCAGCCCGTCTGCCCGGCGGCCCAGCCCTTGACCGCCTCGACGAAGCGCAGGCAGTCGATGTAGCGGTTGTAGAGCGGCGTCGGTGCGACGCGGATCACGTCGGGCTCGCGCCAGTCGCCGACGATGCCGCGGGCGAGGAGGTGATCGAACAGCGTGCGTCCGCTGTCACGCGGCCCCTTCACGCGCAGCGAGAGCTGGCAGCCGTGCCGCTCCGGCGCAGCCGGCGTGAGGATCTTCAGCACATGCGGCACCTCGCGCTCGATCAAGCCGGCGAGATAGGCGGTCAGCTCGCGCGACTTGTCGCGCAGGCGCAGCATGCCGGCGCGGTGGAAGATCTCCAGCGAGGCGTGCAGCGGTGCAAGCGCGAGGATCGGCGGGTTCGAGAGCTGCCAGCCGTCAGCGCCGCGCGTCGGGTGGAAATCCGGTCCCATGCGGAAGCGCGTGGCCGGATCGTGTCCCCACCAGCCGGCGAAACGCGGCCGCGGCGTCTCGGCATGGCGCTCGTGGACGAAGCAGCCGGCGACCGCACCGGGTCCGGCATTCAGGTACTTGTAACTGCACCAGACGGCGAAGTCGCAGTGCACGTCGTGCAGATTCACGGGGACGTTGCCGACCGCATGGGCGAGATCGAAGCCGACGACGCAGCCGCGGCGGTGGGCGAGTTCGGTGATCGCACGCAGGTCGAATACCTGGCCCGAGAGGTATTGAACGCCCGGCAGGAGCACCAGCGCGGTGCGATAGCCGTGCT
Organism: uncultured Rhodanobacteraceae bacterium; assembly: GCA_964471815.1. Taxonomy (GTDB): domain Bacteria; phylum Pseudomonadota; class Gammaproteobacteria; order Xanthomonadales; family Rhodanobacteraceae; genus Tahibacter. The sequence goes on from CAYYHP010000228.1 coordinate 2,820, forward strand.
CGTCGAGCGCACGGGCGATCGCATCGAAGGAAAGCGTCCCGTTGGCCTCGTCCGGATCGAGCTCGAGCAGTGCCGTGGCGGGGTCATAGCCGTGGAAGCGGATCTGCGATTCGACCGCGTGCCGGTCCGACGGAAACGCGCGGCGCTCCATGATGACTAGGTGCCGTTCCGGCGTCGGCATGTAGAAGCTGACCAGCATCAGGTGCAGGTTCGCGGTCAGCGAGTTCATCGCGACGACTTCGTGCGGCTGTGCGCCGACCAGTTCGGCGAGCGGCCCGCGTACCGTGGCGTGGTAATCCATCCATGGCCGCGCGCCGCGGAAATGGCCCTCGACGGCAAGCTCGCTCCAGCGGTCGAGCTCCTCGATCACCGCCGCGTGTGCAGCATGCGGCTGGAGGCCGAGCGAGTTGCCGCAGAAGTAGACCTGTTCACCCGTGCCGTGACGCGGGATCGCGAACTCCGCGCGGAAATCCGCGAGCGGATCGGCGGCATCCTGGGCCAACGCCCAGGCTTCGGTGGCCATCTCGTCGGTGGCGGGCAGGAACGCGGTCGGCATCGACATCATCTCGCCAGTGAGGCCGCGATCTTCTCGCAGCCGTTCTCGAATGCCGCGAGCCATTCGCGGCTGGTCTTGTCCAGGACCGGCCGCACGCAGCGCAGGTGCGTGACCAAACCGTTGTGGAAGAAGAAGTGCTCGCGGTAGTGGTAGCGCGCCTGGCCCTCGAGGGCGAAGTAACGCAGGCTGCGGCCGTCCTGCATCCCGCTGTCGGCCTCGTAGCCCTGCTGCTGGTGCGCACGGGTCACGGCGGTATCGACATACGCCTGGAACGCGGCGCCGTCGGCGAGCTTGCGTGTGGTCACGCTCACGCGCGTCGCCTCGTCGGTGCCGGTGTCGGCCGGATCGCGCACCTGGAAGGCGACGACCTGCGGGTCACCCTCGGTCTTCTGCATGATCACCGGCCATTC
>CAYYHP010000229.1:0-3775 GCA_964471815.1 uncultured Rhodanobacteraceae bacterium
CATCTCGATGGGGCTGTACAGCTACCCGATCCTGATGGCCGCGGACATCCTGATCTTCAACGCGCATCAGGTGCCGGTCGGGCGCGATCAGGTGCAGCACATCGAAATGGCGCGCGACGTTGCGGCGCGCTTCAACCATCTGTTCGGCGGCGGGCAGGAAATGTTCGTGCTGCCCGAGGCAGCCGTCGAGGACAGCGTCGCCACGCTGCCGGGCTTCGACGGGCGCAAGATGTCGAAAAGCTACGACAACACGATCCCGCTGTTCGAGGGCGGCGCGAAGGGCCTGAAGGCGGCGATCGCGCGCATCGTGACCGACTCGAAGGAACCCGGCGAGCCGAAGGATCCGGACAGTTCGGCCCTGATGACGATCTACCAGGCCTTCGCGAGCGCCGACGAGGCCGTCGCGTTCCGTGCCGCGCTGCTCGACGGGCTCGGCTGGGGTGAGGCCAAGCAGCGCCTGTTCGAGCGCATCGAGCAGGACATCGGTCCGCTGCGCGCACGCTACGAGGCTCTGATCGCGAAGCCGGCCGAGATCGAGGACATCCTGCAGGCCGGTGCGGCGCGCGCACGCGTGATCGCCACGCCGTTCCTCGCCACGCTGCGTGCGGCAGTCGGGCTGCGTTCGATGCGCGAGCTGGCGGTCGCGGAGCGGAAACCGGCGAAGGACAAGGCCAATACGAAAACCGGGCGCTTCGTGACCTTCCGCGAGAAGGATGGCAGTTTCCACTTCCGCCTGCTCGCCGCCGATGGCGAGCAGCTCCTGCTGTCGGTGCCGTTCGCCACACCGCAGAAGGCCGCGGAGTGGATTAACGTGCTGCAGAAGATCGGTGAGTCGCCGGACCTGCTGTGGCGGCCGGGCGATTTCGAGCTGCAGCGCGGCGAGCATCTCGGCGGCCACGCGTTCGAGATCCGCTATGCCGGCGAACGTCTCGCCGAGAGTGCGCCGTATACGGATGTCACCGCGCGCGATGCGGCGATCGAGCGCCTCGCGATCACGCTGGCCGGCATCTGGCAGGCTGCGAACGCCTGAGGTGCCTGCCTGCACCGGGCCGCTCCCGCCGGGCAGGATTATTCGCCATGCTCGATGCGCATGGCGTGCGTGCCGTGCCGTCTGATCGCGCGAGACCGTGGCGCAGCAGCACGTCGCGCTGGTCGCCTCGCGTACCGCCATGCCGGCAGCGATTCAGGGTTTCGGAATACGGATCGTGCTGATCATCAGCGAGCCGGACAGTGCGTAGAGCAGGACCAGCGGGTGCAACGTGCCGCTGGCGAATTCCCATGCACCGAACCACAGCGCCGGGCCGGTGCGGCCCTGCCAGACGGCCGCCGCGAGGACGAGCACGAGCAGGGCGCTGGTCGGAATCGGCGTGCCCTCGAAATACGTGACCTTGCCGGTGGCCTGAGCGAACGCTTCCGCGGTCACGTTGTAGCGCGCCAGACGGCTCACGCCGCAGGCCACGAAGTAAAGCAGCACCGCGCGATCCCACAGGCCGTCCATGCCGACTGCGAATGCGATCGCCGCGGGTGCGGCGCCGAATGCGATCACGTCGGCCAGCGAATCGAGCTCGCGACCGAGCACCGAGGCGCTCTGGCGCCAGCGCGCGACACGCCCGTCGAGCACGTCGAAGAGCAGCGCGAACGGGATGAAGGCTGCGGCCCGCAGCAGGCTGTGTTCGGCCGGCATGCGCAGGTGTGCCATCGCTGCGAGGATCGCCGCCATGCCGCAGGCGGCATTGCCAAGCGTGAGCCAGTCGGCCAGATGGAAGCTCCGGATCATGCTGAAGCGGGGCGGCCGGTTCATGCCCGGCTCCCCGAACGGCCGCGCGCAGCGAACAGGATTCGGCGATGCAGTTTCATGGCGCGCGGCACTGTGCCGGAATCGGCGCCCGGCGTACAGGCGTGCCACTGACGCAGGTCATGCCTGCATCACACACCCACTTGTGGCGGGCTGCATCGCAGGCGTGCTCAGCGCGCCAGCGCGAGATCGCCGAGCAGCGCCGCGAGGAAGCGTGCGGCTTCGCCGCCGGTCGCCGCGCGATGATCGAAGGTCAGCGAGATCGGAATCACGCGATGCGTCTCGATGCCGCCCATGACCGGCACCAGTTCATGGCGCAGCTTGCCGGCGGCGACGATCGCCACGCACGGCGGCACGACCACCGGCGTCGCGTAGCGGCCGGCGAACACGCCGAAATTCGACAGCGAGATCGTATAGCCCTTGAGCTCTTCGGCCGGGATCGTGCGTGCGCGGACCTGCTCGCGCAGCCGGTTCACGGCCTGACGCAGGCCGGCCGCGTCGAGTACGTCGGCATTGCGCAGCGCCGGCACGAACAGGCCATCCTCGGTATCGACCGCGATGCCGACATCGACGTGCGGATGCAGGGTGCGTGTGAGCGTCGCGCCGTCGAACCAGGCGTTCAGTGCGGGCACGGACTTGCAGGCATGCACCAGCGCGCGCAGCAGGCGCACCGTGACGTCGTTGCCGGGCTGCCAGGCGTGGATGTCGGCATCGTCGCAGAGCGTGGTCGGCACGACTTGGGCGTGCGCATCGGCCATCACCCGCGCCATGTTGCGGCGTACGCCCTTGAGCGGCTCGGGCTGGCCGTAGACCGGCGCCACGCCCGGCGGCGCGGTGCGCAGCGGCTGGCCCGAGGCCGACAGCACGGTGCGGTGGGGGGCAGATGCCGCCATGCCGGAGGCGGCGGCGGATGTGGTGCCATTGGGATTCTCGATGCCGGCAGCCTGATTGCCGGTTGCCGGTATCATCGCGGCAGCCGCCGCGCCCATGCCGCTGGTCACCGACGTTCCACGCGCAGCGGCGTCCTTCACGTCCTTGAGCGTGACCACGCCGCCCTCTCCGCTCGGCGTCACGCGGGCGAGGTCCACGCCGAGCTTCTTCGCCAGCGCGCGCACGGCCGGCATCGCCTTCACGCCGCCGATGGATACCACCGGTTCGCTGACGACACGGTCGCTGGCCTCCATCGCCCCGACCACGGTGCCGGAATCGGCGCGCGGCGCGGCTTCGCCCGTCCTGATCTCGCCGCCCTCGTCCGAGGCGATCACCTTCCCGCCATCGCGCGGGGCCGGCGCACCGGCACCGCTGGCCGGGGCTGGCGCGTGGTGATGGCCAGTGGACTGCGCTTCGGCACGCTGCGGCAGGGACGGGTCGATCGCGACCGTCACCAGCGGCGCGCCGGTCGCGATCACGTCGCCGGCCTGGCCGTGCCGTTTCGTGACCTTGCCGGAATACGGCGAGGGAACCTCGACCACGGCCTTGGCGGTTTCCATCGATACCAGCGGCGCGTCGAGCTTCACGACCTCGCCTTCCTGCACGAACCACTCGACTACGGTCGCGTCGGGCAGGCCTTCGCCGAGATCGGGGAGGTGAAAGGTCTTGATCTCACTCATCGAGGTTCCTCGTCATCGATATCGAGGTGGTGCGCGGGCAGCCAGCCGTGATTGCCATCGTCCTTCTCGGCCCGGTACCAGCCACCCGTTGCCTTTCGCCCGCGTGGACATCGAGTTCGCGCGCTGCAGTCCGGCAGCGTTTGAGCGCAGCCCACATCCGCGTCGAGCCATCCTGGCGCGATCCAGCCGCTGCGTCCCATGGATCGACGCCGCGTATGAACTCCGGCCACTCCATGTCCCGTTCTCCCAACGGCACGGGATTTCCTGGGCGCAGCGCCAGTGGACCCGGATACCGAGAACGGGGGTTGCGCCGTGCGCGGGCCGGGCGCATGTCAGCTCACCGCGAACGTGCGTTTCGCCGCCGCAACGA
>CAYYHP010000230.1:0-3745 GCA_964471815.1 uncultured Rhodanobacteraceae bacterium
CGAGATCGGACTCGGTGAGGTCACGCGCGCCGCCGAGACACTCGGTGACGTTCTCGCCGGTCAGTTCGAGGTGCGCGCCGCCGAGCCGCGTGCCGCAGGCCGCATGGATGTCGAAGGCGCGATCGAGTTCGGCGCGGATGTTCTCGAAGCGGCGCGTCTTGACGCCGACCGAGGTCGATTCCGTATTGCCGTGCATCGGGTCGCAGCACCACAGCACGCGCGCGCCCTCGGCCTTGACCGCCTCGACCAGCGCCGGCAGGTGCTGCTCGATCTTGTCGGCGCCCATGCGATGGATCAGGGTCAAACGTCCGGGCTCGTTGTCGGGATTTAGCACCGCGATCAGGCGCTTCAGCTGATCCGGCTTGACCGTCGGCCCGATCTTCACGCCCATCGGGTTGCGGATGCCGCGGCAATATTCGACGTGCGCGCCATCGACGTCAGCGGTGCGCATACCGATCCACGGGAAGTGCGTGGACAGGTTGAACCAACCCCATTGACGAGGCACCTGGCGCGTCTGGGCCTGCTCGTAGTGCAGTACGAGGGCTTCGTGCGAGGTGTAGAAATCGACACGCGAGAAGCTGCCAATCGGTGCACCGTGCAGCGTCTCCATGAAGCGCAGCGACTCGCCGATCGACTCGACCATGCGCTGGTACTCGTTCTGCAGCGGCGAGTACCTCACCCAGTCGAGATCCCAGTATTCCGGGTGATGCAGGTCGGCGAAGCCGCCGTCGATCAACGCACGTACGAAGTTCATGGTCAGCGCCGAGTGCGCATGGCCCTCGACGAGGCGCTGCGGATCGGGACGCCGCGCCTCGGCGGTGAACTCGGGGCTGTTGACCAGATCGCCGCGGTAGCTCGGCAATGTCACGCCGTCGCGCGATTCCGTATCGGCCGAGCGCGGCTTGGCGTACTGGCCCGCGAAGCGGCCAACGCGCACCACCGGCAGTTTCAGCCCGTGCACGAGCACGAGGCTCATCTGCAGCAGCACCTTGAGCCGGTTTGAGATCAATGGCGAGGAGCAGTCGGCGAAGTTCTCCGCGCAATCACCGCCCTGCAGGAAGAAGCGCCGACCTTCCTGCGCCTCGGCGATCTGGCGCTTGAGCGAGAGCACTTCCCACGAGGTGACCAGTGGCGGAAGTTCGCACAGCTTGCCGAGCGCACGGTCGAGTTCGCCCGGATCGGGCCAGGTCGGCTGCTGCACGGCCGGCCTGGTCTGCCACGAGGCGGGGCTCCAGCCCTGCGCTTCGCGGACCGGCGTGACGCTGCGCTCGCTGCCTCTCATCGCTTTCCTCGGCTTGTTGCAATGCGGAAAGCGATGATGCCATAGCAACCCGGCGGTGCAACCGCGACAGGCGGCGCGCGCCGGAATATGGCGAAAGACAATATCAGGCGTTACGCCGCCAGGCCGACCACAGGGCGGCGATGGCGAGGCCGACGAAACAGATCAGCGTCCAGACGGGCATCGAAAGGCCGAGGAAAGTCCAGTTGACTTCGGCGCACTCGCCCGAGCCGGTGAACACCATCTTCACGGTCTTCGACAGCGGAAATGCGTCGAGCATGTAGGCGAGGCCCGGGCCGCAGTCCGGTACCTGGCCCTTCGGCAGATGCTGCAGCCAGATGTGCCGCGCGGCGATGCCGGCACCGGCGAATCCGGCCAGCGCGACGAGTACGCCGTACACCTTGCGCCCCCATACCTTCGGGCCATGCAGCGCGCCAAAGAAGAAGAACACCGCCACACCGATCAGTGCGACACGCTGGAAGATGCACAGCGGGCAGGGTTCGATGCCGAGCTGGAACTGCACGTACAACGCATAACCGTAGAGCGCGGCGCAGATCGCCACGCCGAGGGCGTACTGGGCACGGAAGGACCAACGGAACGGGTTCATGCCTCGGGCTCGACTCACGATGAAGGGATGACGATGGAGACTGCGCGCCAGGCGAAGTGTTCCCGCCGCCGCGGCGATCGGTGATTCAGCCCAGACCGTGCGCAATGCGCCGGAGCAGAAGCCGAAAACACAGCGGCCCCGGTCGACGACGCCGACCGGGGCCGCAGGACAGCATGAGTCGTGTTGCTTACTCGGCGGCGGCCGGCGCGTCCGCACGCGGACGGTCGACCAGCTCGACGTAAGCCATCGGCGCGTTGTCGCCGACGCGATTGCCGCACTTCAGGATGCGCAGATAACCGCCCGGACGCTCGCGGTAACGCGGGCCGAGTTCGACGAACAGCTTGCCGACGGCGACCTTGTCGCGCAGGCGCGCGAAGGCCAGACGGCGATTGGCGACGCCATCGGTCTTGGCGAGCGTGATCAGCGGCTCGGCGACGCGACGCAGTTCCTTAGCCTTGGGCAGCGTGGTACGGATCAGCTCGTGCTTGAACAGCGAGGCGGCCATGTTCTTGAACATGGCTTCACGATGGCTGCTGGTCCGGTTCAACTTGCGACCAGATTTCATGTGACGCATGGCTATGCTTCCGTTTTTTCAAAGCCGCCCACTCGGGGCGGCTTTTCGTGAGGAGTGCGGCCCTGGATGGCCGCATTTTCCGATGCGATCAGATGATCGCAAATGAACATCAGCCCATCATGCCGTGGGTGAGTCCCGCCGGCGGCCAGTTCTCGAGCTTCATGCCGAGCGACAAGCCACGTGCGCCCAGCACGTCCTTGATTTCGGTGAGCGACTTCTTGCCGAGGTTCGGTGTCTTGAGCAGTTCGACTTCGGTCTTCTGCACGAGATCGCCGATGTAGTAGATGCTCTCGGCCTTCAGGCAGTTGGCCGAACGCACGGTGAGTTCGAGATCGTCGATCGGGCGCAGCAGCACCGGATCGACGCCGCCCTTGTCAACCTTCGCGTCCGCGCTTTCGCGGCGCGTGAAATCACCGAACACCGAAAGCTGGTCCTGAAGGATCTCGGCGGCCTTGCGCACTGCGTCCTCGGCATCGATCGTGCCGTTGGTCTCGACATCGAGCACGAGCTTGTCGAGGTCGGTACGCTGCTCGACACGGGCGGCATCAACTTCATACGCCACGCGGCGCACCGGGCAGAACGAGGCATCGAGCTGCAGACGGCCGATCGGACGGGACTCTTCCTCCGGCAGACGACGCGCCGTGGCCGGCTGGTAGCCGACGCCACGGGCGATCTTCAGCCGCATGTTGAGCGAGATGTCCTTGGTCAGGTGGCAGATCACATGATCTGGGTTGACGATCTCGACGTTGTGGTCGACGCGGATGTCGCCCGCGGTGACCACGCCCTTGCCCTTCTTGCTCAGGCTCAAGGACGCCTCATCGCCGGCATGCATGCGGATCGCCACATCCTTGAGGTTCAGGAGGACCTCAATGACGTCTTCCTGCAGGCCTTCGAGCGTGGTGTACTCGTGCAGCACGCCGTCGATCTCGACCTCAATGATCGCGGCGCCCGGAATCGACGACAGCAGCACGCGACGGAGCGAATTGCCGAGCGTGTGACCGAAGCCGCGCTCCAGCGGCTCGACGATCACCTTGGCGCGGTTGGCGCCGATGCGCTCGACGGCAATGCCGCGCGCGCGCAGGACGGAGGTGGACGAATGCGCCATGTACCAGGCTCCAGGGATTACTTCGAGTAAAGTTCGACAATCAGCGCTTCGTTGATGTCGGTCGGCAGGTCGGCGCGGTCCGGCACGGCCTTGAAGACGCCATGGAACTTCTTGGCATCGACTTCGACCCAGCCCGGAGCGAGATCCATTTCCTGCGAAAGGGTCAGCGCCTCCTGGATG
>CAYYHP010000231.1:0-3713 GCA_964471815.1 uncultured Rhodanobacteraceae bacterium
CGAATTGATGCCGAACTCGGGCGAGCTCAAGCTCCAGCTTGCTGCGCTGTATGCGGTCCGCGACATGAAGAGCGAGGCCTACGACGTGCTGATGCGCATGCAGGGCCAGGGTTTCGGCTACGACATCTCCAAGGACACGCGTTTCGACAGGATCCACGGCACGCGCGTGTGGGATTACATCGTCGCCAACCTCGCCGTGAATGCGAAGCCGTTCGGCGAGGGCGAGGTCGCCTTCAGCCTGCCCAAGGGCGATCGCCTGCTCGAGACGCTGGCCTGGGATCCGGCGCGCAAGAAATTCCTGGTCGGCAGCACGCGCGAAGGCGCGATCCAGCTCGCCGACAAGAACGGCAAGCTCGAGGATTTCATCGCTGCCGACAAGGCCTCCGGCCTCTGGGGCGTGCTCGCCCTCGCGGCGGACCCCGCGCAGGACACGCTCTGGGTGTCGTCGGCCGCGGTGCCCGTCTACAAAGGCTATGCCGCCGACATCGTCGGCAAGGCGCAGCTGCTCGCCTATCGGCTGTCCACCGGCAAGCAGATCGGCCGGTATGCGCTGCCGGGCGGTGCGGATGGCCGCCTGCTGACCGCGCTCGCGGTCGGTCCGAAAGGACGCGTGTATGCCGCCGACGGCGTGCACAACGAGATCTACGTCGTCGACGGCGATGCGCTGAAGTTGATGACGGCGAATCCGAGGCTCACCGGCATCCGCGGGCTCGCCGTGAGCGGCGACGGCAACACGCTGTATTTCTCCGACTATGCGCTCGGCCTGTTCGGCTACGATCTCGCCGCCGGCAAGCCGTTCGCGGTCGTGCACAGTCCGGAGCGGCTGGTGGTCGGCGGCGTCGAATCGCTCTACTGGTACGACGACAACCTCATTGCAGTGCAGCCCGGCGTTGTACCGCAGCGCGTGATGCGCCTGAAGCTCGGCAAGGACGGTCGCGCGATCGAGAACGTCATGCCGCTCGCCGTCGCCCAGCCGGCCTTTGCCGCGCTCGCCTCGGGCGTGGCGGTCGGTGACGATTTCTACTTCGTCGCCAACAGCCAGAAAGACCTTTACGACAGCTACGGCGTGCTGAGCGACGAATCGCGCCTCGAGCCGACGCGCATCTTCCGCACCAACCTCCGCTACGCCTGGGATCAGCCGGGCATCTCGACGGCGCCGACGGCGATTCCAGTGGCGAAGGGTGCGGCGACCAAGCCGAATTTCACGCCCGCCAAGGGCGCGGTCGGCGATGGCAAGCCTGCCGACAAGAAGGACTGACCGGCGCCACGACTGAAAATCCGCGCCTGGCCGGCACATCGGGCGCGGCGCGGGTTCGCCCGGCGAACGCAGGCGAGTCGCGGCCGCCGGGTGAACGCGACCGAGGCCACGCTGGCTCGCCGCATCGTCGCACGGCCCCTCTTCCGTCGATCCGTATCAGCCCGGCACGGCCAGGCGCGCGCCGAGCGCGCGAACGCGCGAGCGCGTCAGCGGCCCGAAGCGCAGGCGCTCGAACAGCGCGTCGGCCCTTTCCGGATCCGGCGCTTTCAGCACATAGTCCACGATGTCGCGCGGTACCGGTGCATCGAGCGCGATGCCGGTCAGCGCACGCGACAGGCTCGCCTGGGCCGCATGCTCGCGCAGGCGCGCGCAGGCCGAGGCGGCACCGCGGAAGCGCAGGAACGGGATTTCCTCGATGCGTGCGTAGATCGCTTCGAGCGAGCCGAAATGCGCGAGCAGCGTCGCGGCCGTTTTCGCGCCGATGCCGGGTACGCCCGGGATGTTGTCGATCGCATCGCCAGTCAGGGCGAGGAAGTCCGCGACTTGCTCCGGCCGTACGCCGAGTCGCTGGTGCACGCCGTGCGCGTTCCAGCGCTGATCGCGTGCGAAATCCCATTGCTCGTCGTGTTCGCCGATCAGCTGGCCGAAATCCTTGTCGGCCGAGACGATCACGCCGCGGAAGCCATGCCCGCGCAGGGCCGCAAGCGCGCTGCCGATCAGATCGTCGGCCTCGAACACGGCATGCGCGAGGACGCCGAAGCCCAACGCCGCGGCGACGTCCTTGCAGTAGCCGAACTGGACCTTCAGCTCCTCGGGCGGCAGTTCGCGATGTGCCTTGTAGTCCGGATAGATCGCATTGCGGAACGAGCTGGTCAGCGACTCGTCGAAAGCGACCACGACATGGCTCGGCCGGGTGCGTTCGAGGAAATCGAGCAGGAAGCGCGTGAAGCCGTAGACCGCGTTGACCGGATTGCCGTCGGCGTCGGCGAATTCCGGCGGCACGGCGTGCCAGGCACGGAAGACGTAGAGGCTCGCATCGATCAGGTGCAGGGTCGGGCGCGACACGTCAGCCCTGCCAGTCGCTGATGCGGCTCGCGGCCTCGGGACGCGGCCGTTCCACGGCCGGCTCGCGCACGCTGCCGACATGCACGAAACCGACGATCCGCTCGTCCGGCGCGAGACCGAGCAATGCCGCCGCGTCGACGTCGTACGCAGCCCAGCCGGTCAGCCACTGTGCGCCGAAACCGAGCGCCTGCGCACCGAGCAGCAGGTTGTAGGCCACGCAGCCGGCCGAGAGCAGCTGCTCCTGCGCGGGAATCTTCGGGTGCGCGGCATCGATACGCGCAATCACCACGACGATCAGGGGCGCCGCATCGAAGCGATGGCGATCCTTGTCGAGCACTGCTTCGGGCGCCTGCGGGTCGTTGCGGCGGTGGATTTCCGCCAGCCGCTCGCCGAGGCGCGCGCGCCACTCGCCGTCGATTCGCAGCAGACGCCACGGCGTGAGCCGGCCGTGATCCGGCACGCGCAGCGCGACTTCCAGAAGCCGCTCGGTCTGGGCCGCATCCGGGCCCGGGCCGCCGAGCTGGCGCGCCGGCACGGAGAGTCGCTGGGCGAGGAAGTCGATCGGTTCCATGACGTGCGCTGTGGAAAGGGTGCGGCAGTTTAGCAAGCCTGCTTATCAGCCCTGCGCGCTTGGGCTAGGATGCGGAAAAACCGACAGCGGGGAGGCTTTCCATGCCGGCATGCATAGCGGTCCTGCGCGAGACCGTCTCGAACGAGCGGCGCGTCGCGCTCACGCCCGAGATCGCCAGGAAGCTCAAGGCCCGCGGCGCCATCGTGGCGGTCGAGTCCGGCGCCGGCGTCACCGCGGCGTTCGTCGACGCGGCCTACAAGGACGCTGAAATCCTGCCTGATGCGGCTGGCGTGCTGGCGCGCGCCGACGTGCTGCTCGCCGTGCAGCCGCCATCGCTCGAGCGGATCGCCGCGTTGCGCGAAGGCGCGATCGTCATCGGGCTCCTGCAGCCGCATCTCGCGCCCGAACGCACCCGCGCACTGCGCGAGCGCAGGATCACCGCGTTCGCGATGGAATTCCTGCCGCGTACGACGCGCGCCCAGGCCATGGACGTGCTGTCCTCGCAGGCCGCGGTCGCCGGCTACAAGGCCGTGCTGATCGCGGCGGAGGCCTCACCGAAGTTCTTTCCGATGCTGACCACCGCGGCCGGCACGATCCGTCCGTCGAAAGTGCTCGTCGTCGGCGCCGGCGTGGCCGGCCTGCAGGCGATCGCCACCGCACGCCGGCTCGGCGCCCAGGTCGAGGGCTTCGACGTGCGCCCGGAGACGCGCGAGCAGATCGAGTCGCTCGGCGCGAAGTTCCTCGATCTCGGTGTGAGTGCCGCCGGCAGCGGCGGCTATGCGCGCGAGCTGTCCGCCGAGGAGCGCGAGCAGCAGCAGC
>CAYYHP010000232.1:0-3698 GCA_964471815.1 uncultured Rhodanobacteraceae bacterium
CATGCAGCTGGTCGATCAGCGCGGCGCCGACCTTGCCCGGGCCGATCACGCCGACCGAGATCGTCTGCGGCGAGAGCCAGAAGCTCGCATGCGCCGCACGCAGCGCCTTGGCCGCATCGGCACTCGCGATCGCGACCGAGATGTTGCGTTCCGACGAGCCCTGCGCGATCGCGCGGATGTTCACGCGCGCACGGGCCAGCGCATCGAACAGGCGCGCGGCCGTGCCGGGTGTGCCGGCCATGCCGTCGCCGACCGCGGCGAGCACGCTGATGCCGCGCGTGAGCTGCACGCTCTGCACCTGGCCGGTGGCGAGCTCGCGCGTGAAGGCGCGATCGAGCGCGGCGCAGGCGAGATCGGCTTCTGCCTCGCGCACCACGCAGCAGATCGAATGCTCGGAGGAACCCTGCGAGATCATCACCACCGACACGCGTGCATCGCGCAGTGCCGCGAACACGCGCTCGGCCGTGCCGGGCACCCCGATCATGCCGGCACCTTCGAGATTGACGAGGGCCAGGTCCGGCGACAGCGTCAGGCCCTTGACCGGGCCTTCGTCACCGCTCGATGCGGCGGTGATGCGAGTCCCGGGATGCTCCGGGTGGAAGGTGTTGCGGATGATGATCGGCAGGCCGCGCGAAATCGCCGGCGTCATCGTCTGCGGGTGCACGACTTTCGCACCGAAGTAGGCGAGCTCGCAGGCCTCGTGATAGCTCAGCGACGCCAGCGGCACGGCCTCCGGCACCAGGCGTGGATCGGCCGAGAGCACGCCATCGACATCAGTCCATATATGCAGCTCGGCGGCATCGAACAGCGCGGCGAAGATCGCTCCGGAATAATCGCTGCCGTTCCTGCCGAGGATCGTCGCGTGACCCGCGGCATCGCGCGCGACGAAGCCGGTGACCACGACGCGCCGCGCCGGATGGGCGGCGCGCCAGGCAGTGAGCTTCGCCTGGCTGGTCGGCCAGTCCACTTCGACGCCCAGCTCGCCGTGGCTGACCACGAGCACGTCGCGCGCATCGAGCATCGCGCAGTCCTCGCCGAGTGCGGCGAGGTGGGCGGAGAGCAGACGCGCGGAGAACACTTCGCCGAGTCCCTGCACGAGCTCCAGCGCTTCGCGTGGCGAGGTGCCGAGCACCGACAATGCCTTGAGCAGTTCGACCAGTTCGTCGAAGCGCGTGTCGAGCCAGGCGAGCGCCGAGATGGCCGCTTCGCCGAGCAGTTCGCGCGCCGTGCGACGGTGCCGCTCGCGCAGTTCCTGGCAGCTCGCGCGCCAGTCGGTCGCATTCGCGGCGGCGGCCTTGGCCAGCGCGATCAGCGCGTCGGTGACGCCCTTCATCGCCGAGACCACGGTCACCTGCGCGGGCTCGTCGCGTGCCAGCAGCAGTTGTGCGACATGCCGGTAACGCGCCGCATCGGCCACCGAGGTGCCGCCGAACTTGTGCGCGACGCAGCGCGGGTTCGCCGGGCCGGCCTGCGCGGCCGGAACGTTGCGGGAATCGGTTGTGCTCATCGGGCCTCTCCGTGAGGCCCCGTGCCGATTGGTGGGGAATCGCCGCCCACACCTGTCTCGGGTGCGGGGGCCGTTGCGTGGGAATTACTTGCGCACGACCGACCGCACCCGCGGCGCAGTAGTCGTAATCGTCGTGGTGGTGCCGGAACGCATCGCCGCCGCGCGAAACACGGAAAGGGCGGCGGTGATGGCGCAGGGCATGGACATGGTCCGAGTGAAACCGAACGCTGCCGCACGTGTCAAGCAGCGGAAAGGCATATGGACGTCCAAATGCAGTGTGGAGCCAATTCCACGCCATGTGCCATCGGCAGCGAGCCGGATTCTCCCGATATCGGCATGGCATAACCGGGAACATGCGAATGCAGATCCACGGCGAAGCGGAGCGAAACCCCTCCGCATGCGGCCGTGTCGCCGATCCGCGTGGCCCGCGCAGCGTGCTCGCGCGAGCGCGTATGGCTGTGGCATCGAATCAGGGCAGGCAGCGCATCAGCGCCTCGTGCAGCAACGGCCGGCGCCAGCCTTCGAGTGACTCCGGCCAGGTCCGGTCGGCGATCAGGGTTTCAAGATGGCGGCGTGCGCACAGCAGTCCCTCGGGCAGATCGAGCTGTGCGGCGAGCTTCGCGACCGCATCGCGCATCGCGGCGAGGATGCGCTTCTCGGCCGGGCCGGGCAGCGGCGGGATCGCGGCGAAATCGAGTTCCCCCGCATCGAGCGGGCGCCGGATCTCGGCGAGCAGCTCGTTGCGCAGCGGACCGCGCAGTGCGCGCAGGCCCTTGCCGCGCTGATAGATCTCCTCGGCATCCTGGGGCGGCTGCAGGCAGAACTCGGCCGCATGCGCGTCGTCGAGCAGCCAGGTGCGTGGCCGGTCCTCGCGGCGTGCCGTCGCCTCGCGCCAGCGCAGCAGACGGCGCAGCAGGGCCTGCTTCTCGCGCGGCCATTCCGCCGCACTGCGGAACGCGCGCTGCGGCTCGGCCTCGCCCTCGCGGCGGCGTGCGCGCTCGACGAGCCGCGCACAGTCCTCGGCATGCCAGGCGCGGCGACCGAGGCGATCGAGGCGCCCGACGAGCTCGGCGTGCACGGCCGGCAGATGCTCGACATCCTGCGCGGCGTATTCGAGCTGTTCGGCACTCAACGGACGGCGCAGCCAGTCCGAGCGCGTCTCGGCCTTCGGCAGCTCGATGCCCGTGACGGCAGCGACCAGCTTCTGGTAGCTCAGACCGAGGCCGAAGCCGCTCAACGCGGCGGCGATCTGTGTGTCGAACAACCGGCCGAGGCCGCCCGGCAGGAATGCCGCGAGTGCCTCGAGATCCTCGCTCGCGCTGTGCATCACGGCGAGCGTCTGCGGTGCCGCGATGCGCCCGGCCAGTCCGCCGATGCCGCCGAGGGTCAGCGGATCGACGAGCGCGATGTCGCCGTCGAAACTGACCTGCAGCAGGGCGAGTCGCGGATAGAACGTATCGACCCGCATGAACTCCGTGTCGAGGAATGCCGTGGTCTGCGTGGCGTGCCGGTCGAGGAAGTCGGCGAGGGCGTTGCTTGCGTCGATCCAGTGATGCACGGGTTCTCCTGAATGGGTTGCCGAAAGACGCGATTGATCCGGCGATGCGCCGGGAATCGCGGCAGCGCGCGCTTGCGGGGCGTGGGCGGATAGCCTAAGGTGCCACGCGCCCGCCTGTCAGTAGTGTCCTGCATGGCTCCGAAGGGAACCGTCCGCAAACAGACCACGCTCGGTGGTGCGGCGGGGATCGCCCTGCTCGGTTTCGCCCTCGTCTATCGCTTCTTCCCGAGCTGGATCCACGTCACGCCGTCGCCACGCACGGCCGTCGTCCCCGGTGCGATACCGAGCTTTACGCCGCCACCGATCGGCGTGCGGCGCCCCGAGGTCGCCGACGATGATCTGCGCCTCGCGCTCGAGATGGGCCCGCCCGCTGCGCTGGCACCGCGCAAGGCCGACGAGGTGCCGGACACGCCCGAGAAGGCGCCGAGCGCGAACGTCACGGCCCTGCTCGCGAAGGCCGACAAGGCTCTCGCCGAAGGCCACCTTGCCGGCACCGGTACGGACACGGCACTCGCCCTGTATCGCGAAGTCCTCGACGAGGATGCCGGCAACCGCAAGGCGCTCGCCGGCGTGCGGGCCGTGCGCGAGGCGCTCGCGGACCATGCACGCGAGGCGCTCGAACACGGCGATGCG
>CAYYHP010000233.1:0-3661 GCA_964471815.1 uncultured Rhodanobacteraceae bacterium
AGGATGTTGAACACATCCGGGTGCGCCTTCTCGATCTCGTCGAGCAGCAGCACGCTGTGCGGATGCTTGACGATCTGCTCGGTCAGGAGACCGCCCTGGTCGTAGCCGACGTAACCCGGCGGCGCGCCGATCAGGCGCGAGACCGAGTGCGCTTCCATGTATTCGGACATGTCGAAGCGGATCAGCTCGATGCCGAGCTGCAGGGCCAGCTGGCGCGTGACTTCGGTCTTGCCGACGCCGGTCGGGCCAGCCAGCAGAAAGCAGCCGATCGGCTTCTGCGGGTTGCCGAGACCGGAACGCGCCATCTTTATCGCCCCGGACAGTGCTTCGATCGCCCGGTCCTGACCAAACACCACCATCTTCAGGTTGCGCTCGAGATTGCGCAGCACATCGCGATCGGAAGCCGAAACCTGCTTCGGCGGTATGCGCGCCATGCGCGCGACGATGTATTCGATCTCCGGCACACCGACCACGCTGTTACGTTCGTCCTCCGACAGCAGGCGCTGGCGCGCGCCGGCCTCGTCGATCACGTCGATGGCCTTGTCGGGCAGCAGACGGTCGGCGATGTGCTTGACCGATAGATCCACGGCCGCCTTCAGGGCGTCGGTCGTGTATTCCACGTCGTGGTGTTCTTCGAAGCGCGACTTCAGCCCTTTGAGTATTTCGACGCTCTCGGCAATCGTCGGCTCGACTACATCGATCTTCTGGAAGCGCCGTGCGAGCGCACGATCCTTCTCGAAAATCGCGCGAAATTCCTGATAAGTCGTCGAACCGATGCAGCGGATCTCGCCTGAAGCGAGCATCGGCTTGATCAGGTTCGAAGCATCCATGGTGCCGCCGGATGCGGACCCCGCGCCGATGATGGTGTGGATCTCGTCGATGAACAGGACGGCACGCGGCTCCTTCTTGAGCTGCGCGATGACGGCCTTGAGGCGCTTCTCGAAGTCGCCGCGGTACTTGGTGCCGGCGACCAAGGCGCCGAGGTCCAGCGCGTAGATGACGTTGTCCTTGAGTACTGCCGGCACCTCGCCATCGACGATGCGCTTGGCGAGACCTTCAGCGAGCGCCGTCTTGCCAACGCCCGCTTCGCCGACGTAGAGCGGGTTGTTCTTGCGGCGACGGCACAGCACCTGGATCGTGCGCTCGATTTCCTCGGTACGGCCGATCAGCGGATCGATACGGCCCTGGCGAGCCAGCTCGTTGAGGTTGCTGGCGAATTCGGTGAGCGGGTTGCCCTTAGCCTCGCCGCCCTCTTCTGCCTCGCGCTCACCATTACCGGCAGCCGGCGGCTGTTGCGGTTCGTGGCCGATCTTGGCGATGCCGTGGGAAATGTAATTGACCACGTCGAGCCGGCTGATTTCCTGCTGATTGAGGAAATACACGGCATGTGAGTCCTTTTCCCCGAAGATCGCAACGAGGACATTCGCGCCGGTGACTTCTTTCCGACCCGAGGACTGCACGTGATACACGGCGCGCTGCAACACGCGCTGGAAGCCGAGCGTCGGCTGGGTGTCGCGCTCGTCGTTCGGCGCGAGTACTGGTACGGTCTCCGCGATAATCGCCTTCAGATCCTTGGCGAGACGGCCGAGATCCGCGCCACAAGCACGCAGGACCGCCGTCGCGGACGGGTTCTCGAGCAGCGCCAGCAGCAAGTGTTCGACGGTCATGAATTCATGACGCTGCTCGCGCGCTTCCTTGTAACACTGGCCGATGGTGAGCTCGAGATCTTTACTGAACATAGTCGCACCCCTGTACAGGATGGCCACGAAGTGGCGTCGCGCCTAGGCTTTTTCCATGGTGCAGAGCAGCGGATGTTGATGGGCGCGGGAAAATTCGTTCACCTGGGTGACCTTGGTTTCTGCCACTTCGCGTGTGAACAGGCCGCAAACGCCCTTGCCCCGGGTGTGTACATGCAGCATCACCTCGTGAGCCCGTTCGTGCGGCATGCCGAAGAAGCTTTGCAGGATATGGACCACGAAATCCATCGGCGTGTAGTCGTCGTTCAGGAGCACCACCCGGTACATGGGCGGACGCGCGGTTTCCGGCCGCGCCTCCTCGACGGCCAGGCCACGGTCGCGCTCGGATTGACGGTCGTTCTCGCCAGACATTGCAGATCGATAGGTCGTAAGACTCTGACGCCGAGTATAGCGCCCGCAACTTGCGGCCATCCCTCGAGGCTTCAAGCGCCGGTGGGCTGGCGGGGGCGTCGTGTAACATCCAGCGCATGATCACCGCGTCGATACCCGCCGCGACGACCGACGAGGCCGTCTGGAAGCCGCACGTCACCGTGGCCGCGATCGTCTGCCGCGACCGGCGCTTCCTGCTGGTCGAGGAAGACGTCGGCGGCGAGATCCTCTTCAACCAGCCAGCCGGCCACCTCGAGCTCGGCGAGACCCTGACGGCGGCGGTCTGCCGCGAGACGCTCGAGGAGACCGGCTGGACCGTCGAACCCGAAGCCCTGGTCGCCGTGCACCAGTGGTCCCACCCGCGTAACGGACGCGCCATCCTGCGCTTCAGCTTCGCCGCGCGCGCCGTCGGCCACGACCCGCGGCTCCCCCTCGACTCGGGGATCCTCAGCACGCACTGGCTCGGGCGCGACGAGATCGCGGCATATGGCCCGCGCCTGCGCAGCCCGATGATCCTCGCGAGCATCGACGCCTGGCTGGGTGGCCGGCGCTGGCCGCTCGATGTGCTGAAGGCACTGCCTGGCACGGGAGGCTGAGGCATGCGGGGCGGCATGATCATGGTCGGCATGTCCGGCGGCGTGGATTCCTCGGTCGCTGCCCTGCTCCTGCAACGTGCGGGCCGCAGCGTGGCGGGTCTGTTCATGCAGAACTGGGAGGACGACGGGCGCGCCGGCGAATGCACGGCCGACCGCGACCGCCTCGATGCGCTGAAGGTCTGCTCCGCGCTCGGCATTCCCTTCCATGCACGCAATTTCGCCACCGCTTACTGGGACGGCGTATTCCGGCATTTCCTCGATGAGTATGCCGCCGGGCGCACGCCGAATCCCGACGTGCTCTGCAACCGCGAGATCAAGTTCCGGATTTTCCTCGACCATGCCCGCGAACTCGGGGCGGAGCGCATCGCCACTGGCCACTACGCCCGCATCGATTGCGTAGACGGCCGCTACCGCCTGCTGCGCGGCCATGATACCGGCAAGGACCAGAGCTATTTCCTCTATACCCTGGGCCAGGAGCAGCTCGCCGCCACCGAATTTCCGGTCGGCCACCTGCCGAAGCCCGAAGTCCGCCGTCTCGCTGCGTCCGCCGGATTGCCGACGCATGCGAAGAAGGATTCGACCGGCATCTGCTTCATCGGCGAACGTGATTTCCGCGAGTTCCTCGGCCGCTACCTGCCGGCCCGTCCCGGTCCGATCCTCACGCCCGACGGGCAATGCCTCGGCGAGCACCAGGGCGTGATGTTCTACACGCTCGGCCAGCGCCAGGGACTTGGCATCGGTGGCCGGCGCGGGGCCTCGAACGAGCCCTGGTACGTGGTCGGCAAGGATGTGGCCCGGCGCGTGCTGCTGGTCGCCCAGGGCAACGCGAATCGCTGGCTCGACTCGCACCGGCTCGTGGGGGCCGACCTGAGCTGGACGGTCGGACGGCCGCCGGCGACGGAATTCCGCTGCACGGCGCGCACGCGTTACCGGCAGGCC
>CAYYHP010000234.1:0-3654 GCA_964471815.1 uncultured Rhodanobacteraceae bacterium
TGGGGCTGCGCGAATAGAACACGCCGCCATTGTGCCCGGGGCAGGTCCACAGCTGGTTGCCCTCCTCGGCATAGTCCACCAGCGCGCCGAAGAACGGCGTCTTCAGCGTCTCGGCATATTGCTTCAGCCGGCTGATGAGGTTCTTGGCGATGAAGGCGGGGGTCTCCTCGGAGAGGAAGACGTAGCCGTCAATGAAGTCCAGCACCTCCACCGGCACATCCTCGAAGCGCTTGCGGCGGATCAGCAGGATGATGGGGAAGATGGTGAAGTCCAGCGGCCGCTTCACGTAGATCACGGCCAGCAGCACCACCAGCGAGATGGCGATGTTGAAGCTGAACAGCGCATCCAGCACCGGCGTAGCCAGCGGCACCACGATCATGGACAGCATCGCCAGCACGATCAGCGGCGCACCGAGGCCCTGACGCAGCATCGTGATCAGGCGTCCGTTGCGGGAGGTGACATCGGCCATGGATCAGTCCTAGTCGGCGCCTTCCGGGACATCGATCTCGGGCGGCTTCGGCATGCGCCCGCCATGGCGGCGGTACGCACGCAGCTGGTAGACGAAACTCAGGATCTGCGCGACCGCCGCATACAGGCGTACGGGGATCTCGCGGTCCAGCTCGACCTGGCGATACAAGGCACGTGCCAGCGGCGGCGCGGAGACGATCGGCACGCGGTGCTGCTCAGCGACCTCGCGGATTGTCTGCGCGATCAGATCCACGCCCTTGGCGACCACGCGCGGCGCACGCATGCGTTTGGCGTCATAGACGATCGCCACGGCGTAGTGGGTCGGATTGACGATCACCGCGTCGGCTCGCGGCACGGCTTCGAGCATGCGTCGGTTAGCAAGGGCCTGTTGTGCCCTGCGGATGCGCGCGCGGATCTCCGGATTGCCTTCGCTTTCCTTCAGCTCGTCGCGGATCTCCTGGCGGGTCATGCGCAGCTGATGGCGGTGCTGCCATATCTGCCACGGCACGTCGATTGCCGCTACACCGACTAGCGCGAGCGTCAGGAGGCGCAGGATCGACAGGGCAATCGCACCGCCATGCGCGAGCGCCGGTTCGAGCGCCTCGTCGGCGAGGCCGAGCAGGGCCGGCAGTTCGTTGCGCAATGCGATCCAGCCGATCGAGCCGATCAGCACGACGCGCAGTACCGATTTCGCGATCTCGGCCAGCGACGGCAGGCTGTAGAGGCGCCGCAGTCCGGCGAGTGGATTGATCCGCGAAAAGTCCGGCAGGAGCGCCTTGCTGCTGAAATTGAATCCGCTCAATGCGAGCGGCGCGAGCGTGCCGGCCAGGATGCCGACCACGATCAGCGGCGCGGCGACCCCCATCAGTTCGCCGAGCAGACGCGCGGCGCGCACCAGCGGATCGCCGAGAGCCATGTCCTCGCGCGTGAAGCTCAGTGCGCCGCGCATCCAGCGCAGGGCGCCGCGCGCCATCTCGCCGCCATGCAGGCCGAGCAGCAGTACGGTCGCGCCGAGCATCGCCGCGCCGCCGAGTTCGCGCGAACGCGGTACCTGACCCCGCTCGCGCGCCTCGCGGATGCGCTTGGCGGTAGGTTGTTCTGTGCGTTCTTCGCCGTCGTCGTGCTCGGCCATGTCAGGACAGCAGATGGGCGGCCGTGGTCGCCGTCGTCTCGAACAGGCTGCGCAGCGGCGCCAGGAGATGCGGCAGCAGGGCGGTCAGCAGCACGAGACCGAGCAGCAGGGCGGCCGGCAGGCCGATCGCGATCGGGTTGAGCGCGGGTGCGGTACGGGCCAGCACGCCGAACGCGAGATTGACCGCGAGCATCGCGAATACGATCGGCAGGGCGAGGCCGACGCCGGCAGCGAACATCGTCACGGCGAACGCCGGCACCGCGTCGAGCAGGCCAGCCAGCGATGCCGGCGTGGCGCCCGGCGCAAGCAGGCGATAGCTCTCGGCGACGGCCTGGACGAGTGCGAGATGGCCGTCGAGCGCGAAGAAGCAGAGGCCGGCGACCAGCGTGAACCACTGGCCCATCACCGGCGACTGCACGCCGCGCATCGGATCGATCATCTGCGCGAACGACAGGCCCATCGCCTGCGCGATCATCTCGCCGCCGAGCGCCGCGGCTTCGAGCGCGAGGCGGAACACGAAGCCGAGCGCCGCGCCGATCGCGAGTTCGCGAGTCACCGCGAGCACCGTCGCCGCATCCAGCGCAGCGGCAGGTGCGGCCGGGAACAGCGGGGCCAGCGCGGTCGAGAGCGTCAGCGCGAGCAGCACGCGTATACGCATCGGCACGGCATAGGTGCCGATCATCGGCGCGACCATCAGCATCGCACCCAGGCGCAACGCGACCCACCAGACCTGCTGGCCCAGGGCGAGCAGATGGGCGCCATCGATGATCACGCTGACCGGCGTGTCCATCAGCCGAGCACCGATGGAATGCGCTGGATTAGCGCGGCGGTGTATTCAGTCAGGCGGCCGAGCATCCACGGGCCGGCCAGCGCGAGCACCACGGCGAGCGCGATGAACTTGGCGATGAACGCGACGCTTGCCTCGTTGATCTGCGTGGCGGCCTGCAGGAGGCCGATCACCACGCCAACGATCAGGGTCGCGATCAGCAGCGGTGCGGCGACCATGAGCGCGAGCTGCAGGGCGCCCTGGAGTTCGGTGATCGCGGTTTCCGGGCTCACGGCCGACTCCTCGCCGCGCGTCGGCGGCCGCTCGTTCTCAGATCGGGTGGAAGCTCGCCACCAGCGAGCCGACCACGAGGGTCCAGCCGTCGACGAGCACGAACAGGAGGATCTTGAACGGTGCCGAGACGAGCATCGGTGAGAGCATCATCATGCCCATCGACATCAGCACGCTGGCCACCACGAGATCGATGATCACGAACGGCACGTACAGCATGAAGCCGATCTCGAACGCGGTCTTCAGTTCGCTGGTCAGGAAGCTCGCGGCCAGCACGCCGAACGGCACGTCGGCCGGCGTGGCGTAGCCGGAACTGCCGGCCAGTCCGGCGAAGGTCATCAGATCGCTGCTGCGGATCTGCGCCAGCATGAATTCGCGCAATGGGGCGGTGGTCGCCGTCCACGCGGTGTCGAAGGCAAGCTTGCCGTCGAGGTATGGCGCGATGCCCGCGCTCCAGGCTTTGTCCGCGACCGGCATCATCACCAGCGCGGTCAGGAACAGCCCGAGGCCGATCAGGATCTGGTTGGAGGGCGTCTGGCCCGTGCCGAGTGCCTGGCGCAGCAGGCCGAGCACGATGATCACGCGGGTGAACGCGGTCAGCGTGAGCAGCGCTGCCGGCAGCAGGGTGATGGCGGTCATCAGCGCCAGCACCTGCAGCGGCAGGCTGACGCTCTGATTGCCGACCTGGGCAACGGTCAGGTTCGGCAGATTGGCCGCCTCGGTGCTGCCCGATGCGGCGAGGAACACGGCTAGCATTGCGAGGAGCACACGCATCCTCAGGCCTCCCTGCGTTCATCGGCGCGGCGGCGAAGCAGCGCGGTGAACGCGCCGGTTTCAGCGGCCGGATCCGGCGGCGGTGAGTTGAAACGGTGTACGCAGGTCACGCCACTCGTGCTCACCGCGAGCAACAGGTTTTCGCCGCCCGCCTCGACGAGCACGAGGCGTTCCTTCATGCCGAGCGCGAGACTTGCGCGCACGCGCAGCAAGCCCTGGCCGG
>CAYYHP010000235.1:0-3653 GCA_964471815.1 uncultured Rhodanobacteraceae bacterium
CGCACTACTACTGACATAGCCCATCAAGCGGCTTGCACGCCATCGATTTCGATCAGCAACTCGCTGCGGCAGATGTCGCCGAGCAGAAACAGCAGCGGAATTTGCGCAGGCAGTTTTTCGCGCAAATGCGTGTGCGCCGTTGCGACGTCTTCCGGGTGGCGGACATAAATTTTGAGGGTGCTGCCTGCACCCAGGCGGGCAGCCGGGGCCACCTTGGCGGCGGCGAGCACGCTGTCGATATTGGCCAGCGTTTCATCGAGTTGTTTGACGAGATCGTCGCGATGGTGCGAGAGGTGGCCGACGATGGCGGCCGTGCCGGACAGGTAAACTTGCGCGGCTTGCGTCGGCGCGCGCATCGCGCGGGCGAACGTGGGCGCCTTGATGCCGTACTGGCGCGGGTAGCGCCAGGCGCTGATCTGACGTGGGTTTTCCAGCGCCGTGCCGGCACGGCGCGCGGCGAGCCAGTAAATCTGCAGGACACGGCGGCCATCGCGCACGCCGATACCGGTTGCCGCCGGATAGGCATCGACGAAGCCATGCGCGGCGAGTCCGGCCGCACGCCCCACACAGAAACGGCGGTAGCGCTCTGCATCGCCCTCGCCGAGATTGATCGCGTCGAGGTAATTCCACAGTCGCAGTGCATGTGGCGTATTGCTCGACGCGATTGCTTCGACAAGGCGTCGATAAGCGAATTCGGTCGCCAACTCGATGCCGCCGTGTGCGGCTTCGTCGACCTCGATGGCGCCGAATGCGTAGTCGCCATCACTGGCCCAGGCGATGTCATTCTCGCGCTGCGCACGCACGCGCCCTTGCGTGCGCCAGACCTCGAATGGCGTCGTATTTCCCGTCGGTTCCAGATTGACGCGCAGATAGCGCGGGTCGGTGTGGCCTGCCGGCGCACGCGCACCGAAGCCGAACACGGCGAGCACATCGTCACCACCAAGAATCGCCTCTAGCGTTGCCTGCTCACAGTCAACGCGCAACGGCGCGAGATCGGTGGGTGCCCCGGGCAACAACGCGTCGGCGATATCGGTTTCTGCGGTAGACAAGTCGGTGGCGCGCGGCAACGACGCCGCATCGAGTTTCAATGGGCCAATGATACACTGCGCCGATGCCGTCGCAGCGAAGCGGCAGGACAGCAACCCGCGAGGAAACATGTCGAATCAGCAGACGCCCGCCGAGCACGAGCTCGCCAGCCTCATCGTTTCGAGCCTGAATCTGGAGCACCTCAAGGCCGAGGAGTTCACGCCCGAGGCGCCCTTGTTCGGCGCCGAGACCGGCCTGGATTCGATCGACGCGCTCGAGCTCGCGCTGGCCGTGTCCAAGCGCTACGGTTTCCAGTTGCGTTCCGACAATGCCGACAACAAGCGCATCTTCTCCAGCCTGCGCGCGCTCGCCGAGCATGTCGAAACCCATCGCGTGAATTGAGCCGAAGCGCCGTCGCCCCGCGACATCCGCATGCGCGTCACGGTCTGGCTCGCGATACTCGCGCTCGCGCTGGGCGGCGCCCTGCTGCACAGCGAGAACATCAGCGCCGCGATCGCCCCGCTGGCGCTGGCGTACCTGCTCCTCGTCTCGCCGCGCATGCTGCGTCCCGCGCTTGCGGCGATCGCGGTCGGCGAAGCCGCAGCGTGGTGGCTTGGCGGCGCGCGCCTGCTGATCGACCTGCTGCCCGTCGCGATCGCGGGCCTGGTCGGCTGGCTGTTCGCGCGCAGCCTCGTGCCGCCGCGCACGCCGCTGATCGCGCGCGCGATTGCCGCGATCGAGGGCGAGGCGACGCTGCGCGATGCCGCGGTCGTGCGCTACGCGCGCGGGCTGACCTTGCTCTGGGCCGTGTTTCAGGCGCTGATGACCGGGTTCGGCCTGGTATGCGTGCTGCGCGACCGCACGCTCTTCGCCGCGCCGGTGCCGTCGCCGCGTGCCTACGACCTGATCCTGCCGTTGGCGGTGGCCGGCCTGTTCTTCGGCGAGTTCCTGCTGCGCCCGCGCCTGCTGCCGCAGGCGCCGCGGCATACGCTGGCCGGTTTCCTGCGCGCCTTGGGCCGGGTCTGGCCCGAACTGATCGAGAAGTGAACCGCAGGCACCACGTCTGCGGCAGGCAACGCGTTCCAGCTATCATCGACGCATGACTTGCACGCGCCTGCGCATCGCCGCCGACCATCCCGCATTGCCCGGCCACTTTCCCGGCCGGCCGGTCGTGCCCGGCGTGGTCCTGCTCGACTGCGTCGCCGCGGCGATCGAGCGCGCGTATGGCGCGCGCATCGCCGCGCTGCCGCAGGTCAAGTTCGCAGCGCCCTTGCTGCCGGAGCAGGACGCCGAACTGCGCATCGAGGAAAAAGACGGGCGCCTGCATTTCAACGTGCTGCGCGATGGCAGGCCGGTGGCGAGCGGCATCGCCGAGACGGAAGGCGCGGCATGAGCGCGCAGTGGAGCGAGCGCCGCGAGGCCGGCGGGCGTATCGCGATCTGGTTGATCCGTGCGCTCGGTCTGCATGCCGGCCGCGGCTTCGCACGCCTGTGGCTGTATCCGATCACGCTGTATTTTTTTTTCCGCCGCACGCGCGAACGCCGCGACTCGCGCGAGTTCCTGACCCTGGCGCTCGGCCGTCCGGCGCGCGCCCGGGACATCCTCCGGCACATCCACAGCTATGCGGCGACGATTCTCGACCGCATCTATCTGTTGCACGACACGACGCTCGACCGCTTCGACCTGCGCGTGCATGGCCTCGATCAGATCGAGGCCGAAATCGCGCGCGGCCGCGGCGTGCTCCTGCTCGGCTCGCACTTCGGCAGCTTCGAGGCGCTGCGCGCGTTGAGCCTGCGCCGGCCCGACGTGCCGTTGCGCGTGGTCATGGACCTGAAGCAGACGCGCGCGCTCAACGAGCTGCTGCACGCGCTCAATCCCGGCGTCGCCGCGAACGTGATCGACGCTGGCGTCGATCCGGGCGCGCTCGCCCTGGCCCTGCACGACACCGCGCGCCAGGGCGCGCTGATCGGCCTGCTCGCCGACCGCCCGCGCGCGCAGGAAGCGACCGCGCCGGTCGACTTCTTCGGCCGCACCGCGCATGTTCCGGTCGCCGCCTACCAGATCGCCTCGATGCTCGACCTGCCGGTCGTGCTCGCGTTTGGCGTCTATCTCGGCGGCAACCGCTACGAGCTGCACTTCGAGACGTTGGCGCAAAGTATAAAAATTCCGCGCAGCGAGCGCGCCGCGCAACTGCGCGCATGGGCGCAACGCTACGCCGCGCGACTTGAGCACTATGCGCGCCGATATCCTTACAACTGGTTCAACTTCTATGATTTCTGGGATCTTCCTGCTGGGCGCGCTGACGAGCGCCGCGACCGCGTCGCCTCCGCCGCCGGCTGAGCTGACGCCGGCAACGGCGGCACTCATCGCCTCGCTGCGCCGCCCGGCGCCGGCCGACACGGTCTACACCGAAGTGCGCTTCGTGCATGTGCTGCGCCGCCCGATGGTGTTGCGCGGCGAGCTGCACTATGGCGGCGCGGGCCAGCTCGGCAAGCGTGTCGATGCGCCGTATCGCGAGACGACGACCGTCGCCGCGAACGAGGTGCGCGTGCAGCGCGAGGGCAAGGACGAACGCCGCTTCTCGCTCGATCGCGCGCCCGAACTCGGTGCGCTGCTGTCGAGCTTTT
>CAYYHP010000236.1:0-3572 GCA_964471815.1 uncultured Rhodanobacteraceae bacterium
CAGCCACGCGCGCGGCGACGCGCTGCTGCACGCGGCGCAGGACATCGTCGGCGATATGCTTGCCGTCCAGGATGCGGGCGGTCATGGTGGCGGGGGTCGAGGCGAGGCGCGCATTATCCACAGCCGGCCGATGCGGCTCAAACGCGCGGCCGCCATTCCCTGCCCTCCGGAGCCCGCATGGACGAACGAACCGAACTCGAGGCCGCCGTTTTCCGGCGCATCCTCGCCCACCTCGATCGCCGCCGCGACGTGCAGAACATCGACCTGATGATCACCGCCGGCTTCTGCCGCAACTGCCTCGCCGACTGGTATCGCGAAGCGGCGGCCGAGCGCGGTATCGCGATCGACAAGGAGGCCGCGCGTGAACGCATCTACGGCATGCCGTTCGAGCAGTGGAAGCGCGAGCATCAGCGTGAGGCGACGCCCGAACAGCTGGCGGCATTCGAGGCGGCACGCCGTCGCCACGGCGCGTAAGCGCGGGTGCCACGCGCCGCGGCCTCAGCCGAGGCTCGCGCACCAGCGGACGAGATCCGCGTAGGGTTGAGCGATTGCGCCGGGCGAGCAGCCCGGACAATCCGGATCGCGTGACAGGCGCAGTTCGCGGAAGCTCGCCGCGAGGGCATCGTGGCACAGCAGGCGCCCGACCAGCGGCTCGCCGATGCCGAGCAGCAGCTTGAGCGCCTCGCTGGCCTGGAGCACGCCGATGCTGCCCGGCAGCACGCCGAGCACGCCGGCCTCGGCGCAGTTCGGCGCTTCGCCGGGGCCCGGCGGTTCCGGGAACAGGCAGCGGTAGCACGGCGAATCGGGACGCCGCGGATCGAACACGCTGACCTGTCCGGTAAATCGGTGGACCGCGCCGTAGATCAGCGGAATGCCGAGCCGCAGGCAGGCCGCGTTGAGCAGATAGCGGGTCGCGAAATTGTCGGCGCCGTCGATGACCACGTCGGCACCGCGCAGCAGGCCTTCGACGTTTTCGGCCACGAGCCGCTCGGCGTGCGTCTCGATGGCGACGCGCGGATTCAGCGCCTGGAGGGTGAGCTTCGCGGACTCGACCTTCAGCACGCCGATGTGTGCATCGGCGTGCAGGATCTGGCGCTGCAGGTTCGAGCGCTCGACCCGGTCGTCGTCGATCAGGCGCAGCCGCCCGACGCCGGCGGCTGCGAGATACAGCGCGGCCGGCGAACCGAGACCGCCGGCACCGACCAGGACGACCCGCGCTTCGGCCAGGCGGCGCTGGCCGGCGACGCCCACCTGCGGCAGCAGCAGATGGCGCGAGTAGCGATCGCGTGCGTCGTCGTCCAGACCGCCCGCGCCGACCGGCAGTCGTTCGGCCTGCCAGCGCCGCATGCCGCCGGCCACCGAACGCACGTCCCGGTAGCCGAGCCGACGGAGCCGCTCCGCAGCGCGCAGCGAACGTGCGCCAGCGGCACAGATCGTGAGGATGGCCCGCTCGCGGTCAGGCAGGCAGCTCGCATGATCCGCCTCGAGCCGGCTGCCTGCGAGGCCGAGCGCGCCGCACGGCATGCCGGCCTCCCGCTCCCATTCCTCGCGCACATCCACGAGTAGTGCACCCACCGCCTGGCGCGCGACGGCCTCGACAGGGGAGATTTCCAGGGATGTCGCGGACGATGCGTCGCGATGCGGGTCTTGGTCGTGTTGCATGGCTCAATCGGTTCCGGCGAACGGCAGCACTTCGACGACGCTGTCCGCAGCGAGCCGCTCGACGGCTTCGTCGAGCACGATGAGACAGTCCGCCTCGGCCATGCTGCGCAGGATGCCGGAACCCTGGCGCGGGAACGGCGTGGTCCAGCGGCTGCCGTCCGGGCGTGATTCGAGACGGCCGCGCTGGAACTCGGCGCGCCGGTGCGTCTTGTGGATCGGGACGGCGAGCCGTGCGTACTGCCGGGGCGGCATTTCCGTCGCGCCCTGCATGGCATCGAGCAGCGGCCGGACGAGCGTGAGGAAGACCGTCAGGCTCGATACCGGATTGCCCGGCAAGCCGACCAGCAGCGCCGCCCCGATCTCGCCGGCCAGGACCGGCATGCCCGGGCGCATGCGTACCTTCCAGAAGTGCAGATGGCCGAGCCGCTCGACGACGGACGGCAGGAAATCCGCCTCGCCGGCGGAAACGCCGCCCGAGGTCACGATCAGGTCGTGCGTACGCGAAGCCGCGAGCAACGACGCCTCGAGCGCCTGCGGATCGTCGGTGACGCGAATCTGCGCCAGCCGCGCCACGCCATGCCGGCGCAGCAGACCCGCGAGGCCGTAGCGGTTCGAGTCGTGGATCTGGCCGGGTTGGAGCATCTGGCCGGGCGGCACGAGTTCGTCGCCGGTGGTCAGCACCGCGACGCGCGGCTGGCGCGAGACTTCGATCTCGGTGAGCCCGAACGAGGCGAGCACGCCGACTCGTGCAGGCGTGAGGCGCATGCCCGCAGCGAACGCCGGTTCGCCGGCCCGGTAGTCCTCGCCGGCGGGCCGCACGTTCGCGCCGGCCGGCTCGCCGGCGCGCACGAACACGGTCTGGCCATCGAGGCGGACATTCTCCTTGATGACCACGCTGTCCGTGCCCTGCGGCAGGACAGCGCCGGTGGTGATGCCGGCGCATTCGCCCGGGCCGATCACGAGGGGCCGCGTATCGCCCGCGACACGTCGGCCGACGAGACGGAAACCGCGCTCGCCGGTCGCCGGAAGATCCGCGTCGCGCAGCGCGTAGCCATCCATCGCCGAGTTCGCGAACGGCGGTACATCGTGCGGCGCATGGATCGGTGTCGCGAGGCAGCGGCCGAATGCCGCGTCGAGCGTCACGCGCTCGACGCCGAGCCGGCGCGCGCTGCCGAGCGCGCACAGACATTCACGGGCTTCGGCGAACGCAAGGCCGGTGGGATAGGTCGTCAGGCTCATCGATGGGTGACGAAGGCAGCGAAATCGTCGGGGGTGTTGAGGTTGGCGAAGGCGTGCGGACGGTCGGCGAAATCCACCACGATCGCCGCGCAGGCCTGCTGCCAGCGCCAGACCGCGGAGGATTCGGCCAGCGCACACCGCGCTTCGGAAGCCAGGTCCCGATGGTACAACGCGAACAGCGGCTGGATGCGGTCGCCGTCGTGTACCACGGCGCAACGCGCCGCGCTCGCGTCGCAGGTATGGGCGAGACGCGCGTACAGGTCGCCGGGCGGCGCCGGGCAATCGACCGGAAGGGTCAGTATCCAGCCGGTCCTCGCCGTGCGCAGGGCCGTGACGATGCCAGCAAGCGGGCCGCGCAGTCCGGGTGTCGCATCGCTCACGGTCGGGGCCAGACGGCGGTAGTCGTCGAGATGGCGGTTGGCGACGATCAGCACGGCGGCGACCTGCGGGCGCACGGCCTCCAGCACATGCTCGACGAGCGGTCTGCCGGCGAGCATCGCGAGTCCCTTGTCGCGCCCGCCGAGCCGTGTCGCCGCGCCGCCGGCGAGGATCGCGGCGGTGGTGTTCTCCGCTCCGGGCGTGCCGAAGCGTCGCATGCGCTCAGCTCTTCCTGTGATGGCGGATCAGGCGTCGACGACGGCGGATCTGGCGGTCGCTCAACTCGTTTTTCT
>CAYYHP010000237.1:0-3563 GCA_964471815.1 uncultured Rhodanobacteraceae bacterium
GAAGGGAATCATGCGGTGGCAGACGGTGAAGTAGACCGGCACCAGCAGCCCGAACAGGCCGCAGGCGACCGCGACGGACGCCAGCCCGTCCGGGCCGCCGAGCACATGCGCGAGGAAGGCGGCGAGCCCGGCCGCGCCGAGCGAGACCGCCAGCAGGATCGAAGCGGTGTAGGCATCCCGCCACGCAGCGGATTTCGCCCGCCGGCCGAGCGCGAGAAGGCCGGCGCACCAGCCGCCGAGCAGCAGCACAAGTCCAGCGATCAGCAGTCCGCGCGAACCGAGCATACCGAGCTGGCTCGACATGCCGCCGCCGAACAGGCCGGCGAATACCGGCACGTAATCGCGCCGGACCAGGGCCGACTGCGCGAGCCATCGCGGGAACACGGTCAGCAGGAACCCGAAGACGAACGGCCCGAACATCCCGTAAACGGCGAGGACCGCATGGGCCCTGCCCACCGACACGGGCGCGGCGGGAAGGGCCCCCAGGCCGAACCGCGCCGTGAGCCAGACCAGCGCCCACCACGCCATGGACACGATCAGCATGAGAGCGCCAGCAGTGAACAGCAGGCGGTGGGGAGCGGCGCTGAGGAGGCGCGGCAGCTCGGCCGGCGGCGGAAGACCCCGCCGGACGGACAGGCCGCCCGGCCTGGCCTCGATCACTACGGCGATCGCGGGCCGTACCTCAGCCATTGCCGAGCGCCTCGCCCGCCACCTGCGCGATCAGGCGCGGCGCGATCCACAGACGACAGACGAACCAGGCCAGCAGGAGTGCCCCGGCGGAGGAGACCGTATCGCCGGGGACGCGCATCCACAGCAGCCGGCTGAAGGACGCGACCAGCAGCAAGGCCAGGCCGCTCCACAATCGCTTCGTCGAGGACATGACGGACTCCGTGCTGGACGTGTCGCATCATGCTGCGCGGCGCCTGCCCGGCCACGCACTGATCCATGTCAAGGCACTCCGGAACCTGCCGGCACGCGGCATCGCGTGCCGTCCGTTCCTGCATCGCGGGCTGCCTTGCACGGAACGCTCGCCACGGACGCAGCGAGCGAAGGAAACGTCGCAGCCTCAGCCGTGCAGGATGCAGCGCGCGACGTGGCGCAGTTCGGCGGGCCTCTGTAGTTCGACCTCGCGCCCGTCGACCGCGATCAGACCGCCATCCTGGAACCGGCGCAGCACGCGGCTGACGGTCTCGGAAGCGAGCCGCAGGTAGTTCGCGATGTCGCCACGCGACATCGACAGGCGATACCGGGTCGGCGAGAACCCCCGCGCGGCATAACGGTCGGCGAGATCGACCAGGAAGGCCGCGAGCCGCTCCTCGGCCGTGAAATCACCGGCCAGCAGCGAAGCGGTGCCGATGCCCTTGCTGAGCAAGCGGAACAACTGGACCTGCAGATCCGGCATGCGTGCGGCCAGCGTGGCCATGGCCGGAAAGGAGAACCGGCAGAAATACACGGTATCCAGCGCCACCGCGTTACACGGATAGCGTGCGGGATAGATGGCGTCGAGCCCGACCATCTCACCGGGCAGATGGAAGCCCAGCACCTGCTCGCGGCCACGCTCGTCGATCAGGTAGGTCTTGGCCATGCCGGCACGCACGGCGAAGATCGCATTGAATGGATCGTTGAGGCGGAAGGCGTGCTCGCCGGCATGGAACGGCCCGACGTGCTCGACCAGACAATGCAGCGCATTCAGCGCCGCCTTGTCGTACCCGTACTGCTGGCAGACCGCGCCGAACGCGCAGGTCGAACAGAAGTGCAGCTCGTCACCGTCGTCGGCGATCGGGCCTTGCTGGGATGCCTGCCCGCCGGGCAGCATTGGTTGATTCATCGGTCACGCGTTCCGCTAGTTCCTGCGCCCATGGATGGCCGATCAATCGTGGGCCGGCGCGATGGTAACGGAGCAGCGGGCGACGTTGGCAGGCCCGCCGGCGAGCCAGGTCAGATCGTGCGCGAGAAGCGCAGCGGGGCCTCGCGCTGCCGGTCAAGGTAGGCGTCGAACACCATCGCCACGATGCGCAGCAGGAAACGGCCGCGGGGCGTGACCTCGATGCGCTCGCTCTTAAGCTCGACCAGCCCGTCGGTGGCGAGCTGGCGCAGGCGGTAGAGCTCCTGGGCGAAGTACACGCTGAAGTCGAGCCGATGCTGTGCCTCGAACTCGCGCACGTCGATCACGCCATGACACATCAGGCGATTGATCGCATCGCGCCGGATCATGTCGTCCTCGCTCAGGCGCAGGCCGCGCGCGACCGGCAGGCGCCCCGCATCGAGCGCGGCGTAGTAGCCGATCAGATCCTTGACGTTCTGGCTGTAGCTGTCGCCGATGCGCCCGATCGAACTGACGCCGAGGCCGACGATGTCGCAGCCGCCGTGCGTGGAATATCCCTGAAAATTGCGCTGCAGCGTGCCGTCGTCCTGCGCGCGCACGAGCTCGTCGCCCGGCATGGCGAAGTGATCCATGCCGATATAGCGGTACCCGGCGCCAGTCAATGCATCCACGCTCATGCCGAGCAGCGCAAGCTTGGTCTGTGCGTCGGGCAGATCGGTCGCGTCGAGCTGGCGTTGCGCCTTGAAGATGTCGGGCAGATGCGCGTAGCTGTAAGCCGCGACACGGTCCGGCCGCAGTGCGACGACCTCGGACAGAGTGCGCGCGAAACCGTCGAGGCTCTGCCGCGGCAAGCCGTAGATCAGATCGACGCTGACCGAGCGGAAACCGGCCGCGCGCGCGGTCTCGATCACGACGCGCGTCTGCTCGATGCCCTGGTGACGGTTGACCGCGTTCTGCACGGCCGGGTCGAAATCCTGGATGCCCACGCTGAGCCGGTTGAAACCCATCGCCGCGAGCGCACGCACATAGGCCGCATCCGCATAGCGCGGGTCGAGTTCGATGCCGAACTCGCGGTAGGCATCGTGGCCGAGCGTGAAGTGCCGTGCGAACATGTCCATCAGTTCGGCCATCTGACCGATGTCGAGGAAGTTCGGCGTGCCGCCGCCAAAGTGCAGCTGCACGACCGATCGGTCGCGATCGAACAGCGGCGCGGTCAGCTCGATCTCGCGATACAGATGCGCCAGATAGATCTCGCCCTTGACCTTCTCGCGCGTGACGACGCGGTTGCAACCGCAGTAGAAACACGGGCTGAAGCAGAACGGCACGTGCATGTACAGCGAGAGCTGCCGCGGAATTGGATCCTCGTTGCTGCGCCGCGCCTGCTCGATGAAATCGTCCGCGCCGAAATCGCCACGGAAGTGCGGCGCCGTGGGATACGAGGTGTAGCGCGGTCCGTTCAGGTCGTAGCGGGCGACCAGGTCCGGATCGAAGACGGGGACGACGACATTTTTCATGCCGCCACCCTAAGGGGCCGACTGCGCCATCGCCTTGACTTCGGTCAAGGCCCGCTTCTAGACGCCGTTCGCGGCGCGCCAAGAGTGCAACATCGCGGTTTTCTGCCGCACCCTGGCGATGCCCGAACGGCGCCCGTGACCTGGCGGCACGCGCCGCGCCCAGCGGCCCTGTGGCCACGTTTGCATTGGCGGCGATGCCCGGCTGTAATGCGCGCCTCGCCGCG
>CAYYHP010000238.1:0-3447 GCA_964471815.1 uncultured Rhodanobacteraceae bacterium
CCTCGGCGTCGGTGCGCGCGACCAGCAGGGTCGGCACGCCCATCACGTCGGCGGCGAGGCGCGCGGCGACGAGCTTCTCTACGGCTTCGCGGGTCGGCACGAGCACCTTGCCGCCCATGTGGCCGCACTTCTTCACGCTGGCGAGCTGGTCCTCGAAGTGCACGCCCGAGGCACCGGCCTCGATCATCGCCTTCATCAGCTCGAACGCATTCAGCACGCCGCCGAAGCCCGCCTCGGCGTCGGCCACGATCGGCTGCAGCCAGTCGATGTCGTCCTTGCCCTCGGCATGGTGTAGCTGGTCGGCGCGCAGCAGGGTGCTGTTGATGCGCTTGACGACCTGCGGCACGGAATTGGCCGGATACAGCGACTGGTCCGGATACATCTCGCCGGCGAGGTTGGCGTCCGCGGCGACCTGCCAGCCGGACAGGTAGATGGCCTTCAGGCCGGCCTTGACCTGCTGCATGGCCTGGTTGCCGGTCAGCGCGCCGAGCGCATTGATGAACGGCTCGCTGTTGATGTACTTCCAGAGCTTCTCGGCACCGAGACGCGCGATCGTGTGCTCGACGGGGATCGTGCCGCGCAGGCGCACGACGTCCTCGGCGGTGTAGCCGCGCTTGATGCCCTTCCAGCGCGGGTTGGTTTCCCAGTCCTTCTTGATCTGTTCGGCAGTGGGCAGCGTGCTCGTCATGATGCGTACCTTCGGGTTGGGGAGCGGAACGGAGGTGGAGACTTCCCCGCTATCGCGGCGGGGTACAGATCGGATCAGGGCAGCAGGGCGTAGGCCGGCAGGGTCAGGAAGTCGGCCAGCTGGCGCGCATGGGTCAGTTCGGACAGCAGCCAGGCCGCCTGTGGTACGCGCGCCTGGCCAATCAGGCCGGTGCGCGGCAGGCGTTCGTCGATGCGCTGGATCGCCGCATCGAACAGGGCGTAATCGACCGGCGTGCCATCGTCGAGCCTCAGGTCGCCGTGGCGCAGCCATTGCCAGAGCTGGGCGCGGGAGATCTCGGCGGTCGCCGCGTCCTCCATCAGGTGGTGGATCGGCACGCAGCCGAGGCCGTCGAGCCAGGCCGCCATGTAGCGCACGCAGACGTCGATGTTGCCGAGGAAACCGGCACGCGTGATCGTGCCCGGCGGCGCGAGGATCAGGTCG
Source organism: uncultured Rhodanobacteraceae bacterium (assembly GCA_964471815.1). Lineage (GTDB taxonomy): Bacteria > Pseudomonadota > Gammaproteobacteria > Xanthomonadales > Rhodanobacteraceae > Tahibacter. Next base: position 1,151 of record CAYYHP010000238.1, read on the forward strand.
TCGCGGTTCGCCTTCACGTCCTCGCGCCGCACGTGCAGCTGGTTCGGCGTCGGCATGTACTCGTCGAAGATCTGCTGGGCGATCGGCACCAGGCCAGGATGCGCGACCCAGGTGCCATCGTGGCCGGCCCTGACCTCGCGCAGCTTGTCGGCGCGGACGCGCTCGAGCGCCTTTTCGTTGGCCTCGGCATCGCCCGAGATCGGGATCTGCGCGGCCATGCCGCCCATCGCGAACGCACCGCGGCGGTGGCAGGTCTGCACGAGCAGTTCCGAGTAGGCCCTGAGGAACGGCACCGTCATCGTCACCTGGCCGCGATCCGGCAGGATGTGGTCGCGGTGCGCGCGGAAGGTCTTGATGTAGGAAAAGATGTAATCCCAGCGTCCGCAGTTCAGGCCGACGATGCGCCGGCGCAGTGCGTGCAGGATCTCGTGCATCTCGAACACTGCCGGCAGGGTCTCGATCAGCACCGTGGCCTTCATGCAGCCGGCCGGCAGGCCGAGTTCGTGCTCGGCGTGCTCCATCACCTCGTCCCACAGCGCCGCCTCGCGGTGGCTCTGCATCTTCGGCAGGTAGAAGTAGGGGCCGCAGTCGCGCAGCCTGAGGGCATGCGCGTTGTGGAACGCGAACAGGCCGAAGTCGAACAGCGCGCCGGATATCTCCTCGCCGTCCACCCGGGCGTGCTTCTCCGGCAGGTGCCAGCCGCGCGGACGCACGATCAGCACCGCGGTTTCCGGCTTCAGGCGGTACTCGCGGCCGTCCGGCGAGCGGAATTCGATCGTGCCGGCCACCGCGTCGCGCAGGTTGATCTGCCCGTCGAGCAGGTTTTCCCAGGTCGGCGTCGAGGAATCCTCGAAGTCGGCCATGAACACCTTCGCGCCCGAGTTCAGCGCGTTGATAATCATCTTGCGGTCGACCGGCCCGGTGATCTCGACACGGCGATCGCGCAGGGCGGCCGGGATTTCGGCCACGGTCCAGTCGGATTCGCGGATCTCGCGCGTCTCCGGCAGGAAATCCGGCAGCTCGCCGGCGTCGAAGCGGGCCTGGCGCTCGACGCGTGCCGCGAGCAGGGCGCGCCGGGTCGCGTCGAAGCGCCGGTGCAGGCCGGCGAGGAAGGCCAGCGCCTCGGGAGTCAGGATCTCGTCGTAACCCGCACGCACGGCGCCGCGGATCTCGACCGCACCCTCGTGCAACTGTTCGGCCGGCACTGCCATCGTCGTCCCCTGCATCGCTCGACTGGGAGGGCGGCCAGACTAGTCATGCACTGCAGCATTTGACAAAGCAGAAGTTTCAATGCAGAAATTTGACAGCGTCAAATATCCTGTAAGTCGATGATTCCGTGATGGCCGGGCCGACCCGTAATAACCGTTCCGGCGATCCGGGCGCGAAAGACCCACCATCCGCCGGCGTACGGTCCCGGCGACAGCCGCGTGCACGCGGCGCCGCGCCGGCCAGCACACCGCGCTTCTATTACAAGGGCAATCGGCTCAAGCAGTTGCGCGCGTTCTGCTACATCGTCAAGTTCGGCACGCTGGCGCGCGCGGCCGAGGCGCTGTTCCTATCGCAACCGTCGGTGAGCCTGCAGCTCTCGGCGCTGGAAACCGAGCTCGGCGTGCGCCTGCTCGAACGCGTACGCCCGCGCTTCGTGCTGACCCGCGAAGGACAGATGCTCTACGACCTCGCCCGGCCGGTTGTCGAAGGTTTCGAGAACCTCGACCAGCAGTTTCGCAGCCGGTTGCAGGACCTCGACGCCGGCGAGGTCAACATCGCCGCCGGCGCCTCGACGATCCAGTACCTCCTGCCGCCGCTCGTACGCGCCTTCCGCGAACGCCACGGCAGCGTGCGTCTGCAGCTGCACAACGTCACCGGCAAGGACGGCCTCGCGCTGCTGCGCCAGGACCACGTCGATTTCGCGATCGGCTCGATGCTCGACGTACCGCACGATCTGAGCTATGCGCCCGTGCAGTGGTACGACCCGCTGCTGATCCTGCCGCTCGATCACCCGCTCGCCGGCCAGCCGGACGTGCGTCTGGAGGACCTCTCACCCTACGGCCTGATCCTGCCGCCGCAACGCCTGACGACCTATCGGCTGGTCGATCTGGTGTTCCAGCAGCGCCGGGTGCCGTATCGCGTGGCGATCGAGGTCGGCGGCTGGGAGGTCATCAAGGAATACGTCGCGATGGGCCTCGGCATCTCCATCGTCACCGGCATCTGCATCACGCCGGAGGACGAGAGGCGTCTGGTCGTGCGCAACCTGCGCCAGTACTTCCCGCAGCGCAGTTACGGCGTGGTCATGCGCA
>CAYYHP010000239.1:0-3431 GCA_964471815.1 uncultured Rhodanobacteraceae bacterium
CGATGCCGCGCGAGAACGAGCCGTCGGGAATCTTCAGCACGATCGGGAAGCCGAGGAGCTCCGGCAGACCGGCAAGTTTCTTCGGATCGTCGCGGAACAGGATCTCGGTCTTCGGCACCGGCAGCTTGCGGGCGCGCAGCAGGTCGTGCAGGTAGATCTTGTTCGTGCAGCGCAGGATCGATCCCGGATCGTCGATCACCACCATGTCTTCCTTCTCCGCCTTGTTGGCGAAGCGGTAGGTGTGGTTGTCGAGCGCGGTCGTCTCGCGGATGAACAGGCCGTCGTACTCGGCGAGCTTGGCGTAGTCGTTGCGCGTGATCGGCTCGACTTCCATGCCGAGATCCTTGCCGGCGTCGACGAACGATTTCAACGCGCGCCGGTTCGACGGCGGCATCGCCTCGTTCGGGTCGTGCAGCATCGCGAGGTCATAACGATACTTCTTGCGCGCCCGCGGCTTGCGCCAGAGCTTCTTCGAGAAGCGATCGAGCGCTTCGGCGAAGGCATCCTCCTGCGGATCGTCGAGCGTGTGCAGCCCGGCCGGCTTGATCGCGGCGATCTGCCAGACCTTGGCGCGCTCGAACTCGATGCGCAGGATCGGACAGGGAAAGGCTTCGAACACCTGGCGTGCGAGATCGGCGAGCGGCGGATAGCTGGTCTGGCCGAAATACACCAGCAGCCCGAAATCGGTCGCATCGCGTGCGCCTTCCGGAAAGAAGCGCGTGACCTTCTGGTTCAGATCGTCGATGTCGAGACCATACAGCGAGCGCCGGCGCAGGTCGTTGAGCGTGCGCACCGACGGGATCACCTTGTGACCGCGCGCCTCGGCGAGCAGCGAAACGTAATAGCCCGTGCCGAGGTACTTGTAGCTGCGGCAGAGGTTGATGACCTGGGTGCGCTCGTCCTCGCTGCCGAGCGGCTCGCGCAGATAGTCGATCGCAGGGACGACGTTGTCGGACGGGTAATAGCTGCCCCAGTCGGATGCCTTCTCGACGACGATGACGATCCGGCTCATGGCGTGCGGGAGCGATCAGGCCGGAGCGTGGCCGGCGGTACGGACGAAGGCATGCAGCAGTGTGGACGTTGGACCCGGGCGATGGGGCGCGAGTTTGACACAGCCGCGCCGGGCCGGCATGGAAACATGCTGCGGCTGGCGTCCGGCTGAACGGCGGCTTGCCGCGCCACCGGGGACTGCCTAGGCTGCCGCGATGATCGACTTCGTCCTGCGCCCCGCGAACCCGGCCGATCTCGATGCGCTCATCGCGCTCGAGGAGGCGGTGTTCGACTATGACCGGCTGTCCCGCGCCCAGTACCGTCGCCACCTGCGCTCGCCGAACGCCGTGCTCCTGGTGGCCGTGCGTGGCGACGCACTGCTCGGCAGTGCGCTGGTGTTCTTCCGCCGCGGCACGCGCCGGGCACGGCTGTATTCGCTCGCGGTCGCGCCGGCGGCACGCGGCCTCGGCCTCGCCCGTCGGCTGCTCATGGCCGTGGAGGCGGCGGCACGCCGGCGCGGCTGCAATGGCCTGCGGCTCGAAGTACGCACCGACAATGCCGCCGCGATCGCGCTCTACGAGAAGCACGGCTACCGTCGTACCGGCCTGCGGACGGGCTATTACGACAACGGCATGGATGCGGCGTGCTACGAGAAGCCGCTGCCCGAGGGCGATTCCGAGGTGTTGCCCGTGTCCTGATGGATCGCGGCAGGCCGGACGCCGGCCTTGCCGTTGCTCCGGTCCGCCGTGCCGGCCCGTTTCCATGCGGAGCCTGCGTTTCGCGTCACCCGCAGCCTGCCTGCCGATATCGGGACATCCTGCCTCAAGCCCTGCCAGTGCCGGCCGATAACCGATCAGGGTCCTCGCAACGGAGAACGACATGGACATCCGCGGTGCTCGCATCGACCTCTCGGCCGATCATGTCCTGCGCCTGCAGCGGACCGTGAGCGAACGGGTCAGCGCTTGGCGTGGCCCGAATCCCGCCGATCGCCCGGCCCCGGCACTCGTGCCGGCCGTGGATACGGCCAGCCTGTCGCCCGATGCGCGCGCCCTGGCGACCGCGGCGAGCGGCTCGACGGCCGTGGCGACGGATGCCGGCGAGACGCCCGAACTGAGTCTGATCCGCGCGCTGATCGAAGCCCTGACCGGCGAAACAGTGCGCGTCTTCGATGCTTCCGCACTGACCGAGGCGGTGGCGCAGGCCCGCGACACACCGCAGATTCAGGACCCGAATGCCGCCACTGCCGATGCTGTCGCCGCGAACGCGCCGCCGGCCGATCCGGGCTTCGGCGTCGAGGCCGAGCGCCATGTGCGCATCGACGAGAGCGAGACGACGCGCTTTACCGCCAGCGGCGAGATCCATACCGCCGACGGCAGGATCCTCCGCTTCTCGCTGAACCTGGAGATGAGCCGCGAATTCCACCTGCAGAGCGACAGCCAGCTGCTGGCCGGCAATGCACGCCGCAAGGATCCGCTGGTCGTCAACTTCGCGGGCAATGCCGCCGCGCTGACCGATCGGCGCTTCCGCTTCGATCTCGATGCCGACGGCACGGCCGAGAGTCTCGCGATGCTCGCCGGCGGCAGTGGCTACCTCGCGATCGATCGCAACGGCAACGGCCGCATCGACGACGGTCGTGAGCTGTTCGGTACGCAGAGCGGCGACGGCTTCGCCGATCTCGCGGCGCTCGATGCGGATGGCGATGGCTGGGTCGATGCGGCCGACCCGGGATTCGCCACACTCAGGATCTGGCAGCCCGCGGCCGATGGGGCGGGCACGCTGACCACGCTCGCCGCGCAGGGCATCGCGGCCCTGTCCACGCAGGCAGTGGCGACATCGTTCGCGCTACGCGGCACCGGCAATGCCGATCTCGGTGCCGTGCGCAGCACGGGCGTGTACGTGCGCGAGGATGGCAGCGCCGGCACCGCGCAGCAGATCGACCTGACCGTCTGAGGCTCAGTGCCCGCTAAGCGTCTGGTGGATCTCGTAGGCCATGATCGCGAGGAAACCTGCAAGGCCGAGATACAGCGTGCCGTACTTCAGGCGCAGCTCGGCAGGCACGTCGTAGTAACCATCCGCCGGTCCGCTATCCGCGGTCGCACTGCCGCGCCCGAGCACGCTGCGCCAGGCCTGCAGGAGGCTCGGTGCGGCGAGGAACAGCACGATCAGCAGCAGTGGACTGGGCCGCCAGAAGAACAGGCCGAGCAGCAGCGGTGCGCCGACCAGCCAGAGCTTCGGCGAGACGATCGCGACGATCCGCCCGCCATCGAATGGACTGATCGGAATCAGGTTGAATAGGTTGATCATGAAGCCGGAATAGGCCAGCGCGAGCAGCAGGCGGCTGCCGGTCGCTTCGCTCGCCCAGAAGCAGGCCATCGCGCCGAGCGTGCCGGCGAGCGGTCCGGCGACCGCGATGTAAGCCTCGGTGGCGACGTTCATCGGCC
>CAYYHP010000240.1:0-3416 GCA_964471815.1 uncultured Rhodanobacteraceae bacterium
TCGACTTCGGCGCGCGGCCATCCGTGTTGCGGCTCGCCGTCACGCTCGGCGGTTTCCTGGCTGCCGCACTGGCCAAGGAGACTGGACTGGCCTTGGCGATCCCGATCGGCCTCGCCTGGCTGCCTGACGCATGGCGGGCGGGGACACGACGGCATGCCTGCCGGCTGGGCCTCGTCGGGCTCGGTGCGGCGTGCCTGCTCTACCTGACCTGGCGCTGGCGCGTGCTGGGTACGCCTGGGAGCGGCCTGACCGGAGACATGCCACTCTGGCGTGCCGCGTGGAATGGCAGCCTGGCCTGGTGGCGCATGGCGCCGAGCTATTTCTCCGATGCGTCGCGTCTGACCGGTGCGGCGGCCGGTCTAGTCGCCATCGGAGCGGTTCTGCTGATCGGTGCGTACGTCGCCGGCTCGCGCATCGCTTCGCGTAGATTCATGACGCCCGCGCAGTCAGACATCTCGCCGCGCTGGACCGGCGTCGCCGCGCTCGCGCTCGTCGTCGCTCTCGCCGTGATCCAGGCGCCAGTCACGGTGCTCAACGGCCGGCCGCTCGATGACGCGCTCTCGGTCGTGCAGGCGGCGATGCAGTCGCGTCTCTACTATCTCGCGCTCGCCGCGGTCGTGGTCGCCGCCGCCTTGTTTCTGACACCGGCCGGTACCGGGAGAACAGGCCGGCCGCATCCCGTGTTCACGCTGGCGCTGACATGCATGGTCGTGGGCTATGCGATCGCCGCGCATGCAGTCTCGCGCGGCTTCGCGGCCATCAGTGCGCGCAATGGCGCGCTCGCCCGGGCGGCTGTCGAGGCCTTGAGCGGCATGCGCCTGTCGCGTCCTTGCCATGTGCATTTTCTCGGCATCGAGCCACCGGCGGAGTGGGAGATCTACGTTTCGCTGGACGGCATCGTGAAGGCCCTGGCGCCGGATCCAGCGGCGGTCGCCGGCTGTCTGTTCCACGCGCCGTGGCCGACCTTCGTCTACCTCGCGCCCGCCGGGATGCTCGATGACGCCGACCTCGCGCCCTATGTCCGGCAACGCGATGCAGCCGGGGTGGTGTGGCGCCAGCAGGTCGGTTCCCTCGAAGTGCTGTTGCATCTGCAGGCGCCGCCGGCGCTGCCGGTGGCCTATCTCGATCGCGCACGCTTCCTGCGCTTCGAGGGCGGGCGCTTCATCGACGTCAGCGCCGACGTCGCGGCCGGCCGGATCGCGCCCGGGCCGCCGTGAGCCATCCAGTCGGCCTGAACAGGCCTATTCTGGACTTGTCGGCCCGTGCCGAGTCTGATGCCGGTCCGGATTCGGCTACGCCGCATCGAGTACATGCGTGCTCGATGCGCGGCATACTCTCCTTGGCACGCACAACCTCCGAACTTATTCAGAGGTTCCCTTGGCATCGCGCAGGCGATAGCGCCGCGACTGGCGCTTGACCAGCGCGAGTGCCAGCCGATCCGGGAGCAGGTCGGTCAATGTCTTGATCAGGCGGTTGATCCGTCCGTTCACATACACCGGCACGCCGCGTTCGAGCGCGTCGAGTCCCTGCCGGGCGACTTCCTCGGCGGTCAGCCACATCCAGGCCGGCATGCGCGAGACCACGGCGCGCGAGCCGGTCACGTCGTGGAACTCCGAGTACGTGAAGCCCGGGCAGACGGCAGTAACGCTGACGCCATGCACGGCATTCTCGACGGCAAGCGATTCGGAGAACTTGATCATGAACGCTTTGGCGGCGGCATATAGCGTATGCCCGGCGGCGGCCGGCACGTGGCCCGCAAGTGAGGCGATGTTGGCGATGCGGCCGTAGCCGCGTCCGCGCATGCCTGGCAGCAGTCGGTAGGCCAGTTCGCAGGGGGCAGTGACTAACACCTGCAGGAAATCGGCGTGAGTCCGCCACGGTTGCGTGTGGAAGTCGCCGGGCACGCCATAGCCGGCATTGTTGACGAGGATGTCGATGGCGATGCCGCGTTTGGCAAGCTCGGCACAGAGCGCCTCGGGAGTCGCTGGATCGGCGAGATCGGCGACGAGGCCGACCGCCTCGATGCCATGCCGTGCGCTCACTTCAGCGGCGAGCGATTCGAGTCGTTCGGCGCGGCGCGCGGTGAGCACCAGGCAGGCGCCGCGGCTGGCCAGTTCGCGTGCGAACGCGGCACCGATGCCGGCCGAGGCGCCGGTGACGAGCGCCCAGCGGCGCGAGGCGGAAGCGGTTGTCATGGGCGGGATCCCGATGGCTGCGGAGACGGTGGCCGAGCGTTGCGCATACGTTAACGCATCGCTATGCTTCGCCGCCTTTCGGGAACCCGATCCATGCGCACCAAGCTCGTCGCCGCCAACTGGAAAATGCACGGTTCGCGTACGATGGCCGCTGCGCTCGTGCAGGCCGTCGCTGCGGGCCGGCCGGAAGGCGTGACGGTCGCGATCTTCCCGCCTGCCGTCTACCTCGGCGAGCTGGTCGCGGGCTTCGGTGCGACGGGGACGGGTCTCGCGTTCGGCGCGCAGGACGTCAGCGAGCACGCGCAGGGTGCCTATACCGGTGAGGTCGCCGCGACGATGATCCGCGATGTCGGCGCGAGCCACGTGCTGGTCGGCCATTCCGAGCGCCGCCAGTACCATGCCGAATCCAGCGAGCGCGTCGCGGAGAAGTTCGCCCGTGCCCGGGAAGCGGGGCTGGTGCCGGTGCTGTGCGTCGGCGAGACGCTCGCCGAGCGCGAAGCCGGCCGCACCGAGGGCGTGATCGCCGCGCAGCTCGCGGCCGTCGTCGCACGCTGCGGTATCGCCGCGTTCGCCGATGCCGTGGTCGCTTATGAACCGGTCTGGGCGATTGGCACCGGGCGTACCGCATCGCCAGTGCAGACCCAGGACGTGCATGCATTCATCCGTAGCCAATTTGCCGCAGGCGATGCTAGAATCGCAAACTCGCTGCCGGTGCTTTATGGCGGCAGCGTGAAGCCCGCCAACGCGGCCGAATTGTTTGCGATGCCGGACGTGGATGGCGGACTGATCGGCGGTGCCTCACTGGTAGCCGACGATTTCCTGACGATATGCAAGGCGGCGCGGTCGACCCGCGACGCGGTGTAGGACCCGATGCTTCTCACTGTCTTCAACGTCTTCTACATCCTCATCGCCATCGCGATGATCGCGCTCATCCTGCTGCAGCGCGGCGCGGGTGCGGACGCCGGCTCCGGTTTCGGCAGCGGCGCGTCGGCCACCGTGTTCGGCGCACGCGGATCGGCAAATTTTCTGTCGCGGACGACCGCGGTATTGGCCAGTTTGTTCTTCCTGCTCAGTCTGGGCATGGGCATCTACCTCGGGGCCACGGGCGGCGCGCACAAGCCGGCCAGCGATCTCGGCGTGATGTCCGATTCGGCCGCTCCGGCCGCGACTGGTCAGGCACCTGACGCGAAGCCCGTCAGTGGCGACGTGCCCCAGGCGCCT
>CAYYHP010000241.1:0-3349 GCA_964471815.1 uncultured Rhodanobacteraceae bacterium
GCCAGGAGGTCATCGACGCCTGCTGGGCGCTCGGCGCGGGCAATCCGATCGTCAGCATCCACGACGTCGGTGCCGGCGGCCTGTCCAACGCGATTCCCGAACTGCTGCACGATTCCGGCGTCGGTGGCGCGATCGACCTCGGGCGTGTGCCGAGCGCCGATCCGCAGCTCTCGCCGATGCAGCTCTGGTGCAACGAATCGCAGGAGCGCTACGTGCTCGGCGTGCGCCAGGCGCAGCTCGCCGTCTTCGAGGCACTGTGCCGGCGCGAGCGCTGTCCGTTCGCGGTGGTCGGCACGGCCACCGCGGAACAGCGGCTCACCGTCGGCTACGGTGTCGAGGACGGTGCGGCGCCCGCCACGCCACCGGCGATCGACCTGCCGATGGACGTGCTGTTCGGCAAGGCGCCGAAGATGCAGCGCGAAGCGACGCGCAAGCCGGCACGCATGGATCTGGTCGGCGATTGTGCCGGCATCACGCTCGACGAAGCCGTGCAGCGCGTACTGCGCCTGCCGGCGGTCGGCTCGAAATCCTTTCTCATCACGATCGGTGACCGCAGCGTCGGCGGGCTCTGCTCGCGCGACCCGATGGTCGGCCCGTGGCAGGTGCCGGTCGCCGACTGCGCGGTGACGCTCGTCGGCTTCGGCGGCTACGCCGGCGAGGCGATGGCGATGGGCGAGCGCACGCCGATCGCGCCGCTGTCGAGCGCCGCCGCGGCGCGCATGGCGGTCGGCGAGGCGATCACCAACCTCGCCGCCGCGCCGGTCGCGATGCTCGGCGAGGTGCGCCTGTCGGCGAACTGGATGGCGGCGGTCAACCATCCGCACGAGGATGCCGCGCTGTACGCCGCGGTGCGCGCGGTCGGCATGGAGCTCTGCCCGGCGCTCGGCCTCTCGATTCCGGTCGGCAAGGATTCGCTGTCGATGCAGGCGGTCTGGCACGATGGCGAGCGCGAACAGAAGACCGTCGCGCCGGTCTCACTGATCGTCTCGGCCTTCGCGCGCGTCGGTGACGTGCGCCGTGCGCTCACGCCGCAGTTGCGCCTCGACCAGGGCGAAACCGAGCTGTGGCTGATCGACCTCGGCGCGGGCCGCAACCGGCTCGGCGGCGCCGCGCTGATGCAGGTGTTCAACCGGGTCGGTGGTGTGCCGCCAGACCTCGACGATCCGGCCCGGCTCGCCGCGTTCTTCGCCTGCATCCAGGTAGCGAATGCGGACGGCCTGCTGCTCGCCTACCACGACCGTGCCGACGGCGGTGCGCTCGTGACCCTGCTCGAGATGGCTTTCGCCGGGCACTGCGGCCTGTCGATCAGCCTCGATGGCTGGGCCGAGAACACCTTGCGGGCGCTGTTCAGCGAGGAGCTCGGCGCGGTCGTGCAGATCCGCACGCGCGATGCGGCCGCGTTCCAGGCCCTGCTCGAACGGCATGGCCTGGCCGATCTCGCGCATCGCGTCGGCCGGCCGAAGGACAAGTTCCAGGTCGCCCTGCGCCTCGGCGACGAAGTGCTCGCGCGCTGGGAATGGCGCGATCTGATCGAGGCCTGGTCGGAAACCAGTCACGCACTGCAGAAGGCGCGTGACAACCCGTGGTGCGCCGATGGCGAATTCGCGCTGCGCGGCCAGGAGGAGGATCCGGGCCTCGCGCCGAAGCTCACATTCGATCCGGCCGACGATGTGGCGGCGCCCTTCGTCGCGCGCGGCGCGAAGCCGCGCGTGGCGATCCTGCGCGAGCAGGGCGTCAATGGTCAGGTCGAGATGGCGGCGGCGTTCACCCGCGCCGGTTTCGAGGCGGTCGACGTGCACATGTCCGATCTGCAGTCGGGACGCCGCCGGCTTGCCGACTTCCATGGCCTCGCGGCCTGCGGCGGCTTTTCCTACGGTGACGTGCTCGGTGCCGGTCGCGGCTGGGCGACCTCGGTCCTGTTCAATCCGGCGCTGCGCGAGCAGTTCGCGACGTTCTTCGCGGATCCGGCGCGCTTCGCGCTGGGCGTCTGCAATGGTTGCCAGATGCTCTCGGCACTCAAGGCCATCGTGCCGGGCGCAGGCCACTGGCCGCGCTTCCGGCGCAACGCCTCGGAGCAGTACGAGGCGCGCCTGGTCGTGCTCGAGGTGCTCGAGTCGCCGTCGATCTTCCTGCGCGGCATGGCCGGTGCGCGCCTGCCGGTGGTGGTCGCGCACGGCGAAGGCCGTGCCGTGTTCGACGTACCGGCCGACCAGCGCAAGGCCGTGGCCTGTCTGCGCTACGTCGATCACCACGGCCGCGCGACCGAGGCCTATCCGCTGAACCCGAACGGCTCGCCGGACGGCCTGACCGGCTTCACCGCGGCCGACGGCCGGGTGACGATCCTGATGCCGCACCCGGAACGCGTGTTCCGCAGCGTGCAGCTCAGCTGGCGGCCGGACGGCTGGGGCGAGGATTCGCCGTGGATGCGCCTGTTCCGCAACGCGCGGGCCTGGACCGGATGAAACCTGCCAGCCCGCTGCGCCGGTTCGTACTGGCCGTGCTCGCCTGGCTGCCGGTGTGCTACTTCCTCTGGTGGTGGGCCGCAGCGCTGTGGGTCTGGCTGCCGGTGCATCTGGCCGGTTTCGCCCTGACCCACCTTTGGCCGGGACTGATCGGCGACTACGGTCAGCAGGGCGCGGCAGTCGAGATCGTCACCCGTGTCCTGGTCGCTTCGACGGGCCCGAGCGGGCAGAGCGGCATGGGCGAGCTGGTTCTCGGCCAGGAGCCGATGAGCTACGGCTACGCGCTGCCGCTGTATGTCGGCCTGGTGCTCGCGACCCCGGTCGCCGACGGCCGGCGTTTCGGCCAGCTGCTGCTCGGTGTCGCCGTCATCGGTCTGGCGCAGGCGTTCGGCATCGCCGCGGAGACGCTCAAGCTGCTCGCTTTCGACAGCGGCGATGACGGCGTCGCGGCGATCACCAGGGCCGGGCTCAACCGCGAGCTGATTGCCCTTTGTTACCAGTTCGGTTATCTGATCCTGCCGGCCGTGGTCCCGGCCATGCTCTGGCTGGGCTTGAACCGCGGCTTCATCGAGCGCCTGACCGGCCGAGTGGCTGCGGAACCCGCGGCCGGAGACGCGGGTCCAAGCGGCGCCGTCTGAACGGGAAACCCCAAGCATGTCCGCCGTGGAAACGCCAGAAGCCGCCGCGCCCGCCGCCGAGGAGAGCCTCGACGAGCGCATCTGCGCCTACCTCGTGCGCAAGGGGCGCCTGAAGGAGGCCGACCATGCGCGTGCGCGGCGCGTGCACGAGGAATCCGGTGACGACAGTTTCCTTTCGCTGCTGACCAAGCTCGGTCTCGTCTCCGAGCGCGACATGGCCGAATCGCTGGCCGAGCTGCTGCAGATCCC
>CAYYHP010000242.1:0-3269 GCA_964471815.1 uncultured Rhodanobacteraceae bacterium
CTTCAGGCCCGCATAACCGACCGCCTCGGGCGCGACGCCCGCGAACCGCGCGAGTTCGCGCGCGACCCAGTCGGTATTCGCACCACGCTTCTCGATGCGCACGAAGACGTGCTCGCCCTGCCCGTCCGGCGCGAAACCGAGATCCTCGTCGACGAAGAAGTCCTCCGGCGCGGCGCGCAGCACGCCCGTGAGCGGCGGGCCGCCGTGCGCGAACGGCAGGACCGATGCTTCGCCGGCAGTCACGACAACGGCACCAGGAGGACCACCGCGAATGCGGCGAGGCCCTCGCCACGCCCCGTGAAGCCGAGCTTCTCGCTGGTCGTGGCCTTGACGCTGACCTGCGTTGGCATGGCGCCGAGATCGGCGGCCAGGTTCGCGCGCATCGCCTGCGCATGCGGGCCGACCTTCGGCCGCTCGCCGACCACGGTCACGTCGGCATTGCCCAGCACAAAGCCAGCCTCGCGCATCAACATCGCGCAATGGCGCAGGAACATGCGGCTGTCACAACCGCGCCAACGCTCGTCGGATGGCGGGAAATGCCTGCCGATGTCGCCGAGCGCCAGCGCGCCGAGGATGGCGTCGCACAGCGCGTGGATCACCACGTCGCCGTCGGAATGCGCGATCAGGCCGCGCTCATGCGGCACACGCACGCCGCCGAGCATCACGTGATCGCCCGCGCCGAAGGCGTGGACGTCGAAACCTTGTCCTATGCGCATGACCGGAAACTCTCCCCGAGATGACAACGATGGCGGTCGATCCAGGCCGCCCAGACGACGAACAGGCTCATGCCGAGCCCGGCATAGGCGACTGCGCGGATGTCGGGCGGCGGCCGGCCAGACACGTCGGCGACGGCGATCGCGACCAGTACCGCGGTCAGCGCGATCCACGCCCAGCGGCCGGTGCGATCGCGCGGTCGCGTGGTCAGGCCGTACAGCGCCGCGGCCAGCGCGAACAGCGCGAGTTCGAGCAGCAGCGTCGCGACGGGCCAGCGCCACAGACCGAGGCCATGGTGCGCCTCCGTACCGGGATACAGGGGCAGGTCCGGCACATGCGCGATCCAGTCGAGCAGCCAGTGGCTCGGCACCAACAGGGCGATCGCGATCGCCACGCGCGCATCGCCACGCAGCAGGTAATTGCCCATACCGAACAGCGCACCGAGACCGGCCAGCGTCAGCAGGCTGTGGGACCACGGATAGTCGATGAAGACCAGCGGCTTGATCGCGTGTGGATCGGCGCTTACCGCGGCCCGCTCGGTGCCGAGCAGGAGCAGCGCCGGCCACACCAGGTCGGCAAGCTGTGCGGCGGCGACCAGCGTGCCGAGCGAAGTCCTCGGCGCGAGCGGCTTCGCGGCGATGGCGAGGGCGAAATGACCGAGGAACATGCGCGGGCCGTCAGGCGGTGCGTTCGAGCAGGAATTCGGCGAGCGCGAGATCGGCCGCAGTGGTGACCTTGAGGTTGTCCTCATGGCCCTCCACGAGCAGCGGGCGGTGGCCGAGGGCTTCCATCGCCGAGGCCTCGTCGGTCACAGTGCGCGAACCGCGTGCCGACTCGAGCGCCTGGATCAACGCAGCGCGCCGGAACATCTGCGGCGTCAGCGCACGCCATAGCCGGGCGCGATCGACCGTCGCCTCGATGCACGGCGTGGCCTGGCCCGGCATCGCCAGGGCACGCTTGACCGTGTCGCGTAGTGGACAGGCGAGGATGCCGCCCTCCGCCGCGCCGGCCACGTCGATCAGGCGGCCGATGTCCGCGGCCCGCACGCATGGCCGCGCCGCATCGTGGACCAAGACGAAATCGTCCGCGCCGACGGCGGCCGGCAATGCGGCCAGCCCGGCCAGCACCGAATCCGCCCGTTCGGCGCCACCGGTGCAGGTCAGCACCGGCTTGCCGGCGAGGCTCGTCCAGCCCGGCCAATGCGGATCGTCCGCGGCCAGTGCGACCATCAGCCCGGCGATGCGCGGATGCGCCGCCAGCCGTTCGAGAGTGCGGAACAGCAGCGGCCGCCCGCCGAGCAGGCGGTACTGCTTGGGCAGCTCGCCGCCAAAGCGCAGGCCGCGACCCGCGGCGGGCACCACGCACCAGAGGGAATGATCAGTGTTGGTCGACATGGGCATCCTTGCCTTTGGCGTCGCTGCCGACCGCCGGGGCCGGCACGACCTGATAGAACGTCTCGCCAGGCTTGATCAGGCCAAGCTCGGAACGCGCCCGGCCCTCGATCGCCTCACGACCCTGCTTGAGATCCTGCACTTCCGCCGACAACGCGTCGTTGCGCGCCTTCAGTTCCGCGTTCTGCGCCTTCTGTTCGGCCAGGTGCTGGCGCAGCGACTCCACTTCGCGCATGCCGCCGGCACCGCGCCACAGCTTGTACTGCAGCGCGGCCAGCAGGACCAGCAGGACCAGGAGCGCCCAGCGCAGCACGGGCTCGCGTCAGCCGAACAGATGCGGCAGGTTCGGGAACGCATGGCGGCCGGCGTATCTCGCCGCACTGCCGAGCGCTTCCTCGATGCGCAGCAACTGGTTGTACTTGGCCACGCGGTCCGTGCGGCACAGCGAGCCCGTCTTGATCTGCGTCGCCGTGGTCGCCACCGCGATGTCGGCGATCGTAGTGTCCTCGGTCTCGCCTGAACGGTGCGAGACGATCGCGGCATACCTCGCGGCGTCGGCCATTGCGATAGCCTCGAGCGTCTCGCTGAGCGTACCGATCTGGTTGACCTTGATCAGGATGGCGTTGGCGATCTTCTTCTCGATGCCTTCGCGGAAGATCGCCGGATTGGTGACGAACAGATCGTCGCCAACCAGCTGCACCTTGGCGCCCAGCTTGTCGGTGAGACCCTTCCAGCCATCCCAGTCGCCCTCGGCCATGCCGTCCTCGATGGTGATGATCGGGTATCTCGCGCACCAGTCGGCGAGGAAATCGGCGAACTGTTCCGCGCTCAGGCGCTTGCCCTCGCCGGCGAGGTTGTACTTGCCGTTCTCGTAGAACTCGGAGCTCGCCACGTCGAGGCCGAGGAATACGTCCTCGCCGGCCTTGTAGCCGGCCTTGGCGATGGCCTCGAGGATCGTCTCGACGGCTTCCTCGTTCGATTTCAGGTCCGGCGCGAAGCCGCCCTCGTCACCGACCGCCGTCGACAGGCCACGGCCCTTCAGCACGGCCTTCAGCGCGTGGAAGATCTCGGTTCCCGCACGCAGCGCCTCGGCGAAACTCGGCAGGCCGACCGGCAGCACCATGAATTCCTGCATGTCGACGTTGTTGTCGGCATGCGCGCCGC
>CAYYHP010000243.1:0-3243 GCA_964471815.1 uncultured Rhodanobacteraceae bacterium
CGGATTTCGCGCCGGCGTTCGAGAAGGGCATGGCCGAACAGAGGGCCGAGGTCCAGGCGATCGCGAACAGCAAGGAGGCGCCGACCTTCGAGAACACCATCGTCGCGATGGAGCGTTCCGGCCAGTTGCTGACCCGCGTCAGCAATGTGTTCTTCAACCTGACCGGCGCGAACACCAACGACGCGCTGGAGAAGATCCAGGCCGACATGGCGCCGAAGCTCTCGGCGCACCAGGATGCAATCCTGCTCGACGGCAAGCTGTTCGCACGCGTGAAGTCGCTCTACGAGCGCCGCGATCAGCTCGGCCTCGACGCCGAGGGCAAGCATCTCGTCGAGCGCTACTACACCGATTTCGTGCGCGCCGGCGCCAAGCTGTCCGAGGCCGATAAGGTCAAGCTGAAGAAGCTCAACGCCGATCTCGCCACGCTGCAGACCAGCTTCAGCCAGAACCTCCTGAAAGAGACCAACGCTTCCGCCGTCGTCGTCGACAAGCGCGAGGATCTGAAGGGCCTGTCCGACGAGGCGGTCACGGCTGCCGCCGAGGCGGCCAAGACGAAGAAGCTCGACGGCAAGTACGTGCTCGCGCTGCAGAACACGACCGGTCAGCCGCCGCTCGCCTCGCTCGAGAACCGTACGCTGCGCGAGCGCCTGATGAAGGCCTCGACCGAGCGGGGCAGTCACGGCGGCGAGTTCGACAACCGCGAAGTCGTCGCCAAGCTCGCCAGACTGCGTGCCGAGCGCGCCGCGCTGCTCGGTTATGCGAGCCATGCCGATTACGTGCTGGAGGACGAGACCGCGCACAGCGTCACCGCGGTGAACCAGCGTCTCGCCCAGCTCGCCGCGCCGGCCGTCGTCAACGCGAAGAAGGAAGCGGCCGAGATGCAGGCGATCATCGACAAGGACAAGGGCGGCTTCCCGCTCGCCGCCTGGGACTGGGCCTATTACGCCGAGAAGGTGCGCAAGGCTAAGTACGACTTCGACGAGTCGCAGCTGCGGCCGTATTTCGAGCTCGACAACGTCGTGCAGAACGGCGTGTTCTATGCCGCGAACAAGCTCTACGGCCTGACCTTCAAGGAGCGCCACGACCTGCCGGTCTACAACCCCGACGTGCGCGTGTTCGAGGTGTCCGACGCCGATGGCAAGCCGCTCGCACTGTTCCTGATGGACTACTACGCCCGCGACAACAAGCGTGGCGGCGCGTGGATGAACGAATACGTCTCGCAGAATGGTCTGTTCGGCACCAAGCCGGTCGTCGCCAATCACCTGAACATTCCGAAGCCCGCCAAGGGCGAGCCCACGCTGCTGACCTTCGACGAGGTCAACACCGCGTTCCACGAATTCGGCCATGCGCTGCACGGCATGTTCTCGAACGTGAAGTACCCGCGCTTCGCGGGCACCAACGTGCCGCGCGACTTCGTCGAGTATCCGTCGCAGGTCAACGAGATGTGGGCGACCTGGCCCGAGGTGCTGAAGAACTACGCGAAGCATTACAAGACCGGCGAGCCGCTGCCCCAGGCGCTGGTCGACAAGGTGCTCGCGACGCAGAAGTTCAACCAGGGTTATGCGACCACCGAATACCTCGGCGCCGCGCTGCTCGACCAGGCCTATCACCAGATCAAGCCGGACCAGGCACCGACCGCCGACGGCGTACTCGCCTTCGAAACCCAGGCGTTGAAGAAGGCCGGCCTCGACTTCGCGCCGGTGCCGCCGCGTTACCGCAGCACCTATTTCTCGCATACCTTCGCGGGCGGCTATTCGGCCGGCTACTACGCCTACATCTGGAGCGAGGTGCTCGACGCCGACAGCGTGGAGTGGTTCAAGGAGAACGGCGGCCTCAAGCGCGAGAACGGCGACCACTTCCGCAAGACCCTGCTCTCGCGCGGCGGCAACGAGGACGCGATGGTGCTGTTCAAGAACTTCCGCGGCCGCGATCCGGACGTCAAGCCGCTGCTCGTGCGTCGCGGTCTCGATACGGCGCAGCCGTAAGCTAAGGCATCAAGCAGGGCGTTCCGCCCCATTCCGCCCCCCGGCTCACGGGTGGCGGAATGGGCGCCGTGCCCGGCGGGTGCGAGCGGACACGGCTCGCTGATCGCATTGTCCGGGTGCTCCCCCCGCGCGGGAATGGCGTATGCCCGATCACGCGCCCGTCGGAGGCCGGGGTTCTCCCTGTGCGTGCGGAAGCGCTCGTCCGCGGCGCCGGATGATGCCTGCCGCTTCCGGACTTTCTCTAAGCATACGGAAGCTCCCATGGCGTGCTCTTGTCATCAACCTGCATGTTCGCTTCCATACGCCGCGATGTTCCACCGATAACGGCGTCGTGCGTTCCGCAGACCAACCAAGGGGGCTCACCATGGCATATCCGTTCCGATCCCTGCTGCTCGCCTTCACTGGCGCGGTCATCTGGCATGACGCCGGCGCTTTCGATCCGGATCAGAGACTGGCCTTCGTCACATCCGTGACCAGCACGGGAAATCTTTCGACCTGGACGGATGCGGGTGGGCAGACCGGGCTCGCCGCGGCCGATGCGATCTGCCAGGCGCGTGCGACGGCGGCGGGACTGCCGCAACCAAACCAGTTCGTGGCCTGGCTATCCGACGACACGGACGATGCGTACTGCCGCATCTACGGGCTCGCGGGCAAGCGCTCGGCGAACTGCGGCCAGGCAAGTCTGCCGGCGGCAGCCGGACCGTGGTGGCGCACCGATGGACAGGTGTTCGCCGACGACATCACGGACGCACTCAACAACCGACACATTTTCCGCGTACTGGACATCGACGAGTTCGGCCAGCTCAGCACCGCCGCCAAGGCCTTCACGCAGACCGGCAGCAACGGGGCGCGTTTCGCCGCCTTCGGCACCTGCCAGAACTGGACCAGTGGCGCGGCGAACCAGAGCACTCTCGGCGGGCTGCTGACGGCCACGTCGGCAGCATGGAGTGAGGGTTTCGGGACCAGCTGCAACACACCCGCACCGCTCTACTGCCTGCAGAAGGGCGTCGCGGCTGCCCCGCTGCCGGGCCACTCGCATCGTGGCCGGCCGGCCTTCGCCAGCTCGAACAACTACACCGGCAACTTCGGTAGCTACCCGCAGGCGCAAGGCGCACAGGGCGCAGCGGCGGCCGACATGCTTTGCCGGGCCGACGCTACTTCTCTAGGAATGCCGCGACCCGAGACGTTCCGTGCCTGGATCTCGGATACAGCCTTCGCCGCTGCCTCACGCTTCCAGAATGACGGCCCCTGGTACCGC
>CAYYHP010000244.1:0-3167 GCA_964471815.1 uncultured Rhodanobacteraceae bacterium
GGCCGCATCCAGGACGATCTCGTCGATGCGACGCGCTGGGCGATCGCGCAGGGCATCGCCGACAAGGATCGCATCGGCGTCTACGGTGCGAGCTTCGGCGGCTATTCGGCGATGATGTTGCCGATCCGTGTGCCCGACCTGTTCCGCTGCGCGGTCGGCTATGCCGGCGTGTACGATCTGAACCTCATGTTCGACAAGGGCGACATTTCGCGCTCGCGCTTCGGTCCGGCCTACCTGCGCCAGGCGCTCGGCGAGGACGCGGCGCAGCGCAGTACCAATTCGCCGGTTCACCTCGCCGACCAGCTGCACGTTCCCGTGCTGCTCGTGCACGGCCGTGATGACGAGCGCGCACCGTTCGCGCATGCCGAAGCGATGCGCGCGGCGCTGGCCAAGGCCGGCCGTGCGCCGCAATGGATGGCGGTCGATGGCGAGGGCCACGGCTTCTATGCCGAGAAGAACCGCATCGCGTTCTACGAGAAGCTGCTCGCCTTCCTCGACACGCACCTCGGCGCCAGGGCCGCCGCCACGACCGCACCGTGAGCAACCGCCTCGCCAACGCCGCCAGCCCGTACCTGCGTCAGCATGCCGGCAACCCGGTGGACTGGCACGAATGGAACGAGACGGCGCTGCGCGAGGCGCGTGAGCAGGGCAAGCCGATCCTGCTGTCGATCGGCTACAGTGCCTGCCACTGGTGTCACGTCATGGCTCACGAGAGCTTCGAGGACGAGGCGACCGCGCGGGTCATGAACGCATTGTTCGTCAACATCAAGGTCGACCGCGAGGAACGCCCCGATCTCGACCGCGTATACCAGCTCGCACATCAGCTGCTCACCGGACGCAGCGGCGGCTGGCCGCTGACGGTGTTCCTGACCCCCGACGATCACGTGCCGTTCTACGCCGGCACCTACTTCCCGCGCCGCGCCCGGCACGGCCTGCCGCCGTTCGTGCACGTGCTCGAGCGGGTACGGCACTTCTGGGATACGCGCCACGACGAGGTACGCGCGCAGAACCGTGCGCTGACCGATTTCCTCGCCACGCTCGACCGGCCCGGCGGAAACGACGTCGTGCTGGATCCGATGCCGCTGCGCCGTGCGCGCGAGCATTTCGTCACGCACTTCGATGCCGCACAGGGCGGCCGCCACGGCGCACCGAAGTTCCCGCACGCGGCGGAACTCGAACTCCTGCTGGATCTGGCCGTGGACCCCGCGGCGCCGGCGCCCGAACTCGCCATACTGGTTGAACGCAATCTCGAGGCCATGGCCGGCCGCGGCCTGCACGACCATCTCGGCGGCGGCTTCTTCCGCTACTGCGTGGATGCGCGCTGGGAGATCCCGCACTTCGAGAAGATGCTGTACGACAACGCCCAGCTGCTGCCGCTGTACGCGCGTGCCGCGCGACGCTTCGGGCGTCCCGACTTCGAGGATGCCTGCGAGGGCATCGTCGCCTGGCTGCGCCGCGAAATGGCCGTCGCGGATGGCGGCTACGCCGCATCGCTCGACGCCGACAGCGAGGGCGAGGAAGGCCGCCATTACCTCTGGCAGCGTGACGCAGTGCGCGATCTGCTCACGCCGGACGAATTCGCCGTCGCCGCGCGGCGTTTCGGTTTCGACCGCGCGCCGAACTTCGAAGGTACGGCCTGGCATCCCGTGCTCGACAAGTCGATCGCCGAGATCGTGGCCGCGCTCGGCCAGGACGAGTCCACCATTCGTGCCCTGCTCGCTTCGGCGCGCGCGAAGCTCGCAGCGGCGCGCGCGGAGCGCCCGCTGCCGGGACGAGACGACAAGCGCCTGACCGCCTGGAACGCGCTGCTCGCGAGCGGCCTCGCGCGCGCCGCGCGCTATCTCGGGCGACCCGACTGGGCGCATCTCGCCGTCGACGTTCTCGATTTCATCCACGAACGGCTATGGCGCGACGATCGCCTGTACGCCTGCTTCGCCTCCGGCGTGGCGCGCTTCCCGGCCTATCTCGACGATCACGCCTTCCTGCTCGATGCGCTGATCGAACGCCTGCAATGTGCCTGGAACGTGCGCGACGCGGCCTGGGCCAGCGCCGTGGCCGATCGCCTGATCGAAGACTTCGAGGACCGCGCCCGCGGTGGCTTCTTCTTCACCGCACACGATGCCGAGCCGTTG
This sequence comes from uncultured Rhodanobacteraceae bacterium, assembly GCA_964471815.1. Lineage (GTDB taxonomy): Bacteria > Pseudomonadota > Gammaproteobacteria > Xanthomonadales > Rhodanobacteraceae > Tahibacter. Next base: position 2,133 of record CAYYHP010000244.1, read on the forward strand.
CCACACCGGCCGAAACCCTGGATGGACGACTCGCTGCCCGGCGGCAACGGCGTCGCCGCGCGCGCCCTGCTGCGCCTCGGCCACCTGACCGGCAAAGTCCGCTACCTCGATGCCGCGCAGCGGGTCCTGCACGCCGGCTGGCATGCCCTCACGGAATTCGCACCGGCCTGCTCGGCCCTGCTGCGCGCGCTGCACGATGAACTCGCCCCGCGCTGGCTGCTGCGTCTCCATTGCGCGCCGGAACGCGAAGCCGACTGGCGCGGCGCGCTGCGCGAAGACCCGATCGAGACACTCGACGTCTTCGTGCACACACCCGACGCGACCCCCTGGCCGGTTACACCGGACCCTGCTGGCAATGACCGCGACATCGCCTATCTCTGCCGCGGCAGCGCCTGCGAGGCGCCGCTGACCACGCCCGAAGCGCTCGCCGAGGCCCTGCGCAAGGTCGATCCGGACTGACTACAGCACCACCGGCGCATCCGGCAGTTCGTTGCTGTCGGCGCTGCCGGGCCGGTGCGGGAAGTGCTCGGCGAGCATCGCGTGCACGGCATCGATCGCGGCGAGCGACCCGGCGAGGTAGTCGCTGCGCCGGTAGGCTTCGGCGAGCGCGGCGCAGACGGCCTGCCAGCGTTCCGGCGGGATGCGTGCGGCGATGCCGCGATCGGCGACGATCTCGATCGCACGCTCGGCGAGCAGCACGTAGATCAACACGCCGGTGTTGTCCTCGGTGTCCCAGACCCGCTGCTCAGCAAATACCGCCTCGGCCCGCGCGCGCGGCGTGATGCGGCGCAGGCGCAGGGCCAAGGGCAGCGTGGGCTCGACCGCGAAACAGACTTCGCCGCGGTGGCGGGCCTCGCCCGAGGCGGTCGCCCGCGTGATCGCCTCCAGCGTCGCGCGCGGAAACGCGCGGCGCAGGCGCATGTCGGCGAAGGAATGACGCCACCAGCGCATCGGCCTCTCCCCTACCAGCTTCCGGACGCGCCGCCGCCGCCCGACGAGCCGCCGCCGCCGGAAAAGCCGCCATCCGAACCGCCG
>CAYYHP010000245.1:0-3142 GCA_964471815.1 uncultured Rhodanobacteraceae bacterium
AGACCACGCTGACCGAGAAGCTGCTGCTGTTCGGCGGCGCGATCCAGATGGCCGGCAGCGTGAAGTCGCGCAAGGCTGCGCGGCATGCGACTTCGGACTGGATGGCGCTCGAGAAGGAGCGCGGCATCTCGGTGACCAGCTCGGTGATGCAGTTCCCGTACGAAGGGCGCATCGTCAACCTGCTCGACACGCCGGGCCACGCGGATTTCTCCGAGGACACCTACCGCGTACTGACCGCGGTCGATTCCGCACTGATGGTGATCGATTGTGCCAAGGGCGTCGAGGAGCGCACGATCAAGCTGATGGAGGTCTGCCGGCTGCGCGACACACCGATCATGACCTTTATCAACAAGCTCGACCGTGAAGGCCGCTCGCCGGTCGAGCTGCTCGACGAGGTCGAGTCGGTGCTGAAGATCCAGTGCGCACCGGTGACCTGGCCGATCGGCATGGGGTCGCGCCTGAAGGGCGTGGTGCACCTGATCAGCGGCGAGGTGCATTTGTACGAGGCCGGACGCAACTTCACGCGCCAGGATTCGACGATCTATGCGTCGATCGACGCGCCGGAACTCGGGGCACGCATCGGCGCGGACATGCTGCGCGAGCTGCGTGACGAGCTCGAACTCGTCGCCGGCGCGTCGCATCCGTTCGACGAGCAGGCCTATCTCGCCGGCCGGCAGACGCCGGTGTTCTTCGGCTCGGCGGTCAACAATTTCGGCGTACAGCTCCTGCTCGATTTCTTCGTCGCCCATGCGCCGGCACCGAAGCCGCGTGCGACGACCTCACGCGAGGTAGGTCCCGCGGAGGAGAAACTCGCCGGCTTCGTGTTCAAGATCCAGGCGAACATGGATCCGCAGCATCGCGACCGCGTGGCATTCATGCGCATCTGCTCGGGCCGTTTCGAGGGTGGCATGAAGGCGTTCCACGTGCGCAGCGGCAAGGAGATGAAGCTCGCCAATGCGCTGACCTTCATGGCCTCGGACCGCGAGATCGTCGACAAGGCCTGGCCCGGCGACGTGATCGGCATCCATAACCACGGCACGATCTCGATCGGCGATACCTTCACCGAGGGCGAGCTGCTCGCGTTCACCGGCATTCCGAACTTCGCGCCCGAGCTGTTCCGCCGCGCGCGGCTGCGCGATCCGCTGAAGATGAAGCAGCTCACCAAGGGACTCGCGCAGCTTTCCGAGGAAGGCGCCACGCAGTTCTTCAGGCCGCTCATGTCGAACGACCTGATCCTCGGTGCGGTCGGCGTGCTGCAGTTCGACGTGGTCGCCTACCGGCTCAGGGACGAATACGGCGTCGACTGCAGCTTCGAGCCGGTTGGCGTCGTGACCGCGCGCTGGGTGCACGGGCATGACGAGAAGAAGCTCGCCGAATTCCGCGAGAAGGCAGCCAGCCACCTCGCCGTGGATGCGGCCGGGGAACTCGTCTATCTCGCGCCGTCGCGGGTCAACCTGCAGCTCACCGAGGAGCGTTGGCCGGACATCCGGTTCGCCGCGACCCGCGAGCACGCGAATGCCGTGGCGGTGGATTGAACTTCTCGCTGACCTGATCCGATCGCAGGTTTCGCGGATGCTTGGCGGCGACGCGTCCAGCGCAGAGTGCTGCAGGTGATCCCGGCCCGTCCGGGCCGACCGGAAGCGGAGCGCCAAATGCAAAGCCCGGCACGCGGCCGGGCTTGCGGGTCGAACCGATCACGGCGCTCGGGTCTGATTCCCAGGCCCCGGGTCGGAGCGATGCTGGCGGCCTGTTGCGGGCCGCGCGACGGGTTTACTCGCTCAACTACCCTTGAATGACGAGCGGAAGATCTCGTCGCCGGCGCCTGCCCGCTCACCGGTGCGGAAGATCACGTCGCCCGGCGGGCCGGCATGGCGCGCCGCCATGCGCTGATCGAGCGAGCTGCCGAAGATCTCGTCCGGATGCGCCGACATCGCCGTGGCGAGCGTGGCTTCCTCCACCGCATGGCGGCGGGCGGTGTGCGCGGCCCACAATGCCACGCCGGCGATGAGGCAGGCGGCGAGCGCGCTCCACTGCAGGCGACGCGAGGCACGGCGGGCGCCGGCCGCCTGCTGGCCATGCCGGATCCGGTCCGTATGCGACCGGTGTCCGGTCTGGGCCAGGCCGCGCGCCAGCGCCGCCGATTCCGGGGCCAGATCGCCGAGCAGACGGGCGAGCGCGGCATGCGGCGCCGAGGCGGCCAGTGCAGTGGCGACCTCGTCGCGTTCGCTCGGCACCACGCGGCCGGCGGCGACGCGCGCGAGGGTTTCGCTGTCGAGCAGGGCGCGCGCGCTCAGCGTGGGCTGTGCGGTGAGCCGGCGGTAAAGGTTGGACAGGCTGGACTCAGTCATCGAAATCTCCACATCCCGCATCGCGCAACCGCTGCTTGAGCTCGTCGAGGCCGCGCGTGACCAGTTTGCGTGCCGCTTCGGCCGAGGTGCCCACCAGATCGGCGATTTCCTGCAGGGCGAAACCCTGCAGGTGCAGCGCGATCGGCAGACGCCTTCGCTCGGGCAGGGCATCGAGGCAGCGGCGCAGGGCTTCGACCTGCTGGCTGTCGCCGGTGCTCTGCTCCGGGCTGGCGGTCTCGTCCGGCAGGGCATCGCCCTGGTCCGAGTCCTCCGGAAGCGGCTCGGCGGCCCGCACCTGGGCTCGACGCAGCGCGTCGATCACGGAACTGGCCACCACTCGCTGGATATAAGACGCATGAAAGGCCGCGGACCGGTCACGCTCGACCGCGCGCCAGAGCCGGATGCGGACTTCCTGCTCGACATCCTCCGGGTCGATGCCGTACTGGGCCAGGCCGTGGGTATGGATCAGGATCCGCACCTTCGCCCCGAAATCGGCGAGCAGGCTCTCGAGCCGTTCATGGCTGGGGTCGATGGCGCGGACCACGGTGTTCCCTGACGGAGATGGGCCGGCGGATGCTCGGCGAAAACGGCGCCGGCTGGCAATGCGGCGACGGGGTGATGGCCATGTCCGGCCGTCGCGGCCGGTTCCCGGGCGAGCTGTGCCGATTCCACCAAGGCGTGGCATCCCGGCAGGCCAGCACCTCGCGGCGGCGACCCGCTGTTCCGGTGGACGCGCGGTTCAGCCGCTGATGTAGCGCTGGAGCTGGACGAGCTCGGCCGCCTGCGCGTCGATC
>CAYYHP010000246.1:0-3120 GCA_964471815.1 uncultured Rhodanobacteraceae bacterium
CGAAGGGACGCGGATTATGCCGCAGCCTCCCGCCGGCCGCCGCCGGCCCACCGGCGGCGTCGCGGCACACACAGCCGACGGCGCGATCGTGTCACCATTCACGCATGAGCCCGCACCACGACCTGGTCACCCTGCTGCGCGCGGCCACGCCGCTGATCGTCATCGAATCGCCCGAGGAGACGCGCCTCGTCGAGAGCTTTCGGCACGCCAATGCCGAGGTGCTGCGCCCGCTGTATCGCTGGAGCATCACCGAGGGGCTCAAGCGTCTCGACCTCGATACCGACGCGGAGCACGGCATCGCACCGGATGCCTCGTACACGCTGCAGGCGATCCGCCAGATGCCCGAGCGCGGCATCTATCTGCTGCTCGATTTCAATCCGTACCTGCGCTACCCGATGGTGCTGCGCCTGATCCGCGAGATCGTGCAGCGCCACGACAGCGCCGCGCACACGCTGGTGCTGATCGCGCCGAAGGTCGAGCTGCCCGAGGACCTCGCGCCGTACGCGACCTTCCACAAGCCGAGCCTGCCGGACCTGAAGGCGCTCGCCGACATGCTGCGCGCCGAGGCCTTCGCGTATTCGCGCGAGACCGGCCGGCGCGTCGAAGTCGATGCCGAAGCCGCACGTACCATCGTGCGCAACCTGCTCGGCCTGAGCCTCGCCGATGCACGCCAGATCGCACGTCAGCTGATCTGGCGCGACGGCGCACTCGGCGCCTCGGACATTCCCGAGCTTGCCAGGGCGAAGTTCCAGCTGCTCGATCGCGACGGCCTGCTGCATTTCGAATACCACACCGCGCAGTTCGCCGAGGTCGCCGGCCTCGCCAAGCTCAAGACCTGGGTCGCACAGCGCCGCGCCGCATTCCACCGCGCGAAGACGCCGGTACCGCTCGATCCGCCGCGCGGCGTGCTGCTGCTCGGCGTGCAGGGCTGCGGCAAGAGCCTCGCGGCAAAGGCCATCGCTGGCGGCTTCGGCGTGCCGCTCGCACGGCTCGACATCGGTTCGCTGTACAACAAGTTCCACGGCGAGACCGAGCGCAACCTGCGCACCGCGCTCGGCAACGCGGAGCTGCTCGCGCCGTGCGTGCTGTGGATCGACGAGATCGAGAAGGGCCTCGCGAGCGGCAGCGGCGACGACGGCGTCTCGCGTCGCGTGCTCGGTTACCTGCTGACCTGGATGGCCGAGCGCAAGGCGCCGGTGTTCCTCGTCGCCACCGCGAACCAGGTGCACGAGCTGCCGGCCGAGCTGCTGCGCAAGGGCCGCTTCGACGAGATCTTCTTCGTCGACCTGCCGGACGTCGCGGCGCGCATGGAGATCCTGCGCATCCATCTCGTCCGCCGCCAGCTCGATCCGACGCGTTTCGATCTCGCCGGTCTGGCTGCCGCGGGCGAAGGCTTTTCCGGTGCCGAGATCGAACAGGCCATCGTCGCCGCGCTGTATGCCGCCGCGGCCGCGCAACGCCCGCTCGGCAGTGACGACATCCACCGCGAGATCGCCCAGACCCGTCCGCTCTCCGTGCTGATGGCCGAGCAGGTCGCGGCCCTGCGCGACTGGGCACGCGGGCGCACGGTGGCCGCCGACTGACGGGCATTGTGATGCGCCCGACCGTCCCACTCCGCGCGAAGCCGGCCCATGCCCGGAACCGGGACCGCTACGCATGAGGCCGTCGATCATCAAGGGCGTCGCACTCGCTCCACTCGCGCCGTGCGTGCTGCTTGCGACCGTGCAGGCGCTCCGCGACGGCAGCCTGCTCGCCATCCCGATCGGCACGCTGTTCTATGCGACGTTCGCCTATCCGCTGATGCTGATCCTCGGCCTGCCCGCGCATGCCCTCCTGCGCCGCTACGGGCTCACCTCCGCACGCCAGACACTGGCGACCGGTGGCGCACTCGGTGCGGGCAGCGCCCTGGCACTGCCGCTGCTCGACGGATTCGGCAAGACCACGCCGCTCGACTGGCTGCCGACCCTCGCCGTCTTCGCCGGCAGTGGCATCGTCACCGCCGCACTCTTCTGGTACCTCGCCATCAGGGAACCGCAGGCCGTCCCGGCGTCCGGTGACGGCCTGCGCACGTCGCGCCCGACCCGCACGTGATCGTCACGCCCTGAACCGGCAGCCGAACGGGCCATCCATCGCGGCAGAGCCGGCCTCGGGCGCCATGCCGTGATGGGGTCGGGCCCGTGGCGACGTCATGAAGCATGCGGCTGCCCGCTTGCCGACCGTCTGCAATGGCGGACCGGAGCGGTGGATCGCGCCCGTGATGACGACGTCATCGGGAACGCGGGACGGCGACCGTGTGCGACACGCAAGGTATCGCCGCATGGCAGCACGCCAGGCAACGCAGGTCAGCCATTCGTGTCACGCCAGCACGGCGCTGCCTGCACATGATGGACTCACCTTCGACAACCTCACGATCCGTTGCCTGCAATGCTGAAGAGCTACCGTGTCACCGTCGTCGATGGCGCCACGCCCCTGCTGGAAGGCGTGGACACCGAGCCGACGCTGCAAGTCGCGGCCAGGGACGTGCCGGTGCTCGACGCGCTGATGTCGCGGGAACCCCTGTTCCACCGTGCCGGACTCGGCACGACCCGCACGGATTTCGAGCGGATGGCCGCGCGGGAATTCTGGGAGGTCGGCGCCTCGGGTCGCGGTTACAGCCGCGATTACGTGCTCGATTCCCTCGTGCGGCGTTACCGGAACCCGACCTTCGAAACCTGGGAGGTCGACGGCTTCCACTGCCTCGAGATCACCGCGGACCATTACCTCGTGACCTACACGCTCGCCCAAGGCCAGCGCATCACGCGCCGGGCGACCCTCTGGCGCCGCGTGGATGACGACTGGCAGGTCGTCTATCACCAGGGCACGATCGTCGGCGCAGAAGTCCAGCGGGAGCGGCCTGCGATCTCGACGAAGGGCCCGTGAGCCGACGGCGGAGACTGCCAGCGGGGGCGGCGCGGTTGCCGTCATTCATCTGCGGCGGCAATCTGGAGATATCCGCGTAGCGGCCTAGCCATTTACCACGATTGGGCAGGCGTCGTGTCCAAGTGAATGCACGGCACGCCAGATCGCCGCTCCCAGCAAGATCCGGCTTTTGGCGCCTGATCGTGTGGGATGGGCTCATCG
>CAYYHP010000247.1:0-3102 GCA_964471815.1 uncultured Rhodanobacteraceae bacterium
GGAAACCGGAAGCCGGACCGAGCACGTCACGGAACTCGAGGTACTCCGACGGCGTGAGCGTCTCGAGCACCGCCCACTGCTCGAACAGCTGGCGCTGGATCTGCTTGATGCGGGCGAGGATCTTCAGGCACGGGTCGAGATCGTCGGCGGCGAGCGCCGCGAGCGCGGCGCGCAGTTCGTGGATGATGAGCTTCATCCACAGCTCGGAAACCTGATGCTGGACGATGAACAGCATCTCGTCGTGGTGCGGCGGCACGGACAGCGGCTGCTGCGCGGCGAGCAGTGTGTCGAGCTGCAGATAGCCGCCGTAGCTGGTGCGCTCGCGCAGGTCCAGCTCGATGCCGGCCTCGAGGTCGCGCTTGTTGGCGTCGTGGGTCATCGGTCGCCCGGGAGAACGGAAAGGTGCCGTAGCTTAGCCGCTCGATGACCGGCACCGGCGCCGCGGCGAGTCTGGCCCGAGTCCGCGGCAAGGCATACGGGCTGCGCCGATCCGCCGCAGGCGGCCGCCAATCCCGCCGCAGTGGCCGCGGTCGGCACGCGACTATGCTCGCTCACCGGCGATCCCCGCTTGCAAGGATCGACCCGATGCCGCCTCCACTCTTCCGTGGCCTTTACGCCATGCCACCGCATGCACCCGCCGGCGTGCTCGACGACGACCGCATCCCGCGGACGCTCCCGGCCGGCCGAACGGGGACCGGCCGCGTGCCGATCGGCAAAGGCGCCGTTGCCGCCAATGTGTCCGCCCGGCCCGTACGCCGCGCCCTCTCGAGCCTGCGGCGTGGCGCGAAGTCATGTGACGCGCCGGCAGGCGCCGTACCGATGCTGCGGTCCGCCTTGCTTCGCCCTGCCCGCCTTGCTATCAAGGCGGCCCTTCCGGTCGGACCTCCCGCGCCTGAGCGCTGGACCTCGGCGCAGTCCGACCTCGCGACCCGCCCGCCGTCTGCGTCCTGCGCAGCGGTCCGCCGGTCCGCCCCACGCACAGCCGCGCCCGCGCCCGGCCTGCGCGAACCGGAGAACACCGTGCCCATCGCCGCCACGTTCGAAATCGAATTCCTGCAGTACCTCGACCACGAAGGCCGCCTGGTTCGCGACGACCTGCCCGCGTTCGCCCGCGACGTGAAGCAGCTCGTCGAGCTGTACAAGACCATGAGCTTCGTGCGCGTGTTCGACGCCAAGGCCGTCGCCCTGCAGCGCACCGGCAAGCTCGGCACCTATGCCTCCTGCCTCGGCCACGAGGCCGCGCACGTCGCGGTCGGCAGCGCGATGGCCGAGGACGACGTGTTCGCGCCGATGTACCGCGAATACGGCGCGCAGTTCGTGCGCGGCGTGAAGCCGCGCGAGGTGCTGATGTACTGGGGCGGCGACGAGCGCGGCAACGATTTCTCCGGCCCGCCGCACGATTTCTCCTGGTGCGTGCCGATCGCCACGCAGTGTCTGCACGCGGCCGGCGCGGCGCTGGCGTTCAAGGTCCGCCAGGAGCCGCGCGTCGCGGTCGCCGTGCTCGGCGACGGCGGCTCGTCGAAGGCCGACTTCTACGGGGCGATCAACGTCGCCGGCGCGCGCCAGCTGCCGCTCGTGGTGGTCATCGTCAACAACCAGTGGGCGATCTCCGTGCCGCGCCGTCTGCAGACCGGCGCACAGACGCTCGCGCAGAAGGGCATCGCCGCCGGCATCGAATGCCTGCAGGTCGACGGCAACGACCTGATCGCGATGCGCGCGGCAATGGACCATGCGATCAAGCGCGCCCGGCACGGTCACGGGGCGATGCTGATCGAGGCGGTCACGTATCGCCTCTCCGACCACACCACGGCCGACGACGCGCGCCGTTACCGCACCGAGGCCGAGGTCAAGGAGGCCTGGCAGCGCGAACCGCTGAAGCGCCTGCGCCACTACCTCACCAGCCTGAACGCCTGGAGCGAGCGTCACGAGGAGGCCTGGAAGGCCGAGTGCGAGAAGCTCGTCGATGCCGAGGTCAACGCCTACCTCGAAACCAGACCGCAGCCGGTCGAGGCGATGTTCGATCACGTCTATGCCGAGCTGCCGGCGGATCTCGCCGGCCAGCGTGCGGCCGCGCTGGCACCCGAAACCCATCGCCCGTGATCGTACGGCGCCGTCCACACAACGGCGCGCGCTGAAGAGGATTCTGCCGTCATGGCCCAAATCACCCTGATCGAAGCCGTCACCCAGGCGCTCGCCCACGAAATGGCGCGCGATGCGTCGGTCGTCGTGCTCGGCGAGGACGTCGGCATCAACGGTGGCGTGTTCCGCGCGACGCTCGGACTGCAGGAGAAGTTCGGCGAATGGCGTGTGATCGACACGCCGCTCGACGAGACCACCATCGCCGGACTCACCGTCGGCATGGCCGCGCAGGGCATGAGGCCGGTCGCCGAGGCGCAGTTCGACGGCTTCGTCTATCCGATGCTCGACCACATCGCCTGCCACGCCGCGCGTCTGCGCACGCGCACGCGCGGCCGTCTGACCTGCCCGATGGTGCTGCGTGTGCCGTGGGGCGGCGGGATCCGCGCACCGGAGCATCACAGCGAGGCGAACGAGGCCGTGTTCACCAACATCCCGGGCCTGCGCGTCGTGATGCCTTCGTCGCCGGCTCGCGCCTATGGCCTGCTGCTCGCCGCGATCCGCGATCCGGATCCGGTGATCTATTTTGAGCCCAAGCGCCTTTACCGCCAGTACAAGGAAGAAGTGCCGGACGACGGCGAGGCATTGCCGCTCGACGTGTGCTTCGTACTGCGCGAGGGGGGCGACGTGACCCTGGTGACCTGGGGCGCGCAGGTCAAGGAAACGCTCGAAGCCGCGGACGCGCTCGCGGCCGAGGGCGTCGGCGCCGAGGTCATCGACGTAGCCACGCTGAAGCCGCTCGACTTCGACACGATCCACGAGTCGGTGAAAAAGACCGGGCGCTGCGTGATCGTGCACGAAGCACCGCGCACGGCCGGCTTCGGCGCTGAGATCGCCGCGCGTCTCGCCGAGCACGCCATGTACGACCTCCTCGCGCCGGTCGAGCGCGTCACCGGCTACGACACCCACATCCCGCTGTTCCGGCTCGAGATGAAGTATCTGCCGAGTGTCGCGCGCATCGTTGCG
>CAYYHP010000248.1:0-3093 GCA_964471815.1 uncultured Rhodanobacteraceae bacterium
CATCCCATGTCTCGCGCGGTCGCCGTCGCCGGATGCAGGGCCGGGCCGACCCGCACGGCATGCCACCGGCCGACCCGCTGCGGGTGCTGAACGCATGGGCCACCGTCTGACCAGGATCTACACGCGCACCGGCGACGACGGCACGACCGGGCTCGGCGACGGCTCGCGCGTCAGCAAGGACTCCGCCCGGGTCTGCGCCTACGGCACGATCGACGAGCTCAACAGCGCGCTCGGCATGGTCCTCGCCCAAGACCTGCCCGAGCCGGTGCGCGAGTGCCTCGTGCAGACCCAGCACGATCTGTTCGATCTGGGCGGCGAACTGTGCCTGCCCGGCACCGAAATGATCCATGCCGCCGACGTCGAGCGCATCGAGGCGACACTCGACCGCTTCAACGAGGATTTGCCGCCGTTGCGGGACTTCATCCTGCCCGGCGGCGGCATGGCCGCGAGCTGCTGCCATCTCGCGCGTACGGTCTGCCGGCGCGCCGAGCGCGAGGTCGTCACGCTCTCGCATCACGACGCGGTACGCCCCGAAGCGCTGCGCTATCTGAACCGGCTGTCGGATCTGCTGTTCGTGCTCGCCCGCGTGATCGCGCGGGCGAGCGGCCACGGCGAGGTGCTCTGGCAGCACGCGCGGCGACGGCCGGCCGGCGATTTCTGATCCATGCTGCTCTACACCCATCACAACTGCATGGCGCACGACCCGGGCGAAGGCCATCCGGAATCGCCGCTGCGCCTGCGTGCGGTGATCGATGCGCTCGACAGCGAACGTTTCGCGATGCTCGACCGCGTCGAGGCGCCGCGTGCCACACGCGAGCAGCTCGCCCGCGTGCACAGCCACGAACTGATCGACCGCATCCTCGCCAGCGAGCCGGACCATGGGCATATCCGGCTCGATCCGGACACCGCTATGTCGCCGGGCTCGCTGGATGCCGCGCTGCGCGCCGCCGGCGCGGTCGTCGCGGCGGTGGATGCGGTGCTCGACGGTCACGCCGAGCGTGCGTTCTGCGCCGTGCGCCCGCCGGGGCATCACGCCACGCGCAGCGAGCCGATGGGCTTCTGTCTGTTCAACAACGTCGCGGTCGGCGCCGCGCACGCGATTGCGCGCGACGTGGAGCGCGTGGCGATCGTCGACTTCGACGTGCATCACGGCAACGGCACGCAGGACATCTTCTACAACGAGCCGAACGTGCTGTATGCCTCGACGCACCAGTGGCCGCTGTTCCCGGGCACCGGTGCGCGCAGCGAGATCGGCGCCGGCAACATCGTCAACGCACCGCTGCCGGCCGGCGCGACGCCGGCCGATTTCCACACCGCGTTCGACGAGACCATCCTGCCCGCGCTCGAAGCGTTCCAGCCGCAGCTGCTGCTGATCTCGGCCGGCTTCGATGCACACCGTCTCGATCCGCTCGCCAACCTCAACCTCGACACGGCCGATTTCGAGTGGGCCACCGAGCAGTTGATCCGCGTGGCACTGCGCCACTGCCAGGGCCGCATCGTGTCCACGCTCGAAGGCGGCTACAGCCTCACCGCGCTGCGCCAGTCGGTCACCGCACACGTCGGCGCGCTGCTGACCTGATGCCCCCGGCGCGAGCCGGGAATGGCGTGCCGTGCACCGAGCATGCAAGCGTCGGCTATGGCAGGACCCCGTGCGGACTCGCGCCGGACTCGGCACAGGCCGCCCGATCCCGGCTGGATCCGCTCCGGCCTGGCCAAGCCCCCGACCGTCTCAACCCGACGGAGTAACTGGCGCCGCGGCTTCGGTACGCATGATCGCCGCGGCACGTTCCTCGGCCTTCTTCAGCACCGGCGCCTCGGCGATCAGGCTCGCCGCGAGCACCGGCAGGGCGCGGTCGATGGTGCGACGCGCACCGGCCGCGTCGCCCGAGGCGAGCAACACCTCGGCCAGTTCCGAACGGACCTCGGCCAGTGCCACCGGATCGTTCGACTTGAGCCGGCCGAGCGCTTCGACCGCCGCGCCGATCTCGCGCCGCGCGCCGGCGAGGTCGTGGTGCGCCCAGGCCAGCAGGCCGTGCTGGCGTCGGAAATGTGCGCGCAGGGCATGCTCGGCCGGCAACTGCGCATCGAGCAGCGCATACGCTGCGTCGAGATCGCGCTGCGCCTCGTCGAGCCGGCCGGCGCGGATTTCGATACGTGTGTAGCGGAACAGCTCGACGCCGTAGTGGAACGATTCACGTCCCTCGGCCGCCGCGACCTGGTCGAGCGCGGTCCGGCCGAGCGCCAGAGCCGCATCGAGCTGGCCGCGCAGGGCGAGCGTGCGCGCGAGATTGGCACGGAATTTCGGCAGCAACGGCTCGCCCGGATTGCCCTGTTCGAGCGCCGCGATGCCTTCGCGCATCAGAGCCTCGGCACGCGCGTAGTCGCCGAGACTCTCGTACATGCTGCCGAGATTCTCGACGATCACCGCCGTGCCGGCCGCATCGTCCGGACGCAGCTTGCGCGTAATCGCGAGCGAGGTCTCCAGATGCGTAATCGCCTCGCGATAGCGGCCGAGCGGCGAGAGCATCGTGGCCAGGTCGTTCTCGATGTTCGCGACCTTGTTGTTCTCGGGACCGAGCACGGTGCGCGCGACGTCGAGCGCCTGGCGCAGGGTCTGCACGCCGCCCTCGGCATCGCCGATGTCGGCCTGGGCGCGCCCCTTGACGCGCCAGAGCTCGATGCGTGCCGGCGCGAGTGCCGGCTGGCCGGCGAGCAAGGCGAGACCTTCGTCGGTGCGGGCGATCGACGCGGCTGCATTGCCCTCGCTGACTTCGACTACCGCCAGACCGCGCAGGGCGTCAGCATGCTGCACGGGATCGGGCGGACCGAGCCGCGCGTGCAGGCCGAGCGCACGTTCGAGGTACCCGCGGGCCTTCGGATAATCGCCATGCCGTGCGGCGACATGACCGGCACTGGCGAGCACCGCGGCCAGTCGCGCCGGATCCTCCGGCGCATGGCGCTCGGTGAGCGCCAGCGCCTCGTCGAGCGCACGCGTGGCGTCATCGAAGCGGTCGAGGTTGTCGTAATCGCTGCTCAACGAGCCGAGGATTTCGGCGCGCAGCAGGGCCAGCTCGGGCGCATCGCCGGCCGCGA
>CAYYHP010000249.1:0-3078 GCA_964471815.1 uncultured Rhodanobacteraceae bacterium
GTCGCGGCGGGCGCCGGGGCACTGCCGTCGAGCGAGGATTTCGAGGCCTCGATCATGGCCTCGATGCGCTGCGGATCGACACGCGTCAGCAAAGGCTCGTACGCCTGCAGGGTGCGCTCGCCGAGCGGGTCGATGGCGGCGTCGAAGTCCAGGTCCGCGAATCCATCGGACGGCAGGCCGAGATAGGCCTCGATGCGCGCCACGGTCGCCGGCAGGATCGGCTTCAGCGCACGCGCGAGCAGGGCGAACAGATGGATGCCGGTGGTCAACACCGTATGCAGCTCGGCCTTGCGTGCCGCGTCCTTGGCGATCGCCCAGGGTGCGGTTTCCGCGATGTACTCGTTGGCAAGGTCGGCGACCCGCATGGTCGCGACCACCGCACGCGCGAAATCGCGTCCGGCATAGGCGCCCGGCACCTCGGCGGCGAGCCGCGCGTGCGCCTCGGCGAGCACGGCGGCCGCGCGCGCCCGCCAGGCGGGCACGCCGGCGCCGTTCTCGGGACGTGCCGCGAGGCGGTTGCCGAAATGCGTGTCGAGCAGCTTCGCGCAGCGGCTGGCGATGTTCACGAACTTGCCGACCAGGTCGGCATTCACGCGCGCCGTGAAGTCGGCGAAGTTCAGGTCGAGATCGTCGACGCCGCCACCACTCTTCGCGGCGAAGTAGTAGCGCAGGTATTCCGGATGCAGGCCGGCGTCGAGATAGGTGCGCGCCTGGATGAAGGTGCCGCGCGATTTCGACATCTTCGCGCCGTTCACCGTCAGATAGCCGTTCACGTGCAGTGCGGTCGGCACGCGGTAACCGGCTCCATGCAGCATCGCCGGCCAGAACAGGCCGTGGAAATTGACGATGTCCTTGCCGATGAAGTGATGCATCTCGGTGCGTGCATCGAAGGAGGCGCTGCCCGGTCGCAGGAATTCGTCGAAGCTCGCCGGCGAGAGCCCGTGACGCGCCGCGTCGGGCCCGTCGCAGAGTCGCCTGAAGCTCGCCAGATAGCCGATCGGCGCGTCGAGCCAGACATAGAAGAACTTGCCTGGCGCGCCGGGAATGGCGAAGCCGAAATACGGCGCATCGCGCGAGATGTCCCAATCGCGCAGGCCCGCGTCGATCCACTCGCGCAGCTTGGCCTTCACGCCAGGTACGGCCACATCGTCCGCGAGCCAGGTATCGAGCAATCCGGCGAAATCGCCGAGCCGGAAGAAGAAGTGCTCGGACTCGCGCAGCTCCGGCGTCGCCCCGGACATCACCGAGCGCGGATTCTTCAGCTCGGTCGGCGCGTAGGTCGCGCCGCACTGCTCGCAGTTGTCGCCGTACTGATCCGGCGTGCCGCAGCGCGGACACTCGCCCTTGATGTAGCGGTCCGGCAGGAACATCGCCTTGACCGGATCGTAGAGCTGCTCGATGGTACGCCGCGCGATGTGGCCGCGCGCGTCGAGCGCGGCGTAGATCGATTCGGCGAGCTGCCGGTTCTCCTGGCTGTGCGTGGTGTGATAGCCATCGTAGGCGATGCCGAAATCGGCGAAGTCGCGCTCGTGCGAGGCCTGGATCGGCCGGATGAATGCCTCGGGCGAGAGGCCGGCCTTCTCGGCGGCGAGCATGATCGGCGTGCCGTGCGCGTCGTCGGCGCAGACGAAGTGCACCGTGTTGCCGAGCAGGCGCTGCGCGCGTACCCAGATGTCGGCCTGGATGTAGCCGACGAGATGACCGAGGTGCGCATGCCCGTTCGCATAGGGCAGGGCAGTGGTGACGAGGAGGCGGCGCTGGCTCATCCGGTGTTTCCGGTTCGGATCGTGCAGCGCGCGATTATGGCACGGGCCGGTCGCTCCGCCGGCCCGTGCGGGGTACTGCTCAGATCCCGGGGCAGCCCTTCTCGCCGCCGACCTGCTGGCGCGCGTGCAGCCGTGCATCGAGGCAGGCCTGCTGATCGACGCCCTTGAAGCGCTTGTTGACGATGGACCCGATCTCGCGTGTCACGGTCCTGCGTTGGTCCTTGTCGAGGTGGCCGTCGTTCACGCACAGGCGCAGGCTTTCGACGAGCTGATCGCACTCCACAACTCCCATGGAGCCGTAACGCGGCAGGTCGCCGGGCTTGGCCACGCCCATCGCATCGGCCAGGGGCATGGCCGGTGGCGGAGCGGGCGGAGCCGCTGCAGCGGCCGGCACGGGTGCGGGCGCCGGTGCGGAGGATGCCGGTGCCTGCGCATTCGCCGCCGGTGCCTGCGCCTGCGCCTGCGGTGGCGTGGCGGGCGGTGTACTCGTCTCGCAGGCGGCGAGGGCGAGTGGCGTCAGCAGGGCGATCAGGGTCGGGCGCAGGGACATCATGCGGAGCTCTCCGGCTTGAGGACGAGGCTCGGACACGCCGGCGCCCGGGAAGTTCGGAATCCGGCGTGCCTGGCCAGTGCGCGGCAGCATCCGTTGGCGGGTCGTTGCGAGACACCCTGCTAGAATCCGCGCCCCGAATCATCAGCGGAACGCGCGATGCCCGTCGACGATGCCAAGCTCAGGCAACTGCTTGCCGGCGTGATCGATCCCCACACCGGCACCGATCTGGTCGCGTCGGGCAGCGTGCGCGGTACCGGCAGCGCCGGCGATCGCGTGTCGGTCGACATCGTACTCGGCTATCCCGCGGCTTCCTGGCACGCGACGTTCGCGGCGGAGGTGCGGCGCGTGCTCGAGGCCGATCCGGCGATCGCATCCGCGAGCATTAGTGTGTCGAGCCGCATGCATGCGCACCGCGTGCAGAAGGACCTCACGCCGCTGCCGAACGTGAAGAACATCATCGCCGTGGCCTCCGGCAAGGGCGGCGTCGGCAAGTCGACCACGGCCGTGAATCTCGCCCTTGCGCTGGCCGCCGAGGGCGCGCGCGCCGGCGTGCTCGATGCGGACATCCACGGCCCGAGCGTGCCGCGCATGCTGGGGCTTTCCGGGCGACCCGAGACCCGCGACGGCAAGACTATCGTGCCGATGAGGAATCACGGCATTCAGGCCATGTCGATCGGTTTCCTCATCGACGAGGACACGCCGATGATCTGGCGCGGCCCGATGACCACCTCGGCTTTGCAGCAACTGCTCAACGAGACG
>CAYYHP010000250.1:0-3054 GCA_964471815.1 uncultured Rhodanobacteraceae bacterium
GCCCGGCGCAGCGGCGAAGCACGGATTGAGCACCGGCGTGTCGTCGATCTTCGGCAGGTCGTAGCGCACGCCGTACTGCAGCGACAGGCGGTCGGTGACCTGCCAGGTGTCCTGCAGGAAGAAGCCCCACTGCTGCAGCTTGAACTGCGCGGCGACGTCGTCGAGCGTGTAGCCCGGGGCCGGCTGCTTGAGCTGGTAGTTGTACCAGGAGCCGCTCTGGAAATCGGCGAGGCTGCGGAAGGTGTAGCTGCCGTAGTAACCCTGCAGGAACGCGTTGTAGTACTCATCCTGCTGGTAGTCGGCACCAGCCTTCAGCGTGTGATCGCCGAGGAACCAGCTACCGCCGAAGTAGGCATTCCAGGTCTTCACGTGCAGCGCGTTGACCTGGCTGCTGAATTCCGTGCCCATCTGCACCGACGGGTTGTTGCCCGAGCCGAAGTTCGGATAGACCTGCACGGACGGCTGAGCACCGCCGAAGATCGGGCCGCGCGCCTGGTCGTAGGTCGAATACGACACGGAAGCTTCGGTGGAGAAGCCTTCGTTCCAGTCGTCGTAGAAGTTCACCACGTAGCTCTCGCTGTCGCGGTTCTTGAAGTACCAATTGCTGTTGAGCTTGACGACGTTGGCCGAGTCGTTCGGGATCGGCTGGACTTCCTTGGTCTTGTTGTAGCGCAGACTGGCGCGGTGGTAGTCGTTGATGTTCCAGTCGATCTTGGCCAGCGTGCGCTTGTCGCTCAGGTCGGCCTTGCTCTGGTCACCCGGATCGAGACCCAGCTTGGAAGCGGCGTCGGTGATCGCGTCGACCTGCGCCTGGGTGATGCCCTGCACCGGATTGGTGGCCGCCGAATCGCTCGGGCCGTTGCTCGAACCGACGCCGACGTTCTTGCTTTCCTCGTAGCTCAGGAAGAAGTACAGCGTGTCTTTGACGATCGGGCCGCTGACGGTGGCGCCGGACGTCCAGGTGCGGTCGAAGCCCGTGAACTTCGCGTCCTTGCCCGCGGAGTTCTTCAGTTTGCCCATCATGTCGTCGGTGTTCTGGAACGCGTAGTACACCGAGCCGTGCAGATCGTTGGTGCCGCTCTTGGTCACGGCGTTGATGTTCGCGCCGGCGCCGCGACGGGTGGTGACGTCGTAGGAGGCCGTCGAGATGTTGTATTCCTCGATCGTGTCCTGCGAGATCGGCGTGCCGACGCTGGCCAGACCGTTGTCCTCGAGGCCGAACGGGTCACCCGCGTTCACGGTATCGACCGTGATGCTGTTGTAACGGAAGTTCTGGCCGAGCGCGGAGATGTTGCCGCGATCGCGGTCGGTGATGGTGATGCGCGGATCCAGACGCGCAACGTTCTGGATCGAGCGCTGCGGGGTCGGCGTGGCGATGAGCTGGCGCTGCGAGACGTTCGTGCTCATGCCCTTGTTGTCGGCCTGGAACAGCGCCGCGGCGGCCGTCGCGGTGACCTGCACGGTCTCCAGCGCCGCAGCGTCGGCAGCCAGCTTCAGGTCGATCGTGGTGTCTTCGGCGAGCTTGAGGTAGACGTCCTTGCGCTCGGCCTTCTGCATGCCGGACTTCGCGGCATCGACGATGAATGGACCGCCGACGCGCAGACCCTGCGCGCTGTAACGGCCGCTGGCATCGGTGGTCACCGTCTTGGTGGTGTTGGACGGCACGTGGATGATTTCCACGGTCGCGCCCACCACCGGGTTACCCGCGGCATCGAGCACGCGGCCCGACAGGCCGGCCGAGGTGTTCTGCGCGAAGCTCGACGTGGAGGCCAGCAGCGAGGCCAGCATCAACGGGAGGACCCGCACACGCAGTCGCTTGTTCATCAGGTTTACCCCTTGCGGTTTGCTAGATTCGGAACGCACGGAAACCGCGGCGCGCCCGGTTCCCGTACCGGCTCGCGTCGCGTATCAACATCGCGGATTGACGGACTTGCTGCGCCCCTGGCCGGCGCGATCCGCTCCATTAACTCTAGTTTAACAGGAACGGATGACAGTTTTGTATCGGTATGGGAGGGGCGGCGCAGCGGCCTCGCCGGGCCCATCAGGAGCCGAGGTAACGCTGCCGCTTCAGCGGCTGCAGCCGGGCCAGGTTGAGGCGCACCAGGCCATCCACACAACCGCCGAAGCGCGGGTCGAGGCCGAAGTCGAGGAAGCGCACGCCCGCAGGCTCGCAAAGCTCGACGTACTGGCGATACAGGGTCGGCACGCTCGCGCCGAGCGCCGCGAGCCGCCGGCGCAGCTCCGTGAATCCGGCCGGCCAGTCCTTGCCGGCCCATGCCGTGGCGGCGGCGTGGTCGATCTGCCCAGTCACGCGGAACGGATTGCGTGCACGGGCCAGGCCGTCGGAATCCCCGAAGTAGTGGCGGTAGCAGGCGACGATCCACTCGCGCGCCGCCGCCGGCAGGGTCGCACTCAGACTGACCGGGCCGAATAGCCAGCGCACGCCCGCGCGGAAACGCAGATAGGCGCCGATGCCCTGCCACAGGTAATCGAGGCTACGCGTGCCCCAGTAGGCCGGCTGCACGAAGCTGCGGCCAAGCTCGACCGCCTCGTGCAGGAACTCTCGGGCGGCGGGCGCATAGTCGAACAGGGTCGCCGAATACAGGCCGTCCATGCCGTGCCGGGCGAGCAGCGATCCGGCCTCGCCAAGCCGGTAGGCGCCGACGACGGCCAACGCCTCGTTATCCCACAGGACGAGATGCCGGTAGTGGGCATCGAACCGATCGAGATCGCCCACTCGGTGGCGTTCCTGCTCTCGGACGAGTCGTCGTACTGCTTCGGCGCCGAGTTCGTCGTCGACGGCGGCTTCCTCGCCGGGCCCCAGGGGGCACCCTCGTGAAGCTGTCGCTCCTGTTCCCCGAGACCCGTGACCTGCGCGCCGTGCGCGAGCTGGCCGTGGCGAGCGAGGAGCAGGGCTTCAACGGCATGTGGCTGGGCGCGGCGTTCGGCTTCGACCCGGTCATGGCCCTGGCCCTGGCGGGCGAGGCCACCTCGTCGATCCAGCTCGGCGTGGCCGTGCTCCCCACCTGGCCCCGGCACCCGATCGTCGCCGCC
>CAYYHP010000251.1:0-3033 GCA_964471815.1 uncultured Rhodanobacteraceae bacterium
GGCGGTGACGTCGCGCGTATCGGTGCGTGCAGCCTGCACCTCGGCGGTCGCATCGCGGTGCATCTCGACCGCACCGGTCAGGCGCAGCAGTGATCCGTCCTTGTTCACCCAGGCGGCCTCGGACTTGCCGATCCAGTCCGCCCCCTTCTCGCCGGAGAGCAGGAAGTCGGGCGTCTGCACCCACAGCGAGCCATCGTCGTTGCGCCGTGCGAGTGCCGGTGCGACGACGCGGAAGCTCAGGCGGCCCTGCTCGTCGAGCGCATCGAGCTGGAAGGACTCGAGCGTGTAGTTCGAGCGCGGCGGGCCGACGAAGGCCGGCGGTTCCTCGGCCGGGCGCGACAGCCAGACCAGTGCACCCGTCGTCGCCGCGAGCACGGCGAGGAGGGCCATGACGAGGATCTGCCGGCGCTCCATCACAGCCAGCGCGCGAGTTCGGTCTCGGCCCGGCCCTGCACCGCGAGCAGCAGGTCGCACAGCTCGCGCACCGCACCGTCGCCGCCGGCGCGCCGGGTCTGCCAGTGCGCGTGGGCGGCCACCCACGGGTGCGCATTGGCGACCGCGACGGCGAAGCCGGCGTGGCGCATCACGCGCAGGTCGGGCAGGTCGTCGCCGGTGTAGGCGATCTCGGTCGCGTCGAGGCCGAGCGCGTGGCGCAAGGTCTCGAAGCAGGCGTATTTGTCGGTCTGACCCTGGTAGACGTGGGCGATGCCGAGCTCCGCGGTGCGCTCGGTCACCAGCGGGCTCATGCGCGCGGTGATCATCGCGACCTCGATGCCGTTGGCGAGCAGGCACTTCAGGCCGAGGCCATCGTGCACGTGAAAGGTCTTCAGCTCGCGGCCGTCGTCGGCATAGGTCAGACGGCCATCGGTGAGTACGCCGTCGACGTCGAACACGGCCAGTCGCACGCGCGCCGCGCGGGCAAGGACGTCGGCGGGAAGGGCGGTGGGATTCGGATAGGCCATCGCGGACCGGAACCTGCGGATCGAAGGAGGCTGCCGTGCGGGTTGCGGCCGTCAGACGACGCGCGCGCGCAGCAGGTCGTGGATGTTCAGCGCGCCGACCAGGCGGCCGTCGTGATCGACCACGAGCAGCGCGTGGATCTTGTGCTTCTCCATCAGCCGCGCGGCCTCGACCGCGAGGCGGTCGGGCGTGATGGTTTTCGCACGCGGCGTCATCAGACTGGACAGCGGCGTCGTACGCAGATCGATCTGGTGATCGTCGAGCGCGCGTCGCAGGTCACCGTCGGTGAACACGCCGAGCAGACGGTCCTCGTCGTCGACCACCGCGGTCATGCCGAGGCCCTTGCGGGTCATCTCGACGAGCGCCTCCGACAGGCTCGCGCCGCGCGTCACGCGCGGCACCTGCGCGCCGGTGTGCATGACGTCGGCGATGTGCAGCAGCAGCCGCCGGCCGAGGCTGCCGGCGGGATGTGAGCGCGCGAAGTCCTCCGCGGTGAAGCCGCGCGCCTCGAGCAGGGCGATCGCCAGCGCGTCACCCATCGCGAGCGCCGCGGTGGTGCTCGCGGTCGGCGCGAGGCCGAGCGGGCAGGCTTCGGCCGGCACACTGACGTCGAGGTGCACGTCCGCCAGCCGCGCGAGCGAGGAGGAATCGTTGCCGCTCATGCCGATCAGCGGGATGCCCTGGCGGCGGATCGGCGGCAGGATGGTCAGGAGTTCGTCGGTCTCACCGGAGTTGCTGAGCGCGAGCACGACGTCCTTCTGCGTGATCATGCCGAGATCGCCATGGCTCGCCTCGCCCGGATGCACGAAGAACGCCGGCGTGCCGGTCGAGGCCAGCGTCGCCGCGATCTTGCGGCCGATGTGGCCGGACTTGCCCATGCCCGAGACGACCACCCGGCCCGGGCAGTCGAACATCAGCTGGCAGGCGCGCCGGAAGCTGTCGTCGATGCGCGAGCCGAGCGCATCGATCGCGCGCGCCTCGGTGCGGATGACCTGCAGGGCGCTGGCCTTGAGTGCGGCCAGATCTAGGGTATTGCGTTCGGCCGTCGCGGCGGCGAGGGGGTGGATCTGGGCATTCATGGACAGGGCAGGACGCAGCAGGGATGGGGACGGCGGATCACCGACGTTTTGAGGCCAGCCGATTTTCGCTACCATTCGCCACTCACATTGTAGCCGGTAAGAGTCGCGGTCCGCTCCGGACGGGCCCGAATCGGCCACCGTCGCAGGTCCGTGCCGTACGGTAAATGCGCTCGCAGGCGCATTCCGCACCGCCGCATGGATGCCGCTTCGCCTCCGTCTCGCCATTCCCTTTGCCCAGCATGGACACCCGGACCATCCAGACTCTGATCGAAAGCGGCCTGCCCGGCGCCCGCGCCGACGTGCAGGGCGCCGACGGTGTGCATTTCGAGGCGCGGGTCGTCTGTGCCGCCTTTGCCGGCAAGCCGCCGCTCGCGCGGCACCGGATGGTCTATGCGACGCTCGGCGAGCGCATGGGCGGCGAGATCCACGCGCTTTCCCTGAAGACCCTGACGCCCGACGAGGCGGCCAGGCAAGGCTGAAGAACCCAGAATATGGCCAAGATTGTGATCAGCGGCGGCCAGCCGCTCAACGGCGAGGTGTGGATTTCCGGCGCCAAGAACGCCGTGCTGCCGATTCTCGCTTCGTGCCTGCTCGCCGACGAGCCGGTGACTATCGGCAACGTGCCGCATCTGCACGACGTCACCACGACGATGGAGCTGCTCGGTCAGATGGGCGTACAGCTCGTGCTCGACGACCGCATGCGCATCCACGTCGATCCGCGGCCGACGAACCGCTACTTCGCGCCGTACGAGCTGGTCAAGACGATGCGTGCGTCGATCCTCGTGCTCGGGCCGCTGGTCGCGCGTTTCGGCGAAGCGATCGTCTCGTTGCCTGGCGGGTGCGCGATCGGCTCGCGACCGGTCGACCTGCACATCAAGGGCCTGCAGGCGCTCGGTGCCGAGGTCGGCGTGCAGAACGGCTACATCCATGCCCGGGCGAAGCGCCTCAACGGCGCGCGCATCGATCTCGACCTGGTGGACGCGACCGGCACCGG
>CAYYHP010000252.1:0-3020 GCA_964471815.1 uncultured Rhodanobacteraceae bacterium
GGCACGGCACGTCGCCCGCCTGGATCCTCGGCATACCCGGGCTGCTCTCGGTGCTCGTCCGCAACCTCGTCGACAATGCGTTGCAGCATGGTCCGCAGGGCAACCTCGTGCGGATCGCCATCGATGCCGACGCCGGGATGACCAGGCTGCGCATCGATGATGCCGGCCCCGGCATTGCGCCTGCCGACCGCGAGCGTGCGTTCGCGCGCTTCCATCGCGGTGACGAGGCGCGCGGCAGCGGCGCCGGGCTCGGGCTATCGATCGTCCGGCGCATCGCCGAGCGGCATGGCGGGACGCTGCGCCTGGATACGGCGCCGGGCGGCGGACTGCGTGTCGAGGTCGGACTGCCGACGGCGAGCGTGCCGCCCTAGGCCGATCCCGGGCCGCACGCCAGCTGCACCTTGGCCCGATTGCCGCACCGCAACAACGGGAGGATAATTCCTGATTGCCGCACCGGGCGGTTGTGCCGGTTGCGATCCTGCCATCCTGCGGAGGTTCACATGTCCGACGTCGTCATCGTCGGTGCCAAGCGCACTGCGATCGGTTCCTTCCTCGGCCAGTTCACCGGCGTGCCGACACCGAAGCTCGGGGCCGCGGCGATCAAGGCCGCGCTCGATGAGTCCGGCGTGGCTTCCGCGGACGTCTCCGAGGTCATCATGGGCTGCGTGCTGCCGGCCAACCTCGGCCAGGCACCCGCGCGTCAGGCGGCGCTCGCCGCCGGCCTGCCGGCCGCGGCGGGCTGCACCACGATCAACAAGGTCTGCGGTTCGGGCATGAAGGCGATCATGCTCGGCCACGACCTGATCAAGGCCGGTTCGGCGGCGGTCGTCGTCGCCGGCGGCATGGAGTCGATGACCAATGCGCCGCACATGGTCGCCGCGCGCGGCGGCATCCGCTACGGCGATGGCGCGCTCGTCGATCACATGGCCTGGGACGGCCTGACCGATCCGTACCAGGGCAAGGCGATGGGTGTGTTCGGCGAGCAGTGCGCGGCGAAATACGATTTCACGCGCGAGCAGCAGGATGCGTTCGCTGCCGAGTCCGTGCGCCGCGCGCTCGCGGCGCAGGCCGAGGGCGCCTTCGTCGGCGAGATCACGCCGGTCAAGGTCGCCTCGCGCAAGGGTGAGGTCGAGGTGGCTACGGACGAACAGCCGGGCAAGTGCGACATCGCGAAGATCCCGACGCTGAAGGCGGCGTTCAAGAAGGAGAACGGCACGATCACTGCCGCCAGCTCGTCGAGCATTTCCGACGGCGCGGCCGCGACCGTGTTGATGAGCGCCAGCGACGCGGCCGCGCGCAGCATCCGGCCGCTTGCGCGCATCGTCGCCCATGCCACGCATTCACAGGAGCCCGAGTGGTTCACGACCGCGCCGGTCGGCGCGATCGAAAAGCTCCTGAAGAAGACCGGCTGGAACGTGGCCGACGTCGATCTGTTCGAGGTCAACGAGGCCTTTGCGGTGGTCGCGATGGCGCCGATCAAGGAACTCGGCATTCCGCATGCGAAGCTCAACGTCAATGGCGGCGCCTGCGCGCTTGGTCATCCGATCGGTGCTTCCGGCGCGCGCCTCGTCGTCACCTTGCTGCATGCGCTCAAGCGCCGCGGCGGCAAGCGCGGCATCGCCTCGCTGTGCATCGGCGGCGGCGAGGCCACGGCGATCGCGCTCGAACTGCTCTGAGGGTTCGTCTAGACAGGGGCCAGCTGCCCCTTTCTCAGTCGAACGATGCCAGCCGCGCTGGCATGCGCCCTCCGCAGACCGACCGCGGCCGCGGTCGGTCTGCTCGCGGTCCGTCCAGGGATCGCGCCGGCGGGCTGTCTCGCGACCACCTGCCAATCCTGCACGCGGACCGGCCGAACTTCGCCACACGCCGCCCCGGCTCTTGCCGCAGCGCGGCTGGCCTGCCCGCCCCGCCGTGTGCTTTCATGCGCGCCTCCCGTGAGGCCCACCGCGCATGACCGCCCTGACCAGCCGCATCGATCCGCGTTCGGCGGACTTCCAGGCCAACGCCGCTCACCACTGCGCACTCGCCGCACAGCTCAAGGCCGATCTCGCCCGCGCCGCGCTCGGCGGTGGCGAGAAGGCGCGAGCGAAGCACACCGAACGCGGCAAGCTGCTGCCGCGCGAGCGCATCCGCGCCCTGCTCGATCCGGGCGCGCCGTTCCTCGAACTCTCGCCGCTCGCCGCACACGGTCTGTACGACGACCAGGCGCCGTGCGCCGGCCTGATTGCCGGCATCGGTCGCGTCGCGAACCAGGAAGTGCTGGTGATCGCCAACGACGCGACGGTCAAGGGCGGCACCTATTTCCCGATGACGGTGAAGAAGCATCTCCGCGCCCAGGAGATCGCGATGGAGAACCGCCTGCCCTGCGTCTACCTCGTGGATTCGGGCGGCGCCTTCCTGCCGCTGCAGGACGAGGTCTTTCCGGACAAGGAGCATTTCGGCCGCATTTTCTACAATCAGGCGCGCCTGAGCGCGGCCAGCATCCCGCAGATCGCCGTGGTGATGGGATCGTGCACGGCCGGCGGCGCCTATGTGCCGGCGATGTGCGACGAGACGGTGATCGTGCGCGAGCAGGGCACGATCTTCCTCGGTGGCCCGCCGCTGGTGAAGGCCGCGACCGGCGAAGTGGTCGATGCCGAATCGCTCGGCGGCGCCGACGTGCACACGTCGGTCTCGGGTGTGGCCGATCATTTCGCCGAGAACGACGCCCATGCACTGGCGATCGCCCGCGACATCGTCGCCCACCTGAACCGGCAGAAGCCGATGCCGCTCGCGATCCGCGAGCCGGTCGAGCCGCGCCATGCGGCCGACGAGATCTACGGCATTCTGCCGCAGGACACGCGCCGGCCGTTCGACATCCGCGAGATCATTGCGCGCCTCGTGGACGGCTCGGAGTTCCACGAATTCAAGGCCCGCTACGCCAAGACCCTGGTCTGCGGTTTCGCCCACATATACGGCTATCCGGTCGGCATCGTCGCCAACAACGGCATCCTGTTTTCCGAATCGGCGCTCAAGGGCGC
>CAYYHP010000253.1:0-2985 GCA_964471815.1 uncultured Rhodanobacteraceae bacterium
GATAGCGCGTCTTGTCGCCGTCGCGCAGCTCGACCGCCTCGCGCGAGCCGGTGGATGCGCCCGACGGCACCGCCGCACGGCCCCTGTGGCCCGAACTCAGCGTGACCTCGGCTTCGAGGGTGGGATTGCCGCGGGAATCGAGAATTTCGCGGGCGTGGATGTGGGTGATCGTGGTCATTTTCAAACTCTTAACCCCTAATTCGATGGTCTAATAATTTCTGCATTCACGGCTGCACTCGCGCCGGCGATAGCATGAATATTAAAAGTCTGATATCTAGGAGCGATGCCATGTATAATGGAAATATGGTCGCACAAGCCGCTCAGGTCTGGAAAAAGAGTCGCCGCATTGATTCCTTGGAAATCCAACTCACGCCGCAATTCACACCTAAGATTGGAGGTAATGACTAATTTCTTGACACGGCATGAAAACCTCTCGTCCTTATCAAGCGGAACAGTCTCACAATCACCATAAGGATGGACTGAGAAGAGCCCCTGCTGAGCAGCCAGACGGCGGTCGAAGTAGTGCGGACTGTAAAATCGCGTATCGGTAATATCAAATGGTGAGGACGCCTCAGCTTCCTTTTCGCTTACGTAATCGCCATCCTGGAGCCTACATGCCCATACCGCACAATCAGGTCGCGGTTCGGATCGACTGTATTCGACCAATGAAAACCAAAGCGCAACAAGCGGGCTCCTGGTCCAGTCCAGCAGCCGCGTCGGTGCACCATGATGCTGAACCAGAGCGAGCAACTGCCAATCATGGGCCACGCTCCCAGCGTACACACTCGGCAAGCGGATCTTGATCTCGTTGATGATTTTCTTTTCCAATGCTGAAGGGTTTATCTTGCGATCTCCCCTCATCAAGCGAGGAAGCAGATGGCATTCTCCCTCGGCATTCGATTGTTTGAAGGTGTCGGGCTGGCCACGAAAGACCCATTGATCGGAGGCGACGAAATCCGACGACCAGTCGAGAAACACACTTAGCTTCGCTTTCGCCAAGCGGGACATCTTCTCGTCACTTCCCTCGGCGATCATTGCTCGATAAACCCGGTGCGCTTGGCGACACGATCTAACTCGCATAGCGTCTCCAGCAGCGCCTCCATGCGCCCGAGCGGCCAGGCGTTCGGGCCATCGGAGAGCGCGTTGTCCGGATCCGGATGGGTTTCCATGAAGAGGCCGGCGATGCCGACCGCCACCGCGGCGCGCGCCAGCACCGGCACGAACTCGCGCTGGCCGCCGGACTTGCCATTCGCCCCGCCCGGAAGCTGCACCGAATGCGTCGCATCGAACACGACCGGACAGCCCGTATCGCGCATTACCGCGAGGCTGCGCATGTCGGAGACGAGGTTGTTGTAACCGAAACTCGCGCCGCGCTCGCAGACCATGATCCGCTCGTTGCCGACGGCCTTGGCCTTGGCGGCGACGTGCTTCATCTCCCACGGCGAGAGGAACTGGCCCTTCTTGATGTTCACCGGCAGTCCTGTGCGCGCGACGTTCTGGATGAAGTCCGTCTGCCGGCACAGGAAGGCCGGCGTCTGCAGCACGTCGACCACCGCGGCGACCTCGCCGAGCGGCGTGTATTCGTGGACGTCGGTGAGCACCGGCACGCCGATCTGGCGCCTGACCTCGGCCAGCACCTTGAGTCCTTCCTCGAGGCCTGGGCCGCGGAAGCTCGTGCCGGAGGTGCGGTTGGCCTTGTCGAAGCTCGACTTGAAGACGAAGGGTATGCCGAGTTTCGCCGTGATTTCCTTGAGCCGGCCGGCGGTGTCGAGCTGCAGCTGGCGCGACTCGATCACGCACGGCCCGGCGATCAGGAACAGCGGCCGGTCGAGGCCGGCCTCGAAGCCGCAGAGGTTCATGCCGTCGCCTGCGCGAAGCGCGGTGCCGTGCGCACGGCCTTGTACTCGCGTGCCGCCTGGATGAAGCCGGTGAACAGCGGATGGCCGTCGCGCGGCGTCGAGGTGAACTCCGGATGGGACTGGCAGGCAAGGAACCACGGGTGCTGCTGCCGCGGCAGCTCGACCATCTCGACGAGCAGATCGTCCATCGACTTGCCGGCGATCACCAGGCCCAGATCCTCGAAACGCTGGCGGTAGAGGTTGTTGAACTCGTAGCGGTGCCGATGGCGCTCGCGGACCACGTCCTGGCCATACAGCTCGCGCGCCAGCGTGCCGGCCTTGAGCCGGCACTCCTGCGCGCCGAGACGCATCGTGCCGCCGAGATCCGATTCCTCGCTGCGCCGCTCGACGTCGCCGGCCGCCGTGGTCCATTCAGTGATCAGGGCGATGACCGGATGCGCGCACTGGCGATCGTTCTCGGTTGAATTCGCGCCCTCCAGACCGGCCACGCCGCGCGCGAATTCGACGACCGCCGCGTGCATGCCGTAGCAGATGCCGAAGTACGGCACCTGGTGCTGACGCGCATGGCGCGCCGCGGCGACCTTGCCCTCGAAGCCGCGCTTGCCGAAGCCACCCGGTACGAGGATGCCGTCCACATCCTTCAGCGCATCGCCGCCCTCGGTTTCGATCTGCTCGGACTCGAGCCAGCGCAGGTTGACGCGCGTGGACTGCTTGATGCCGCCGTGACGCAGCGCCTCGCCGAGCGACTTGTAGGCATCCTTGTGCTCGACGTACTTGCCGATGATCGCGATGGTGACCTCATCGGTCGGATGCTCGACCGCGGCGACCGTGCGCTCCCAGGCCGACAAGTCGGCCGGCCGCGCGGCGAGGCGCAGACGGTCGACGACGATCTGGTCGAGGCCCTGCTCGTGCAGCCAGAGCGGTAGCCGGTAGATGATGTCCACGTCGATCGCGCTGATGACGGCCTTCTCCGGCACGTTGGTGAACAGCGCGATCTTGCGCCGCTCGCTCGCCGGCAGCGGCCGTTCGCTACGGCAGAGCAGGACGTCCGGCTGGATGCCGATCGAACGCAGTTCCTTGACCGAGTGCTGGGTCGGCTTGGTCTTGAGCTCGCCGGCGGCCTGGA
>CAYYHP010000254.1:0-2934 GCA_964471815.1 uncultured Rhodanobacteraceae bacterium
AGCGGATCTCGCAGCCGGCCATGAGCTCGGCCTCCTCGACCGCGCGCTGGATCGACTGCACCGTGGATTCGATGTCGACGACCACGCCGCGCTTCAGGCCCCGCGAGGCATGCGAACCGACGCCGATCACCTCGACGCTCTCGCCCGGCGCGTACTCGCCGACGATCGCTACAGTCTTGGAAGTGCCGATGTCGAGGCCGACGATCAACGATTTCTCGGGTTTGCGGGTCATCGGTCAGGCTTCTCCGGTATGGGCGGCCGGCGGCGGGACGGGCGATGCCGGCCTTGCCGGCGTCGCGGCGGGCGGCGCCGGCGGCCACTTCATGACGAATCCGTTCGCATAACGCAGATCGGCGTATTCGAAGGCGCCCTGGCGCGCCGCCGTGAGGCGCGGGTAGACATCGAGGAACCGCTGCAGCGGCTCCATCACCTCGCCGCGCCCGAGCTGCAAGGTGGCGCCACTGTCGAGGCCGAGCGTCCAGCTGCCGCGATCACTCAATGCGACGCGCACGACACGCAGGCCGGCCTGCGCGAGCAGCGGGCGCACCTTCTCGTGGAAGCCGATCACCTCGGTGAGCCGCTCGTCCGGTCCAGCCAGCTCGGGCAGACCCTGCAGACCATCCGCGCCCGGCACGGTGAACAGCTGGCCGGTGCGGCTGATCAGGCGATCCACGCCCCAACGCGCATACGGCTGCTGCTCGTAGATGCGCAGCACCAGGGTGTCAGGCCAGTGCTTGCGTGCCTCGACCCGTTCCACCCACGGCAGCTGCGCGACACGCTGCTGCACCTCGGCAAGGTCGAGTGCGAAAAACCCGAGTGCGAGCTGGTCCGCGGCGGCGGTACGCACCTGCTCGGCCGTCACGTGCGCGAATTCCGCCTCGATGCGTACCTGCCGCACCGGCCAGCGGTCGGTCGCGAGCCAGCCTTCGAGCAGGCCGACGACCGGCAGCGCGACCAGACCAATCGCGACCAGCCAGGCGGCGAAGCGCAGCAGCGGAACACCGCGCATCAGAGGCCCTCCTCCGCCGGCAGGCTGGTTTCGAGGATGCGCCAGCACAGCTCCGGGAAATCGATGCCGAGCGCACGTGCGGCCTTCGGCACCAGCGAGTGGCTGGTCATGCCGGGCGTGGTGTTCACTTCCAGGAGGTAGTTGCGGCCGTGGCGGTCACGCATGACATCGACGCGGCCCCAGCCGGATGCGCCGACCGCCGCGAACGCCGCGAGCGCGAGCGCGCGCAGCCCGGCCTCCGCCTCGGCGCCGAGTCCCGGACAGACGTACTCGGTGTCCTCGGCGACGTACTTCGCGTGGTAGTCGTAGAAACCGCCCTTCGGAGCGATGCGGATGCTCGGCAGCGCGTGGCCGTGCAGGATGCCGACCGTGAACTCGTCGCCCTCGATCAGCTCTTCGATCAGCAGCTCGCCGTCGTAGCGCGCGGCCAGCTCGACCGCGGCCGGCAGATCGGCCTCGCCATGCACGCGCGTGATGCCCACGCTCGAACCCTCGTGCGACGGCTTGACGATCGCCGGCAGGCCGACACGCCCGATCGCGGCACGCACGTCGTCGCCCGAATGCAGCGCGACGAAACGCGGCGTCGGCAGGTTCAACGCAATCCACACCTGCTTGGTGCGTACCTTGTCCATCGTCAGCGCCGAGCCGAGCACGCCCGAGCCGGTGCACGGCACGCCGAGCGAGGCGAGCGCGCCCTGCAGCACGCCGTCCTCGCCACCGCGGCCGTGCAGGATGTTGAACACGCGGGCGAAGTGACCGGCGCGCAGCGCATCGAGCAGGGCCGGGATGCCATCGACCGGATGCGCCTCCACGCCGCGCGCGCGCAATGCCTCGAGCACGTTGCGACCGGAATCGAGCGAGACCTCGCGCTCGGCGGAATTCCCGCCCATGACCACGGCGACACGCCCGAAACGGCGCGGGTCGGTCACGCGCGGTGCGGGCAGCGGGCTCGGCAGGTCGTGATGCATCGGCGCGTTCATGGCGCGCTTCTCTCCTGGGTGAGTTGGCCCGACTGGGCGAGTTCGAGCGCCGCCGCGCCGATGTCGCCGGCGCCCATCAGGAGCAGCAGGTCGCCATCGCGCAGCAGTACCGGCAGGCTATGGCGCAGATCGCGCGGATGCTCGATAAATACCGGATCGACCTTGCCGCGCGCGCGCACCGCGCGCGCCAGCGCGCGGCCGTCGGCGTTCGCGATCGGTGCCTCGCCGGCCGGATAGACCTCGGTCAGCACCAGCACATCCACGTCGGCCAGCACGTTGGCGAAGTCGTCGAGCAGGTCGCGCGTGCGCGTGTAACGGTGCGGCTGGAAGGCCACGACCAGACGCCGCTCCGGCCAGCCGCCGCGCGCCGCGGCGAACACCGCGGCGAGCTCGCGCGGATGGTGGCCGTAATCGTCGACGAGCAGTGCGCGGCCGGTATCCAGCGCGATCTCGCCACGCTGATGGAATCGCCGGCCGACGCCCTGGAAGTTCGCCAGCGCGTGCTGGATCGCGCCCGGCCCGATGCCGAGCTGCCAGCCGACCGTGGCCGCGGCCAGTGCGTTCAGCACGTTGTGCCGGCCCGGCAGGTTCAGCGTCACCGGCAGCACGTCAGGGCCGTTCGGCAGGTGCAGGTCGAACAGCATGCGGCCGCCCTGCTGGCGCACGTTGCTCGCACGCACGTCGGCATCGGCACTGTCGATGCCGTAGGTCAGCGCGCTGCGTGGCGTGTCCCCGGCCAGCGCGCGCACCTCCGGATCGTCGAGGCAGAGCACGGCAAGACCGTAGAACGGCAGGCGGTGCAGGAAGTCGGCGAAGGCCTTCTTCACCTTACCGAAATCGCCGGCGTAGTTTTCGAGGTGATCGGCATCGATGTTGGTGACGATCGCGATCACCGGCGAGAGCATCAGGAACGAGCCGTCGGATTCGTCGGCCTCGGCGACGAGG
>CAYYHP010000255.1:0-2912 GCA_964471815.1 uncultured Rhodanobacteraceae bacterium
CACGCCGATCCCGCGCACACTGGCGATGGCCGTCTACGCCGATCTCGATGTCTCGGTGATCGACGAGCTGCCGCCCGGCCGCACGCCGGTGCAGACCGTGGCGATCTCGAACGCGCGCCGCGCCGAGGTCGTCGAGCGTATTCGCGCCGCCTGTGGGGAGGGCCGCCAGGTCTACTGGGTGTGCACGCTGATCGAGGAATCCGAAGTACTGCAGGCACAAGCCGCCGAGGTCGTCCACGCCGAGCTGCAGGCGGCCCTGCCGGACGCGCGCGTTGGCCTCGTGCACGGCCGCCTGAAGCCGCGCGAGAAGCAGACCGTCATGGATGACTTCAAGTCCGGCGCGGTGCAGCTGCTCGTGGCGACCACGGTCATCGAGGTCGGCGTGGATGTGCCGAACGCGAGCTTGATGGTCATCGAGAACGCCGAACGCCTCGGTCTCGCCCAGCTGCACCAGCTGCGCGGGCGGGTCGGCCGCGGCGCTGCCGCCTCGACCTGCGTGCTGCTCTATCGCCCGCCGCTCGGCGGCCTCGCGCGCGAGCGCCTGAACGTGCTGCGCGCGACCACCGATGGCTTCCGTATCGCCGAGAAGGATCTCGAGCTGCGCGGTCCCGGCGAGCTGCTCGGCACGCGCCAAACCGGCCGCGTCGCGTTCCGCATCGCCGATCTCGCTCGCGATGCGCGCCTCCTGCCGGTCGCGCAGCGGCTCGGCGAGGTGCTGCTGCGCGATCATCCCGGGCGCGCCGAGGCGCTGATCGCCCGCTGGATCGGCGCGGCCACCCGCTACGCCGGCGCCTGACGCGACCGTCCGGTGCCGTGCAAGGCGTGGGAGAATCGCCGGCCCTGGCCGGCGGCACGCGCCGGTCGCGAACAAAAGTCTGCGCATGCCGATACCCCGTCTCCTCATCGACACCGACCCGGGCGTCGACGATGCCCTTGCAATCCTGATGGCCCACGCGGCCGGCGACGTGCTCGGCCTGACGATCGCCGCCGGCAATGTCGGTCTCGGCCATACCGTCTCGAACGCCCTGCGTCTGGTCGAGACCCTCGATGCGCCGACGCCGGTGTTCGCCGGCTGTCCACTGCCGCTGGTGCAGCCGGCCGCGGATGCTGCGCACGTGCACGGTCGCGACGGCTTCGGTGACACGGGCTATCTGCCGGCCACGCGTCACGCCAAGACCGAACATGCGGCGCTGGCGATCCTGCGCCTGAGCCATGCGCATGCTGGCGCGCTGACCCTGGTCGCGCTCGCCCCGCTGACCAACCTCGCGCTCGCCCTGCGGCTCGATCCGACCCTGCCCGAGCGCGTGCCACGCCTCGTGATCATGGGCGGCGCGGTCACGGGACGCGGCAACACGAGCGTGCCGGCCGAGTTCAACATCGGCTTCGACCCCGAGGCAGCGCATGTGGTGTTCTCGGCATGGCCGCACTTCGAGCTGGTCGACTGGGAAGCCACGCTGCGCCATGGCATCGATTTCGCGCGCTTCGAGGATTGGCTGGCGCGTGGCGATGCCCGCGCCCGGTTCTATGCGGCGATCTCGCGCCGCACGCGCACTTGGTCGCGTGAGCGCGGACGCGCGCGTCTGCTTGCCGCGGACGCGCTAGCGATGGCCGTGGCGCTCGAACCGGATGCCGTGCGCCATGCCGAGGATCGACATGTCGCGGTCGAGCTTTCCGGGACACTGACGCGTGGCGCGACGGTCGTCGACTGGGAAGGCCGCGGCGGCCGTCCGGCGAACGCGCGCATCGTGCTCGAGGTCGACCAGGAGCGCTTCGAGGCTGCCATCGCGCGTGCGCTCGGCGTGCGCTGACTGGAAGTCCTTCGGCACCCGGCCCCTGCGATCCAGGGATGGATCGCCCGCGAATCGAGCAGGTGCCTTGCTCGGTTCACGAGGGCGGATCCGGATCGGCGCCGGATCCGTGACTCGAGGATGACGCAGGGGGCGTGTCTCTCGGCGATCCGCGGGCTGCCGAGGGGCGCTCCGCTCAGTCCGCGGTATCCCCGCCAGGTGTGGTGCCGTCGGGAGCGTGCCGCAGCCAGACGTCCATCTGCGGGAATGCGATCTCGATGCCGCGCGCGTGGCATTCGCGCAGCAACGCGGCATGCAGATCGTTGCGGATCGGGTAGCGGTCCATGACGTCGGCCACGAACACGCGTAGCTCGAAATCCAGCGTGCTGGTGCCGAGTGCCACGAAGTAGCAGTTCGGTGCCGGCTCGCGCAATACGCGCGGATGCGCGCGGGCGACCTCGAGCAGCAGGCCGCGCACGGATTCCGGATCGCTCGAATACGCCACGCCGAGCTTGATGACGATGCGCGTGACCGCATCCGACAAGGTCCAGTTGGTGAGCTTCTCAGTGATGAAGGTCTTGTTCGGGATTACGACTTCCTTGTTGTCCCAGTCGATCACCGTCGTGGCGCGGGTGCGGATGCGGGCGACCGTGCCGTCGATGCCGTTAATCGAGATCACGTCGCCGACGCGCATCGGGCGCTCAAACAGTACGATCAGGCCGGAGACGAAATTCGCGAAGATCTCCTGCAGGCCGAAACCGAGGCCGACCGACAGCGCGGCCGCCATCCATTGCAGCTGGCTCCAGTGCAGGCCGAGCAGCGACAGGCCGAACAGCGTGCCGGCGATCGCGATCGCGTAGCGGCACAGGGCGGTGATCGCGTAGCGCGTGGGCGCGTCCACGTCGAGCCGGCGCAATACGCCGATCTCGAGCAGGCCGGGCAGGTTGCGCGTGGCGATCCAGGTCAGCGCGAGCGCGGTGGCACCGAGAAGCAGCACGCGCAGGGTGACCTCGTAGGCCTGGCCGCTGTCGTCCACGCCGGATTTCCAGACCACGAACTTGCCGAGGTAGGCGAGCGCCGGCGTCACGTCGGACCAGACCCAGAGCAGGGCGCCGACGAAACCGG
>CAYYHP010000256.1:0-2868 GCA_964471815.1 uncultured Rhodanobacteraceae bacterium
GCTTGATCGCCGCACCGTTGCCCATCGAATACGGCTGGCGCACGTGGCGCACGCCGGCCGCGGCGATCACGGCAGCACTGTCGTCGGTCGAGCCGTCATCGACGACGATAACCTCGTCGTGCGGCCGTGCTGCCACGAGACGTGGCAGCAGCTCGCGCAGGGCGGCGGCCTCGTTCTTGGCCGGCAACACGATGCTGATCAAGCGGATTTCTCCCGACGGTCGGCCCGCGATGATAGCGAAATCGGGGCGTGCGCCGACGCGAGGGGCTGCCGGGTCGCGAGGCGCGCCAGGATGCGGAGTCATCGGCGGAGGAGCTGTCCGACTCCGTCGCGCCGGCCCACCGTCACCGCAAACCGCAATGCATTCCGGGAACTGCGCGCCGGGCCACGGAAAAAGAAGTGCACCGGCTACCGGAATTGCTGTACATTCTGCCGTAATTACCGGGGGTTACGCGGGTTTCCTATGGCGACGCAGATCAATCCATCCGCACTCGCCGGCCTTTCCGGCGTTGCGCGCAGGCTGGTGATCGAGGGACAGGTCTCCGATATCGATGCCCGCAAGGCCGTCGAAGCCTCCACGAAATCGAAGATCCCGCTCGGTGCGTACCTGGTCGAGAACGGCCTGGTGGACAGCCGCACGGTGGCGATGGCCTCGTCGGCCGAATTCGGTGTGCCGCTGTTCGACATCGACGCGCTGGACCTGGCCCAGGCGCCGACCAAGGTCGTCAGCGAGGAGCTGATCACCAAGCATCGGGCCCTGCCGTTGTTCAAACGCGGCAACCGGCTCTACGTCGGCGTTTCCGATCCGACCAACCTGCGCGCACTCGACGAGATCAAGTTCCAGTCGAACCTAACGGTCGAGCCGATACTGGTCGACGAGCAGCAGCTGCAGCGCGTGATCGAGCAGGCGCTGCAGCAATCCAGCGCTACGGTGGAAGGTCTCGCCGAGGATGAGGGGCTCGAGAATCTTGACCTCGGCGCGGTCGACGACGAGGAAGGCCCCGGTGGCGGTGGCGTGGATGCGACCGGCAGCGACGACACGCCGATCGTGCGCTTCGTCAACAAGGTGCTGGTCGATGCGATCAAGCGCGGCGCGTCGGACATCCATTTCGAGCCCTACGAGACCGATTATCGCGTGCGTCTGCGCATGGACGGCATCCTGCGCAAGGTCGCCTCGCCGCCGGTCAAGCTCAACGCGCGCATCGCCTCGCGCCTGAAGGTCATGTCCGGCCTGGACATCGCCGAGCGCCGCGTGCCGCAGGACGGACGCATCAAGCTCAACCTGTCGAAAGGCAAGTCGATCGACTTCCGCGTGAGCACCTGCCCGACTCTGTTCGGCGAGAAGGTCGTGCTGCGCGTGCTCGACGGCTCGGCGGCGAAACTCGGCATCGAGAAGCTCGGTTACGAGGACGACCAGAAGGCGCTGTTCCTCAGCGCGATCGAGAAACCTTATGGCATGGTGCTGGTCACCGGCCCGACTGGCTCCGGCAAGACCGTGTCGCTGTATACCGCGCTCAACATCCTCAACACCGAGGGACGCAACATCTCCACGGTCGAGGATCCGGTCGAAATCCGCGTTCCGGGCATCAACCAGGTGCAGCAGAACGCCAAGCGCGGCATGACCTTCGCCGCGGCGCTGCGCTCATTCCTGCGCCAGGACCCGGACGTGATCATGGTCGGCGAGATTCGCGACATCGAAACTGCCGAGATCGCGGTGAAGGCTGCACAGACCGGTCACATGGTGCTGTCGACACTGCACACCAACGACGCGCCGCAGACCATCTCGCGTCTGATGAACATGGGCATCGCGCCCTACAACATCACCTCGTCGGTGACCCTGGTCATCGCCCAACGCCTCGCGCGCCGCCTGCACGACTGCAAGAAGCCGCTGGTGCTGCCACCGACCGCCCTGCGTGCCGAGGGCTTCTCCGACCAGGAGATCGAGACGATGCAGATGTACGACGCGGTCGGCTGCTCGGGGTGCAACGAGGGCTACAAGGGCCGCGTGGGTATCTACCAGGTGATGCCGATCACCGAGCAGATCGCGCGCATCATCCTCGATGGCGGCAACGCGATGCAGATCGCCGTAGCCTCCACCGAATCCGGAATCCGCGACCTGCGCGCCTCGGCGCTGCTCAAGGTGCGCAGCGGCGTGACCAGCCTCGCCGAAATCAACCGCGTGACCAAGGACTAAGCCATGGCAACCGCAGCCGCCACCGCGAAGAAGCAGAGCTCCACCCAGGTCGGCCGCACGCGTGCCGAGGTCAGCGCGCTGGATACCTTCGTCTGGGTCGGCACCGACAAGCGCGGCGTGAAGCTCAAGGGCGAGTACGCCGCCAAGAACGCGAGCCTGGTGAAGGCCGAGCTGCGCCGGCAGGGCATCACGCCGTCGAGCGTCAAGCCGAAAGGCAAACCGTTGTTCGGCGCGGCCGGCAAGCCGGTGAAGACGCGCGACATCGCGGTGTTCAGTCGTCAGATCGCGACGATGATGGCTTCGGGCGTACCGATGATCCAGGGCTTCGACATCATCGCCTCGGGCCAGGCCAACGTCCGCATGAAGAACATGCTGACGGACATCAAGACCGAGATCGAAGGTGGCTCGACGCTGCACGAGGCGCTCGGCAAGTACCCGGTGCAGTTCGACGAGCTGTACCGCAATCTGGTCAAGGCCGGCGAGTCCGCGGGCGTGCTCGATACGGTGCTCGACACCGTGGCCACCTACAAGGAGAACATCGAAGCCCTGAAGGGCAAGATCAAGAAGGCGATGTTCTATCCGGCCATCGTCATGGCGGTGGCGCTGGTGGTCTCAGCGATCCTGCTGATCTTCGTGGTGCCGCAGTTCGAGGAGGTGTTCAAGGGCTTCGGCGC
>CAYYHP010000257.1:0-2843 GCA_964471815.1 uncultured Rhodanobacteraceae bacterium
CAACCTGCTGGTCGACCAGCTGCGGCGCCAGCGCCCACAGGCCGGTGCGGAGGAGACCGAGCACGTCTTCCGCACCCTCGACGCGCCGGACGGCGAACGTCCGGAACGTGTGCTCAGCGAGTTCGAGCAGCGCCGGAGGCTGCAGCTCGCGCTGGAGGAATTGCCGGCCGAACAACGCGAAGCCTTCGTACTGCGCATGGAGCACGGGCTCGGTCTCGAACAGATCGCCGCCGTCACCGGCGCGGGACAGGAAACGGTCAAG
The DNA here is from genome assembly GCA_964471815.1 of uncultured Rhodanobacteraceae bacterium. GTDB lineage: Bacteria > Pseudomonadota > Gammaproteobacteria > Xanthomonadales > Rhodanobacteraceae > Tahibacter. The sequence continues at coordinate 263 of CAYYHP010000257.1, forward strand.
TCGCGCCTGCGCTATGCGCTGGCCAAGATCCGGCAGAGATTCGTCGAATGAGCATCCTGAACGACATCGACAAGGAGCTCGACAGCCTGGTTGCCGGCGTCGAAACGCCGCTCGCCGCGCTGTACCGCAAGCTCCCGCAGGCCGAGCCGGACGCCCGTCTCGATGCGGCCGTGCTCGCGATGGCGCATGCCGCAGCGCGCTCCGGCGCGACGCGGCCCGGCGCACGACGCAGCGTCTGGCTCGTCGGTCTCGGCAGCGCCGCCGGTGTGGTGCTCGCCGCCGGACTCGCCTGGCGGGTGCAGCAGGACGGCGAACGCGCGTCCCCCGCAGCGCCCCCGGCCGGTTCCGCACCGCAGGCCGAGGTCGTGCATGTCACGCCGATCACCATCGACGTGGCCCCTGCAACACAGGCGCCTGCCCCGCAGGCAGCACCGGCAGCAACGAGCGAGGCCGCGGCGAACGGCCGGCTCGCGGATGCCCCAGAGTCGCGTCCCGTCGCGAAGGAACGCTCGGCCGTGCAGCCGACCAAGCCGGCACCGCCGCCGGCCCCACCGGCCGAACCGCCGAAGACACCCGTCGAGAAACAGAGGGCCCCGGATTACACCGTGCCCTATGCACCGGCCGGCGCGGTCGCACGGCCGGTACCGTTCCCGACGCAGGACACGGCGGTCGATCGCGAGCAAACGCCCCGTGAACCCTCCGTCGAGCAATCGACGACTTCGGCGCCCGCCGCCATGGCCGGACCCGCACTGCCCGCAACGGCACCGGAGCGGCCGGTCGGAATCGACGAACACAAGGACGCCACGACGCGTTCCGAGTCGTCGCGCGACGTGCTACGCAGGAAGGCCGAAGCGTCGCGGCAGGCTGAACCGGTGCGCTCGGCCCCCGCCGTCGTCTCGCCGACACGCTCGGCGACCTTGCTGCGCAATTCGCGGCTGTATCCGGAATCCTGGATCGCGGAGATCCGCCGCCTGGTCGGCGAAGGCCGGCGTGACGAGGCGCGCGAGAATCTCGACCTGTTTCGTCGCAAGTACCCGACGTATCACCTGCCAGCCGACATGCAGGCCCTGGCCGACGCGCCGCGATGAGCGGGTCCGACACGCTGGCCGGCCCGGTCGACCTGGCCCAGGAGGTGAAGAAGAGCCGCTTCCTCGCCCGCGCCACTCCCGTGGCGACACCGGCCGAGGCGCTGGCCTTCCTCGAGCGCATCGCCGATCCACAGGCCACGCACAACTGCTGGGCCTACCGCATCGGCGCGCAATACCGCTTTTCGGACGACGGCGAGCCCGGCGGCACCGCGGGCCGGCCGATCCTGCAGGCCATCGATGGGCAGGGCTTCGACCAAGTGATGGTCGTGGTCACGCGCTGGTTCGGCGGCATCAAGCTCGGCGCCGGCGGTCTCGTGCGTGCCTACGGCGGCTGCGCGGCTGAATGCCTGCGCACGGCCGCCCGCAGGCCGCTCGTCGTCAAGCGCACGGTCGAATTCCGTCTGCCGTTCGCCGCCCTGCCCTTGCTGCATGCACGGCTCGGAGAATTCGAGGCCGACAAGCTCGCCGAGGATTTCGACGCGGATGGCGCGGCGCTGCGTCTGGCCCTGCCCGAGCCGCACATCGATGCGCTCGGCCGTCTCGTTGCCGATCTGAGCCGGGGGCGTGCGGTGGTGCGCCGCTGCGATTGAATTCGCCGCGCCGCGTCACCATGCTGCGCCGGCCCTCCCCACGATTGCAGCGATGAGCGATTCCACTTCCGAGACGCCGGGCCGTGAACCGGTGACGCGCCGGCTCTCCGCGCTGAAGCTGGTCTTTCCGTACCTGAAGCCTTATCGCGGCCTGCTGATCGGCTGGCTCGGCTTCCTCGCACTGTCGTCCGCAGCCACGCTGTCGCTGCCGCTCGCGGTGCGGCACATGATCGATCGCGGCTTCGCGCATGCCGATCCGGCCAGCATCAACGCGAGCTTCCTCGGCCTGTTCGGCGTCGCCGTGGTACTCGCGGTCGCGACGGCGGCACGCTTCTATTGCGTGACCCTGCTCGGCGAACGTGCCGTCGCCGACCTGCGTCGCCGGCTGTACGCACATCTGCTCACGCTCGACCTTGCCTTCTACGAACGCACCCGCGTCGGCGAACTGGTCTCGCGGCTCGGCGCGGATACTGAGATCGTGCAGACTGTGGTCGGCTCGAGCCTCTCGGTCGCACTGCGCAGTCTCGTCACCCTGCTCGGCGGTGCGACGGCGCTGGTCGCCACCAGCCCGCGCCTCGCCGGTTACGCGGCACTGGTGATTCCACTGGTGATCCTGCCGATCGTGCTCTCCGCACGCCGTCTGCGCGGTCTCTCGAAGGAAAGCCAGGACCGCATCGCCGACGCCGCGGCGATCGCCAACGAGACGCTCAACGCGGTCTACGCGGTGCAGGCCTACGCACGCGAGCCGGTCGAACGACGCCGTTACGAGGATGCCGTCGCGCGTGCGCTGGCCACGGCGCGCCGGCGTATCGGCTCGCGTGCTGGCGTCACCGCGCTGGCGATCCTGCTCGTGTTCGGGGCGATCACGCTGGTGCTCTGGGCCGGCGCCAAGGCGGTCGTGGC
>CAYYHP010000258.1:0-2813 GCA_964471815.1 uncultured Rhodanobacteraceae bacterium
AGGCCGGAAATTCGAAACCGCCATCTATCGATAGGGGCAGGTCGGTCGTGCCATTGAGGCGCAGCACCAGTCCGGTACTCAACAATCCGCTCACAGTACCGCTGACGCGGTATTCCGGTGCTCCGACATCGAACGTCACCCGGTCAATGCCGATGTAATCCGAATGGGAGCCGGTCGGTCCGGCGTTGGTTACGTAATAGCGGAAAGCGATCCGTCCATGCCCGGAATGCGGGAGGCCTTGGGCATTGCCGAGGTGATACTGGGTCCAGCTGGTCGGATAGACACCAAGGGCAAGCGTGGGATTGATGTCGAGCAGCACGGTCGAGTAGCTCGCCAGCGCGGCACCATCGGAACTGCTGTCGCAAACGGCCTGGGTGCAGAGACGGATCTGCAGCCGGTCCGCGTAGGTGTCCGGGCTCGCCTTGCGCGTGAAGAAGGAGAAGTCCGCCGCCCGGCCGAAGTCGAGTGGTGGGGTGATCAGCCAGCTGCTGATCGTTCCGGTTCCCGCCGTGTTGTTGTAATTGACCCCAATATAAGACGTGGTGGCGCCATCATAGGCCGGGAATACGGTGTCGCTGCCCTGGAACCAGCCGTTATTACCCACCGGCGAACTCAGGTTGGTCGTGATCCAGCCTGCCCCGGCCAAGCTGCCGATGTTGTCGAAACCTTCATCCAGCACGACGGTGGATGGCTGCTGTACCGTATCCGGGTTCGATCGCGGCAGGGAGCCACCGACGTGAACTGCCGGACTTCGCGAGCCATTCGGGGCGGTCGCGGATGCATCGGTCGGAAACACGGCCGCCAGGTAAAGCGGCAGGAGCAGCAACGGTCTCATCTTCCCCTCCTTGATGAGATATGACGGATGGTCGAATCGCGCCGGACAAAACCGGCCGCGAACATGGCTGGTGCCGAGGCAGTTTATCGCCACATCGCCTCCATGACATTGGCTACACCCACCTGTGGAATGGCGTGACCGAGGCCTGCCCGTGCCAGTGTCCGGCGGCGCCGGTCGCCACACGAAGCCAGGACCGAGGCCATCGAACCGCTGGCCGGCGCCTGTGGGTCAAGCGGTCCCGGGCCGTGGAGCGCGGCGCCCAGGCATGCCCCGCGTGCAGCGCCCCCCGCGAATCGCCTATGATCGAGGCGATGACGTCACGCCAGCCCCTGACCATCCTGTTCGCGGATGTCTCCGGCAGTACCAAGCTGTTCGAGACGCGCGGCGACGAAGCAGCACGCCGGATCGTGGCCGGGGTGCTCGACGCGCTCGCCGAGGTCGCCCAGCGCCACGCCGGGCGCGTCATCAAGACGATCGGCGACGAGATCCTCTGCACCTTTCCGGCGCCGATCAACGGCCTGCTCGCGGCGACCGACATGCAGAAGTGCATCAGCGGGGATCTGACCTTCGCACGCGACAACCTCGGCATCCGCATCGGCCTGCATCACGGCGAGACGCTGGTCGAGGAAACCGACATCTACGGCGATGCGGTGAACACTGCCGCGCGCATGGCCGCACTCGCCAAGCGCGAGCAGATCGTCGCGACTGCGAGCACCGTGCGTGACGTCACCAGTGCCGGCCTGCTGCGCACGCGCTCGCTGGGCACGGCCCGTGTCGCGGGCAAGCTGCTGCCGATCGAGATAGTCGACGTAATGTGGCAGGAAGACATTTCCAACGTCACGACCGTGCAGCGCGTGGTGCGCGTCGATGCACCGCCCGAGCGGGCCCGCCTGCTGCTGCGCTACCGCAGTCAGGCCTTCGAGATCGACGAGCTCGCCCCGCCCTTTACGCTCGGCCGCGAGGCCGGCAACGACGTCGTGATCGAGACCGAATGGGTCAGCCGCACGCATGCGACCATCGAATACAAACGTGGCCATTTCGTGCTCGGCGATCGTTCCACCAACGGCACCTGGGTCAAGCTCGGCGATGCCGACGAGCTACGTCTGCACCGCGACGAAATCCACCTGCGCCGCAGCGGCACGATCAGCCTCGGTCAGGAGACGGCGCTGAACAGCATGGACGTACTGTATTTCCAGTGCGTCGAGGTTTGACGGACTCTCGGCGGTTCCCAGCGGGTCCGACGTCAGGCCGCCACAGTCAGCAAGACGCGATGTATCCGGCACGGTCCACTGCCGGCCGCCACTCGAGCGCCATCAAAGCACGCGCGGTTCCGGTTCCAGCTCAATGCCGAAGCGCATGCGCGTCGCGTCGCGGATGCGCTCGGCGAGCGCAAGGATCTCGGCACCGCGGGCGCGGCCGTGGTTGACCAGGACCAGCGCGTGTTGCTCGGAAACACCCGCATCGCCCTCGCGCAGGCCCTTGAAGCCCTGCGCCTCGATGAGCCAGGCCGCGGAAAGCTTGGCGTGGCCTTCTCCCGCGGGATACACCGGCAGCCCCGGATGCAAGGCCTTCAGGGCTTCTGCCTGGGCACGGTCGAGCACCGGGTTCTTGAAGAAGCTGCCGGCATTGCCGATGAGTGCGGGGTTCGGCAGCTTGCGCGTGCGTAGCCGTGCAACCGCCTCGGCCACGGCCAGGGCGCTCGGCGCGACGCCCATCGAGACGAGCTCCTCGGCGATACCGGCGTAAGCGGTCAGTAGTTCGCCGCGGTGCGGCAGACGGAACTCGACGGCGGTGACGAGGTAACGGTCGAGCGCCCGCTTGAACAGCGAATCGCGATAGCCGAAGGCGCAATCGGCATTGCCGAGCCGCACGAGCTGCCTGGTCTGGCGATCGAATGCCTCGACCGCGACGATGAACTCGCGCACCTCGCGGCCGTAGGCGCCGATGTTCTGGATCGGTGCGGCACCGACCGTGCCCG
>CAYYHP010000259.1:0-2790 GCA_964471815.1 uncultured Rhodanobacteraceae bacterium
GTGGTCTGGGTGCGCGTGAGCAGCCTGCCCGCGAATGCGACGACACGCCTCTTCGTGTTCACCGGCAACAACGCGGCGGCGGTGATGTCCAGCCCGATCGCCACGTTCGACGCCGACACGCCGGCCGCCAACGGCTCGGGCGGCAACTCGGCCACGGCACAGGTCAGCGGCGCCAACACCGGCGGCGTGATCAACTCGCAGCGCGGCTTCCGCTTCTCGCCGAACGAGGACGTGCTGCTGCTGCAGGTCGGCAAGAACGAGCCCAATGGCTCGACGCGCTACATCACGCTGTTCGATTTCGCCACCCAGGCCATCCTGCTGCAGACCCAGGTCAGCGGGCCGGCCGCGCAGTACAGCTATGCCGACGTCGCGCCGATCTGGCTAACCCAGGGCACGCAATACCTGCTGGAGCTCTATCAGGGAGCGACCGACGGCTATTACTTCGGTGCGTCACCGCAGATCGATCCGCACCTGACGTTTTACGACATGCGCTATTGCAACTCGTGCACGAAGGACACGTTCCCGACCAACTCACTGGGCGGCATGCACTATGGCTATTCGGACTTCACCTTCGTCTACCGCAAGCACGCCACGCCGGAGCCCGGCGCCGGCGCCCTCGGCACGCCTCTCGGCGTCACGCCGGCCAGCCTGCCGGGCGGTGCAGTCGGTACGGCCTACAGCCAGTCCTTCGGCACGAGCGGCGGTGTCGCGCCGCTCACGTTCACCCTCGCGTCGGGCAGCCTGCCTGCGGGATTGACGCTCGCTGCCGACGGCACGCTCGGCGGCACACCCACGGCCGGCGGCAACTTCCTGTTCACGGTCGGCGTGAGCGACTCGGTCGGCGCGACCGGCACGGCCACCTACACGCTGACGGTAGCCGCACCGACGATCACGCTGGCGCCGGCCAGCCTGCCGGCCGCGCAGGCCGGGGCCGCCTATGGCCAGAGCATCACGGCCTCCGGCGGCACTTCGCCACATGCGTATGCGTTGACCGGCGGTGCGTTGCCGGCGGGGCTGACCCTCGGCGGGGGTGGCAACCTGTCCGGGACGCCGACCGCCGTCGGCAGCTTCAACTTCACCGTCACCGCGACCGACAGCAGCACCGGCACCGGCCCGTACACCGGTTCGACCAGTTACTCCCTGACCGTCGACGCGCCGGCACTCCTGCTGTCGCCTGCCGCAGGCACGCTCAACGCCGGCTACAACGCTGCCTTCAGCCAGAGCTTCGCCGGCAGCGGCGGCACGGGTCCGTACAGCTACGTGCTCGCCGGCAGCCTGCCGAGCGGCATCAACTGGAATGCCGGTACCGGCACGCTCAGCGGCACCTCGACGCAGTCCGGCAACTTCCCGATCACGGTGACGGCGACCGACAGCACCACCGGCACGGGGGCGCCGTTCTCGGTCGCCCAGAACTACACGCTGGTGGTCGCCACACCCGGCGCGCCGAGCGTGAGCAATGCAAGCGTCGGCGTTGCCTACAACGCCGGCGCGGCCACGCCGACCAACGTCGATCTCGCCGCGCACGTGAGCGGCGTCTACACCAGCCTCGCGGTCGCCACGCCGCCGGCTCACGGCAGCGTCGGCGCATTCGCGGGCGCAGTCGTGCCCTACACGCCGACGGCGGGCTTCCACGGCACCGACAGCTTCACCTTCACGGCGACCGGCCCCGGCGGCAGCTCGGCCGCCGCGACGGTCACGGTGACCGTCGCCAGTCCGACGCTGAGCCTCGCACCCGCTGCGCTGCCAGCCGGCACGCAGGCGGCGCCGTACAGCCAGGCGATCACGGCCAGCGGCGGCTTCGCGCCATACGGCTATGCCGTGACCGCCGGCACGCTGCCGCCCGGACTGACGCTGTCGGCGGCCGGCATGCTGTCCGGCACGCCGACGGCGAGCGGCAGCTTCGCCTTCACCGTCACGGCGACCGACAGCAGCACCGGTAACGGGTCGGTCACGGCGAGCCAGGCGTACAACCTGTCTGTCGCCGCGCCGGGCAGCGTGATCCTCGCCCTAAGCGGCGGTTCTGGTCAGCAGGCCCTGCCGGGATCGGCGTTCGCCCAGCCCTTGCGCGTGACTCTGACCGATTCGGTGGGCACACCGCTGGCCGGCTATACGATCAATTTCGCCGCACCGGTGAACGGCGCGAGCGCCGCGCTGTCCGCGGCGAGCGCGATCACCGATGCGAGCGGCTCGGCGCAGGTCACGGCCACCGCGAACGCGACGCCCGGCGGCTACGTGGTGACGGCGAGCGTAGTCGGCTTCGGCAACAGCGTGGGCTTCAATCTCACCAACATCGCGAATGCGGCCACGACGATTCCGGTACCAACCCTGGGCATCACCGGTAGCATCCTGCTGATCCTGTTGCTCGGCTGCGCGGCGCTGGTCGCGCGCCGCCGGATCGCCTGAGGGCTCATCCGGTCACGCGGGTCGTGCGGCAGGTACGCCCCGCGTGACAAGGGCCGGGCACATCGCGGGTTCATCCGCGACGGCACCCGCGCCTGACATGGCCATCGGAGGCGCAGCGGAATATGCGCCGCCCCTGGGCCGGCGATGAATCGATCGCGGTCTTCCGGGCGCCCGTCCAGCGGAGCGCGATGTGCCCGAGGTGGCTCGCGGCGTGAGCGCCCGCCGCATGGATTTAATTCATTCCGATCCGCGGATCAGGGCTTCTTCGCCGGCTTCGGCGGCTCCGGCGCGCAGGCGGACAGGATGCGCTCGCGGTACTCGATGAGGCGTGCGCGCTGCGCGGCATCCGGCACGTTCGGATCGGGCAGGTTGAATGGCAGCACGACG
>CAYYHP010000260.1:0-2778 GCA_964471815.1 uncultured Rhodanobacteraceae bacterium
TCAACGGCGACGGACAGGCCGAAATCTTCGTGCCGACCGATGTGCACTACATCCTCGGCCTCAATCCGGACGGTAGTCCTCTCGGCGTCAATGCGCTCTACAGCCCGCGCACCGTCTGGTCGCAGATCGGCGTATGGGCGAACCTGTCCGACGAGCTGCAGGGCTTCGGCGATTGTGGCGTGACCACGGTGCGACCGAACTTTGCGAGCAGCGCGCCGGCGATCGGCGATCTCGATGGTGACGGTACGCGGGAATTCGTCGTGGTCGGCAATGCGTACGACTGCTCCGCCGGCAATCCGGCCGGCGACCTCTACCACCTGCCGTGGGCGTTCCGTCGCGATCGCACCCGCTTCGCATCCGGCGGCTTCGACTGGAACACGCTCCCGACACCCGCTTCCGGATCGGCTCCGCGCTCCGAGGACGATTTCACGCTGATCGAGAATGCCCTGCCGAACGCCGTGCTGGCGGATCTCGATGGGGACGGGCGCAAGGAAATCCTCTACGCGAGCTACGACGGCCGCGTGCATGCCTGGTGGCTCGACAAGACCGAGCATGGCGCCTGGCCGTTCGCCGTACCGGCGCCAGCGGGTTCGAGCTTCGCATTCGCTTCCGAGCCGGTCATCGCCGATCTCGACAACGACGGGCATGCCGAGGTCCTGTTCACGTCGATCCCGCAGAAGGCGACGGGCAGTAACGGATTCCTCTACGTGCTCGACGATCAAGGGCATCTGCTCCACGCCACGGCGCTGCCGTCGCCGCGCGGCGATACCTGGAATGGCGGTCTGGCCGCGCCGACTCTCGCCCTGCTGGACGGCAGTGCCGACTTGCAGGTCGTCCTGACCACCCACGCCAGTGGCGTCGTCGTCTACGATCTGCCGGGCACGCGCTACGCGCGCACGCTCTGGCCGACCGGCAGGGGCTCGATGCTGCGCCGTGGCGTTGCTTACAACGACCGCATCCTCGCCGACGGTTTCGGCGGCCCGAGCGGGTAACGCATGGCGTGCGGCCCAGGGGGGACGTCCGGTCCATTGCAGCAGAGCCATCATCCCCCTGATCTCAAATCCCGGTGGATGTGGTCGCCGCACTCCCATCGTCGCCAGGGTCGGCCTGCGGATCACGAGGCTTGGCCGTGCACGGCGCGGCTGCGACAATAGACGCCACGCGTTCTTCTGCAGGATTCCATGACCGCTCCCGCTACCTCCGGCGAAACGCCTTATCGCACTTTCATGTGCGTCGTCTGTGGCTTCATTTACGATGAAGCCGAGGGCTGGCCGAACGATGGCATCGCGCCGGGAACCCGCTGGGAAGACGTACCCGACACTTGGACATGCCCGGATTGCGGCGTCACCAAAACCGATTTCGAAATGATGCAGGTCGTCTGAAGCGACCTCTTGTGCGGCCGCCGTACGAATGCCTCGCGTGGGGCGGACACGCGCGCGCCATCCGTACACGGCGTCATCTCGAGCGTGGATCCCCGCGGTCTATCCTTCGCTTCACCCTTGCGAGATGTGACTCACGCACGCAGGAACCATGATGCGGTTTGCCTGCGCTTAACCTTGGGGTGGCCATAATCCTGACAGCGAGCGAAGCTCCAATGGCAAGGAACGCGGAGTGCTGTAATGAGACAATTCGTGCCGATGTGTGACGAACTGCTTTTCGGGTCGGAGGCCCTGCCCGGGCCCCTCGTTCCCTACCGTAGCGACCTGCCCTGTCACCATGCGCTGCAGGAAGCGGACACGGACCGCCGATCCATCGCCGAGAACCTCGCCGAATCGGCGGTCAGCGATGGATGGCGAGCGAATCGCCCAGCTTCACCTTGAGTCTCTCGGCGGCGCCGCCATTGAGTTCCAGCACATACAAGGCGGGTGCGTTGCTCGGATAGACCGGACAGGGATCGGCGATGCAGGGCGGCACACGCTGATGCAGTGCGACCAGCTTGCCGGTGTGGTCGAAGAACAGCATGTCGAGCGGAATTTTCGTGCTCTTCATCCAGAAGGCCTGCGGCGCTTCCTGCTCGAACACGAACAGCATGCCGTGATCGGCTGCCATATGCTCGCGGTACATCAGGCCTCTGGCGCGCGTCACATCATCCGCCGCGATCTCGACGCTGAAGCGATTCCCCTTCAGTTCGACATACGACTGTTGCTGGGCCGACGTGACGGGCGCCAAGGTAGCCAGCAGCATCAGCGCCAGGTGGCGCAGGTATGAAAGGGGCTTCTGCATGATCGGATCCGGAGTAGCGGTGGGCGGCAGGGCAGGAATCAGGCGAGTGTCTTGCGGCGCTCGACGAGGCCCGCCAGCACCGTGAAGTGCTCGGGTGATATGTCGTAGAACTCCACGCCGGCCCGACTGTCGGCAACATGCTGGATAAGGACTTCGACATCGAAACCGTCCTCGTCGGGCAATTCCAGGCGGATGGTCAGGCGTTGCCCGGGGGAGAACCCCGCCGTGCAGCCGGATTGTTCCAGCAGCGCCCCGTTGAGCGACAGGTCCAGAACGTGGCCACGGATCGCCGGTTCGGCCCCCGGCACGCAGTAGCTGCCAGCCGCAGAGAAACGTGGTTCCTGTCGGCGGTCATCGAGAATCTCGGCCATGGGTCGGCATCGAGCGGTGGTGATATTCGATGCTAGCACGCTCCCTTTGCCGAGTCCGGCGCGCCTTACGCCCCGCATGATTGGCGGCTGCCCCCTTCCCATGAGTCGCGGTAGTTGCTAACATCCGTTCCCCCTTACAGCCGAGCGAAGGTTCGGTGGTGGGGGTGCGGTGGCGACGCCGGGG
>CAYYHP010000261.1:0-2668 GCA_964471815.1 uncultured Rhodanobacteraceae bacterium
ATTCGCTGCTGTCGATCGTGCAGATGCCGGCCGGCATCCCGGTCGCGACCTTCGCGATCGGCCGGGCCGGCGCGGCGAACGCGGCACTGTTTGCCGCCGCCCTGCTGCAGCGCGACTTCCCGGCGATCGGTGTGGCCCTTGCTGAGTTCCGTGCCGCACAGACCCGCGCGGTGCTCGACGACCCGGATCCGCGCCGCCCATGAGCACGATCGGCATACTCGGCGGTGGACAGCTCGCGCGCATGCTGGCGCTCGCCGGTGCGCCGCTCGGCGTGCGCTTCCTGGTCGTCGACAGCGCCCCGGACGCCTGCGCCGGGCAGGTCGCGCCGCTGATGCAGGCCGACTGGCGCGATTTCGATGCCCTCGCGCGCTTCGCCGAGCGCATCGACGTGGCCACCTTTGACTTCGAGAACGTGCCGGCCGAAACCGCGGACTGGCTGACCGGCCACACGCGTGTGTTCCCGAATCCGCGTGCGCTCGCCGTGACCCAGGACCGGCTCGCCGAGAAGACCCTGTTCCGGCGCATCGGGCTCGACACGCCGGCGTTCGCGGCTGTGGACAGCAAGGCCGACCTCGTCCGCGCGCTCGCCGAGATCGGCGTGCCGGCGATCCTCAAGACCCGCCGGCTCGGTTACGACGGCAAGGGCCAGTTCCGTTTACGCTCGGCCGGTGACGTGGAAGCGGCCTGGGCCGCACTCGGCGGCAGCGCGCTGATCCTCGAGGCCTTCGTGCCGTTCGAGAGCGAGGTGTCGGTGATCGCCATACGCTCGCGCGAGGGCGAGTTCCGTACCTATCCACTGACCCGCAACTGGCACGCCGACGGCATCCTCGCCGCGAGCCTCGCTCCGGCGCCGGGCAGCGACGCGCTCGCCGCCCAGGCCTTCGCGCATGCGCGGCGCGTCGCCGAGGAGCTCGACTACGTCGGTACGTTCGCGCTCGAGCTGTTCGTGCACGACGGGCGCCTGCTCGGCAACGAAATGGCGCCGCGCGTGCACAACTCGGGACACTGGACGATCGAGGGCGCGGCCGCGAGCCAGTTCGAGAACCATGTGCGTGCCGTGCTCGGTCTGCCGCTCGGCGACACCGCGGCGCTCGGGCCGAGCGTGATGCTGAACTGGATCGGCGCGCTGCCCGATGCCCTGCCGGTGCTCGCCGAGCCGCGCGCGCACTGGCACGACTACGGCAAGAGTCCGCGCGCCGGGCGCAAGGTCGGTCACGCGACGCTGTGCGCGTTCACCCATGCCGAGCTGCATGAGCGCCTCGCGCGCGTGGCCCGTGCGCTCGGGCGTGAGGCGCAGGCCCGGCCGGTGCTCGACGCGCTGGCCGCTCAGGCAGTGGTTGGCCGCTGACGGCTGGCCGGGCGGCGGCGGGTCCTGCCGATTCCGCCCGCGCGGGACCGAAAGGCGGTCCTGCCGCCATCCATCGTGGCGTCACCGGCCAGCGCCGGCCCCTATGGCGAGTCGATTCCTGCTGGCCTGCGCCATCCAGGCAGGCACTCGGCGGGATGTCGAATCGAAAAGGCCGCCTCGCGGCGGCCTTTCGCTGAACCCATCGAGGGAGATCGCAATCAGGCCATCTGGCCCGCGACGAAATCCCAGTTCACCAGGTTCCAGAATGCCTCGACGTACTTCGCCCGCGCGTTGCGGTAGTCGATGTAGTAGGCGTGTTCCCACACGTCGCAGGTCAACAGCGCGCGGTCCGCGCCGGTCAGCGGTGTGGCCGCATTCGAGGTGCTGACCAGGGCGAGGCCGCCGTCCGGGCGCTGCACGAGCCAGGCCCAGCCGGAGCCGAACGTGGTCAGCGCGGTCTGCGTGAACTGGTCCTTGAAGGCCTGGAACGAACCGAAGGCCTGATTGATCGCGTCGGCCAGCCGGCCGCGCGGCTCGCCGCCGCCATTGGGGGCGAGGCAGTTCCAGTAGAACGTGTGATTCCAGACCTGCGCGGCGTTGTTGAACATGCCGCCGGTCGACTTGCGCACGATTTCCTCGAGACCGAGGTTCTCGAATTCGGTGCCCTTGATCTGATTGTTGAGGTTGGTGACGTAGGTCTGGTGGTGCTTGCCGTAGTGGTAATCGATGGTCTCCGGCGAAATGTGCGGAGCCAGCGCGTCGCGCGGATACGGCAGCGGAGGAAGTTCGATCGCCATGGGCAACTCCTTGTCATGCGGTAGGGCCGGACACGGAGTATAGCCGGCAAACGATACGCACTCGCATGGCGTGGATGCTCGTCTCCGGGGCTCCCGACATCCGTGCCGTCCGGCGCAGCGGGGTGCGCTTCCGGGGCGGACGGAATGCCATGCATACCGTGTCGCCGGTCGCCGGCGGGCCCTCTGCTAGACTTTGCGCCCTCGGCGCCCCGGGGCGCCGTCCGATCCGCGAGGCACCGATGGACGTTCTCGAACGAATCCGCAGCACGGTCGAATCCAGCCCGATCGTGCTGTTCATGAAGGGTACGCCGCAGTTCCCGATGTGCGGCTTCTCGAGCCGCGCCGTGCACGCGCTGAAGGCTGCCGGCGCGGCCGACTTCGCGTCGGTGAACGTGCTCGAAGATCCCGAAGTGCGCGCCAACCTGCCGCGCTATTCGAACTGGCCGACCTTCCCGCAGCTGTTCATCAACGGCGAGCTGATCGGCGGCTGCGACATCACCCTCGAACTGTACGAATCCGGCGA
>CAYYHP010000262.1:0-2630 GCA_964471815.1 uncultured Rhodanobacteraceae bacterium
CCGATGAACCCGCCCGCGCCCGCGACCGGCAGCGCCCGGCCCGCCGAGACCTGGGGCATCCTGCTGTCGAATCTGCTCATGCTCGCCATCGCCATCCACCAGGGCTGGCCGCTCGGCTACCTGCTATGGCCGTACTGGTTCCAGAGCACGATCATCGGCGTCTTCCACGTGCATCGCATGCTGGCCCTGCGCTCCTTCAGCACGCAGGGACTGACCTCAAACGGACGGCGCGTGCCGGAAACCGCAGCGGGCAAACGCTCGACAGCGGTGTTCTTTGCCCTGCACTACGGCTTTTTCCACCTGATCTACCTGTTTTTCCTGCCGACCCTCGCCGGCGTGCCGCGGGAGGGATGGAGCTGGATCCTCGGCGGTGCCCTCGCCTTCCTCGTCGCGCAGGCCATGACGCACCCCACGCGGCTCGCCGAGGACGCCGCCGGTACGCCGAACCTCGGCACGCTGCTGTTCCTGCCCTATCTACGCGTCGTGCCGATGCACGTCATCGTCATCCTCGGCGGCCTGATCCCGAAGAGCGCCGTGGCCCTGGCTGGATTCGGCGTGCTGAAGACCCTGGCCGATCTCGCGCTCGCGCGTGTCGAAGCGCATGTCGCGGCTCGGCCGCGATCCGGCGACACGCCGGCCGACGTCATCCCGTAGCGCGAAGGAATACACCCCGGAAACACGAACGGGCGCCGAAGCGCCCGTCGTGCGACACACGGTATCGTGGAGATCCGCTCAGGCGGCCTTCTGCCACTGGCCAAGTGCGGCGAGGCCGTTCTCGCGCGCGCGCAGAGCGACGGTCTTCTGCGCCTCGGCGAAGTTCTTCTGCATGTCCCTGGCCCAGAGCTTGAGTGCGGCCTGCTGCATCGCGCGGCCATAGCTGAAGGACAGCGGCCATGGGTGCGGACCCATCTGGTTCATCGCATTGAGATGCGCGGTGGCCTGCTCGTCGGACTGGCCGCCCGACAGGAACACGATGCCGGGCAGCAGCGCCGGCACGCTGGCCTTCAGGCAACGCACGGTCGCCTCGGCGACCTCCTCGACCGAGGCCTGCTCCGGGCAATCCTTGCCGGAGATGACCATGCTCGCCTTGAGGATCGTGCCTTCGAGCATGACGTTCTGCTCGTACAGCGAGGCGAACAGCGAACGCAGCGTGATCTCGGTGACCTCGTGGCACACATCGATGTCGTGGTTGCCGTCCATCAGCACCTCGGGCTCGACCATCGGCACCAGGCCCTGCTCCTGGCACAGCGCGGCATAGCGCGCCAGCGCATGGCAGTTCGCCTCGATGCAGGTCGAACTCGGCATGTCCTCGCCGATGGTGATGACCGCGCGCCACTTGGCGAACTTCGCGCCGAGCTGGGCGTATTCCTTGAGACGGTCGCGCAGGCCGTCGAGACCTTCGGTCACGAGCTCGCCCGGGAAACCGGCCAGCGCGTGCGGGCCCTTGTCCACCTTGATGCCCGGCAGGATGCCGTTGTCCATCATGACCTTCGTGAACGGCACGCCGTTGCGCGTGGACTGACGGATCGTCTCGTCGAACAGGATCGCGCCGGAGATGTGATCCGCCAGGTTCGGCGTGGTCAGCAGCATCTCGCGGTAGGCGCGGCGGCTCTCCTCGGTGTTCTCGACACCGACCGCGTCGAAGCGCTTCTTGATCGTGCTGTTGGACTCGTCGATCGCGATGATGCCCTTGCCCGGCGCGACCATGGCCTGGGCGATGCTTTCGAGCTGTTCGATGCTCATGGGTGACTCCACAGGTTGGAACCGGACTGGGCGGCTGCGGGACGACCCGCGGTCGCAGGGCCGTCAGGCGGCCTTCGGGGGCGCGGATTATAGGCCAGAAGCTGCCCCTGTGCCCGATGCGCGCGGCAGATCCAGACAGTCCGCCAGAAATGCGTCACTCAAGGTACTCAAGGTATAGACAGCGATCCGGTCGGATTCCTTGGACAGCGCATGGTCCAAGCCGAACAGCGGCAGCCACTGCGGCGCCCGGCCGGCCGCGACGAGCACGGTCCGCAGGCGCAGCGAGTGCTCTAAGGCCACACGTGCATCGGCGGTGCCATGAATGATCAGCAGCGGGCGCGTCAGCCGGTCGACCTGATACAACGGCGATACCTCCTGCAGCCTGTCCTTCGCCGAGGCCGGGTCGCCGACGGTCGAGCGCCCGGCGGTCGGCTCCGGAATGCGGCACCCGCTGCGTATCGAGTGTCCCGCGCGGATTTCCACAATCCCCGATAGGCAGCAGCGCGATTCCGCGCTAGGCTGGGTCGTCGCACCGCAGTCTCCAGCCAGGGCGGCGGCGGCAAAGCCATCGGGGGAAAACTCATGATCCGTTTCATCGCACGCTTCGCCGCGGCCTGTGTCGCGTTCGCGTGGGCCTCGCTCGCCAGCGCCACGCCGGCCGGCTGGAACTACGCTTTTGGCCTCGACATCATCGAGAATTCCGGCGCACCGCTCACCAATCATCAGGTGCGGCTGACGCTGGATACGGCAAGCCTGATCGGTGCAGGCCAGTTGCGCACTGATGGTGCCGACCTGCGCTTCGCGCTGGATTACGCTGGCAGCAGCTTCCTGAATTACTGGATCGAGTCAGGTCTGAACACGGCCAGCACCGTGGTCTGGGTGCGCGT
>CAYYHP010000263.1:0-2571 GCA_964471815.1 uncultured Rhodanobacteraceae bacterium
GTCGATCGGATCGACCGCATGCGCCGTGCCGGCCGCCAGCATGGCCAGGAGACAGATCAGGACTCTCGATCGCATCGTTCGCATCCGGCTCGTCGGGTCATGGGCAACGCGCGGCATGCGTCGGCGCTGCCGTGGAATGCACGCGGCACGCCCGAAGCCCGCGCCGGGCACTTCCACAAGATTCGCTGCCACCGCTGGTGCGGACCGCCGGGTCGCGGGAAAGTTGCCCGCGCCGGCGTACGAAAAACCGCGCATCGCGCGGCATCCGCGCTCCAGAGCACCCGGTATGCGCGGGAGCATCCGGGCGTCGCGCTGGCCGGGCGTGTCAGTCGGCGATCGGTTCGAGCGCGTCGCCGGCGTAGGCCTTGATCTGCAGGAAATCGGCGATGACCTTGATCACGTGGCGCTGGTCGGCGCTGGCCTTGTCCGGGTTGCTGAGCACGACACCGGTGATGTGCTTGGAATCCTTCAGATCCTGCAGGTAGCCGAGCAGCATGTTCTTGCCCATCGGCGTGCCGTCGATCTGGAACTTGTCGGCCTCGACGGCCTTCACGACGGCGTTGCCGTTCTTGATGCTGCCGGCCTGCGCCATGCCGGCGGCCAACAGGACAGACGCGATCAGAAAACGTTTCATGGCGATGTTCCGCTGCGATGGTGAGGAAGACGGGCCCGCCGGGGGAGATTCCCGCGCCGGACGGGACCGGACACGGCAGGTCCGCGGCCGATCATCGCGCATTGCGGGCTCTGCGGGGAAATGCCGCACCCATTCCGCCATGACCGCACATCCACGGCCGGAGCGCGATCGAGACCCGGCAACCGCCCGCCCCGGGCCGCAGGCAGGCCGAATGGATTGCCTCGCGGCCCGGATCAGGGCCTGGCGGTGGCCTGCGCTCCGCAGGATCGCAGCACGGCGGGCTGGCTCAGTGGCGCGTCGCGTCCGGATGCGTGCCGGGCGGCAGCTGCGGCGCGCGCGCGTCCTTCGTCGCCGCATTCGCGCGGATCTCGTCGATCGGCGCGCCATCCTTATCCTGCACGTAGGTGCGGATGTTCAGCTCGACACCGATGCGCGCGAGCCCGGCGACGTGCCGGTCAGTCACCTTCTGCTTCTCGCTGCGCTTGAGCAACAGGGTGCGCACCGCCTGGTGCTGGTCGCTGCGGTAACGCAGATGATCGCGCAGGTCCTCGGCGGCGAGCGTGGCGCCGTCGAGATCGAACTGCCCGTCCTTGTCGGCGAGCACGGTCATGTCAAACGCAGCCGGCACGTCCGGCGCGGCGACGCTGTCCGGGCGCGTGCGCCCCATGCAGGCGGCCAGGGTGAGACAGGCGAGCACGAGGCCGAGGCGGGTGACGCGTGCGACGCAGGAACCGATCAGGGTCATGGCACTACTCCCGTGAGTCGATGGAATCGATCCGAAGCCCGGGCGCGGTCGCCTGCCGCGCTCAGGCGCGCGGCAGGGTGACCCCGCGCTGGCCCATGTACTTGCCGCCGCGGTCGGCGTAGCTCGTCGCGCAGACCTCGTCGGACTGCAGGAACAGCATCTGCGCGACACCTTCGTTGGCGTAGATCTTCGCCGGCAGCGGCGTGGTGTTGGAGAACTCCAGCGTGACGTGGCCCTGCCATTCGGGCTCGAGCGGCGTCACGTTGACGATGATCCCGCAGCGCGCGTACGTGCTCTTGCCGAGGCACACCACCAGCACGTCGCGCGGGATGCGGAAATACTCGACGGTGCGTGCCAGGGCGAACGAGTTCGGCGGAATGATGCACACGTCGGCCTGTATGTCGACGAAGCTGCGCGAGTCGAAGGCCTTCGGATCGACCGTGGTCGAGTTGATGTTCGTGAACACCTTGAACTCGTCGGCGCAGCGCACGTCGTAGCCATAGCTCGAGGTGCCGTACGAGATCAGCCGTCGACCGGCGGGATCGTGGCGCACCTGGCCGGGCTCGAACGGCTCGATCATGCCGTGCTGCTCGGCCATGCGGCGGATCCACAGGTCGGACTTGATGCTCATGGGCAGGACTCGGATGGCGGTGCGTGATTCTACGGTCGGCCGCGCCGTGCGGGCCATGCGGACGCGGGGCGCCGCCGGGGACGGTTCAGCTGTTCTGCACGACGATCTTCGGGAACTGGATGGCCTTGCTGCGCGCGCGCAGCGACAGCCGGCCGGCCGCACGGCGCGCGATCTCGCGGTAGCGTGCCGCGAGACCGGATTCCGGCTCGGCGACCACGGTCGGCGTGCCGCCGTCGGCTTCGGCACGGATGCGGATGTCGAGCGGCAGGGAGCCGAGCAGCGGCACGTCGTATTGCTCGGCCATGCGTGCGCCGCCACCGGCGCCGAAGATGGATTCCTCGTGCCCGCAGTTCGAGCAGACGTGCGTGGCCATGTTTTCGACGATCCCGAGCACCGGCACCTCGACCTTCTCGAACATGCGCAGCGCCTTCTTCGCATCGAGCAGGGCGATGTCCTGCGGCGTGGTCACGATCACCGCACCAGAGACCGGCACGCGCTGGGCAAGCGTGAGCTGGATGTCGCCGGTTCCCGGTGGCAGGTCGATGACCAGGTAGTCGAGGT
>CAYYHP010000264.1:0-2556 GCA_964471815.1 uncultured Rhodanobacteraceae bacterium
ACGGATAGGTTGCGATGGTGTTGGTCAGCACGGCGCTCGCACTGACTTCTCCGCTGGTGCGATAGGCCTTCCAGGTCGTAGCAAGGCGCACGCCCTTGCTGCTCTGGATCGCCGGCGTCGTGAGGTCGAATGCGACATTGTTGAAATTGAACGTCAGCGCCTCATTGCCTGCGCTGCCGTCACCGGTGCCGTTCTGCAGCTTCATCGACAGCGACGAACTGGTGTCGTTGAGGATCGCGTCGAGCAGCGCCGAGTCGTTGAGTAGAACCTCGAGGTTGCCGCTCACGATGACGAACCCTTCCGGCAGACTGCCGCGCGTGCCGCCGCCGCCGATGCAGTAGTTGCTGTCGTCGTTGTCGTTGTCCCACGTGAACCCGAACTGCGTCGGGCACACGGTGATCGATCCGCCGCCGACGGTGAGCGTGCCGACGAGGTTCGAGAATGCGGTGTGCCCGTTGTCGGTGAGCGAGGCATCGAGCGCCGTCGACGACTTGGCAATGCTCGCGCCCTTGATGTCGAACTGAGCCTGCGCGAAACCGCCGGGGCCGAACGTGAACTGACCGCGCGCGATGCGGCACCCGCCAAATCGCAGGTATCGGCTCGCTGCCGTGAACGAGGCGCCGAGATCCTGCTCGAGCAGCAGGCCGGCGGGGATCGAATTCGATCCGCCCGGCATGACCGGCGTGAACGTGTGCGTCTTGTTCGTCGTGCCCGACGTGGTCGGTGCACCGATCAAGTGCTTGAGCCACATGCCGATCGACTGCGGCGCGACGTTGACGGCGATCTGCCCGGAGATGTCCTTGGTATCGCGGACCGGACGCAGCATGCCGCGGTATCCGGCGAGCGTGTCGTCCTGCGCTGCATTGGCCGAGGCCTGCACGCCGATGCTGCGCGCGTACATGAGCATGCCATCCGGAGAGCCTGGCACGGTGTTATAGCTCGCCTCCGTGAACGCCGCGAGCTTGACGACGGTACCGGTAACCTGGGGCATGGCTCAATCCTCCTGCGTGGTGGCGGCTTTCGCCGCGATGATCATCGAAACATCGGCGAGCCAATGATCGGTGCCCGTGGCGGCCGCCTGCGCCGTGAGGAACTGCAGCGCACGTTGCGCATCGGCATCGCTCGCGTACTCGAACCGCTTGCACGTCACGAGGCGCACAGCCTCGTCCGCCGGCACGCGGTAGGTAATGCCGGGCAGATACGGACCATGCGCTACCACGCCGGGATGTTGTTCCGCGTGGAACAACACGCCGACGCCGTCGGCAGCGGCCGGCACGGCGGCGGCTGCCGGCGGAATCAGGGTGTCGTCGATGGGGAGCTTGCGTGCCATGTCATGCCCTCGGTGTCTGATAGGTTCCGGCGATGCTCGCGCCCCAGACCTGCACCGGTGCGTTGCCGCCGCGGTCGCTCTGCCAGGTGTCGAGCCAGGCGCCGGAGATGCCGCCCGGCTGCGGGTTGCGCAACAGCAGCTGCGTGACGAGCGTGGGCAGAGCCTGCTTTGCCGTGACAGCGGCGGCAGGTTCCTGCTCGATCCACACCAGCGAGATCAGGATCGCGCCCTCGAACTGCTGCAGCGCTCCGCCGATGGTGAGGCCGGTCTCGTCCGCGATCGGCGACACGCGTCCGTCTCCCTGCTCGACAACCCAGCACGCCGGGTACTGGCTCGCGATCTGCTCGACGCGGCGATTGCCGAGGAGCACAGGGATCGCGCCCGTCACGGCGCCGGCCGGCAGCAGCGCGCGCACAGCCGCGTCGAACGTGGCCTCGTTGAGTAGCGAGACGATGCCGGTCGTAAAGGCCGCCTGCGTCATAGCGCCCTCAACAGCTCGTTGAAGATCAGCTCGCCCGGCTTGACCTCGGCGACGGCATCATCGAGAAACGGCCGCGCGGCAACGCTGTCGAAAATATACATTGATGCATCGCCACGGCCGTGGTGCTTGCGCGGCTGCAGGCCGTTGTGGATCGCTCCGGCGTACCGCGCCGTGTTGAACACGAGGCCTGAAATCGTGTCGAGGATTTTGAACCCCATGCTCCGCCGCAGGTTGCCGGTGCGCACAGGCACTGGATAGCTGCCAGCCTGGCCACCACCGGACAGCCGGCGCGTAGCGGCGGCCTCGACGGACAGCACGGCCCTGCGCAGCCCATTGATTGCGGCCGCCGTCCAGCGGCCGGAGCGCTCGCGCAGCAGCTCCGCTACGCGTTCGGCATTGGTGTCGATCGCACGCTCAACCATTGAGCGCCCCCGCACTGGCCAGCGGATACCGGCCGGTCTCGATGTGCCCGACGCTCGTTCCGAGCCCGTCGGCATCGATCGCAGCATCGATGCCGAGCACCTGCATTGCCTCGGTGATGGCGCTGTTCGCGCAATCGAGAGCAGCCTGGGCGTGCGCGATCATCTCGCGGCGCTCGAGGTACTGGCCTTCCTGATTCCCGACCGTCGCCGCGCTGTCCAGAAACCGCGACCGGCGGTTCCACAGGATCATCGAGGCGAAACAGATCTCCGCGCGGCGCAGCATGAAGAACGCGTAACTCGGCGATACGACTAAGGCGTAAGCG
>CAYYHP010000265.1:0-2535 GCA_964471815.1 uncultured Rhodanobacteraceae bacterium
TGGCCAATACCCCTCCTGCCACCACGGCGATGACACCCGGCACCACTCATTGGCTT
Organism: uncultured Rhodanobacteraceae bacterium; assembly: GCA_964471815.1. Taxonomy (GTDB): domain Bacteria; phylum Pseudomonadota; class Gammaproteobacteria; order Xanthomonadales; family Rhodanobacteraceae; genus Tahibacter. The sequence goes on from CAYYHP010000265.1 coordinate 57, forward strand.
GAGTGCTAGAGAAGGACTGAACAAGTTCAGAGGTCCTGCGAGCCACGGATGGCTCGTCGCTCATCAAGCATGCAAGTACTTGATGTGGCGTAGCCGAGCCTGGACCGGTGTCCGAGCCGGTGGGGGCCGACGAGTCCGGGATGGACTTGTTCAGACTCTCCCTAGAAGAGCCGAAAACTGAACCGGTTGATGGCCGCACGGTCCCCGGCGCACCTCCATTCGCGGCCTCCGCCAGTCGCTAGCGCCAGGGCCTGAGACAGGCGACGCTCTGTACGCCCAGCCTCATCTTTAGTTCCAACTTCGTGTGTGATTGGCGGACGGTGGGCAGCGGGTGGCGACGTCACGCGGCAGCAGTGCATGGCGCCATTCCCACGTCACCCAGATGACACATTGGCCCTGAAATCGGCCACCCCGCCCGAGTCGCGCGTCAATCCACCGACTGTCCCTCAGGCACAGGGCTTGCCAGTCCTGTTTCGACAGACGGGATCGATCCGATGCGACCGAGCCGCCGCACGGGAAGTCGGCCCGTCATGACAATCACCCTGACGCGGAGAGACTCCATGAGCGAACTGCAACGCCTCGGCCTGAATCCTGCCGTCAATGAACGCAATGCGGCAGGTAGCCCGTTGAACGAATTCCTGACCTTCACCCTGGGTGGTGAGGAATACGGTGTGGACATCCTCAAGGTGCAGGAGATCCGTGGCTACGACACGGTCACGCGCATCCCGGATGCTCCGGAGTTCATCAAGGGCGTGATCAACTTGCGCGGCACGATTGTGCCGATCGTAGACCTGCGTCTGAAATTCCGTGTCGGCGAGGCGCGGTATGACGCCTTCACGGTGATGATCATCCTTACCGTCGCCAAGCGCGTCATCGGTGTGGTCGTGGATAGTGTCTCCGACGTGGTTTCACTGACCGGCGAACAAGTTCGGCCGGCGCCTGACATCGGCGGCGCGGTGGACACCCAGTTCCTCACCGGCATCGGCACCATCGATCAGCGCATGCTGATACTGCTCGATATCGAGCGCCTGATCGGCAGCGTTGAGTTCGGGCTGGTATCGGCGTCGACCCACTAGTCTCAACAGCTGGGCGGTGGCCGCACGGACGTGCTGCCACAACCGCCAGTGTCCTGCGCAGGGGGCGTGCAGGATCGAGGGAGTACCACTAGCAAGGAGCAGCGACAAGGGCCAAAGACCTGCGGCACGGACGAGACATCGCCAGCAAAAAACTGGCATCCCGCGGTCTGCCCGAGACAAAACAGGGCAACACCACGATATGAACCGCCTTCTCGGCAACCTCCGTCTGTGGCAGAAACTCGGCCTGCTTGGTGTGCTTGCCTTCGCTCTCGCCGCCGTTCCCTTTGCGCTCTTCCTTAACGAGATCAATACCGACCTCAATGCATCTCGCCTCGAGTACGAGGGCATCGTCCCGGTCCGGAGGATGCTCGATGTAGTCGAGCTGCTCCAGCAGCACCGCAGCGCGCTGGCCGAGCAGCTCGATGGCAATACCGCGCTCGCTGCGCAGCGCGAGCAGAAAGCACAGGCGATCGGCGCGGCGATCGCCGAAGTCGCGCAATTGCCGCTGGTCAGCCGCAGCAGCTTAGGTCGTGACTGGAAGACCATACAGGAACAATGGTCCGCCCTGGCCAGCAAGGTGGCGAACAAGAGCATCGACGCCCGGACCGCGATCGATGCGCATGCCGGGCTGATCAGCGGCGTGTTCGGTGTGCTGAACACCGCGTCGGATGAAAGTGGTCTTGCGGAGGATCCCGAGGCAATCGGCTATCACCTCATGGACGCCACGGTCCTGCAACAGCCCGCGCTGATCGAGATGCTGGGCCAGGTACGCAGCCTCGGCAGCGGCATCCTGCAGCGCCGGAAGATAAGCAATGAGGACCGCTACCGCATGGCGGCCCTGCTCGCCCAGGCAGCCGCCGTCGACGAGGCCATCGCCACCGACATGAGCAAGGTGTTCGGCTGGGATCCGCAGCTCCACGCCACATTGAGTGCCGCCCTCGAATCGGTGCGTGCCACAACTAGGGCTGCGATCGATCTCGGCAACAAGGTATTCCTCGAGAGCGCAACCATCGACTATCCGGCCGATCGCTTCGTCGCCGATTTCACACGTGCGGTCAGCGGCCAGCTCGAATTCAACGGTAAGGGTCTCGATACGCTCGGCACGCTGCTCAAGCAGCGCATCGCCAAGCGTGTTCAGTTGCGCGGCACGATCGTCGCTGGGGTGACCGTCCTCGCCCTTGCCCTTGGCCTCATCGGCATCTTGATTGCACGCAGCATCACACGACCGCTGGCGAAAGCGATGACCATGGCCGATGCGATCGCAGCGGGCCAGCTGAATTTAGACATCGCCGCGCAGGGCCGGGACGAGACCGCGCATCTGCTCACCTCGCTGGCGACGATGCAGGCGGCCTTGCGCCGATTCCTCGATGCGCAGCAGACCCTGGCCCAGCAACACGCCGAGG
>CAYYHP010000266.1:0-2529 GCA_964471815.1 uncultured Rhodanobacteraceae bacterium
GGTCACCTTGGGCGAGCGCGCCGAGCACCGTCTGCACCTCGCTGAGACTGCGTACTGTGGTATCGAGCAATGCATCGACACCTTCGGCCAGCACACGCACGAAGCCCTCTTTGTTGCCGATATCGATGCGCTTGCTGAAGTCACCCACCGCAGCGGCCTTGACCACGGTGGCGATCTCATTTTCAATCAACAGTTCGGCAGTTCGGTCCATCCATTCAACGACGTACCCGAGTCGCTCGCCACTGTCACCGACGGCCACATTGATAACCAGGTTATAGGTGTGGCCACCAATACGTACTGGTGTTTTATAGGATTTCTCCAGTCTGGCAAGTAATTCTCTGTGGCGGGACCCTCCAATATGGAAAATGTCAATATAAGAACCGATTAGCCTGTCGACATTGAACTCCGGTAAGTCATGGCGCAGGTCGGCCTCGGCCTCGCGTAGCATCGTCAGGACCGCACGGTTCGCATAGACGATCCGGAAGTCCTGATCGGCGATCATGATGTTGGTCGCCGCTACATCCAGCCCCTGCTTGATGCGCGCCGTCTCTGCAGCCAGGCATTTCTCGTTGAGAATTTCGAAGCCGAGGCGGATCTGCATCGACTTCAAACCGAGCAACACCTGGCCGACCTCGTCCCGACGCGAGATGTCGACGGCATCCTCGTAGTGCCCGGTCTCGATCCGACGGAACAGGCGCATGGCTTGATCGAGTCGCCCGGAGAGGTCGTTGCCCAACCACCACGAGCAGTAGATGAAGACCACGAGGGCGAAGGCGAGCAGGCCGTACAACGGCAGGCGGCCGACACCAAACCGGCCTAGCTCGATCATCGTCACGCCGAGCCCGATGCCGCCCAGCGAGAACAGCATCATCCGCGCCATCAGCGACATGTGCCAGAGCGGGTTGTAGCGCAGTGAGAGGCTGCGCCGGGTGATCTGGCCGTGGCGTAGGGTATGCGTGCGGTCCTGATCGAGGCGCATCGCCGTATAGACGCGCTCAGCCTCGTCGATCCGGTCACGACTTGCGGCATGCGATACCGACAGGAAACCAGTCAGCCGACCCTGGTCGAAGTACGGCGTGACCGAAATTTCCGCCCAATAGGCATCGCCATTCTTGCAGCGGTTCTTGATCAAGCCGACCCACGGCCTTCCGGCCTTCACCGTGCGCCACAGATTGGCGAAGACCTGATCGGGCATGTCTGGATGGCGCACGAGGCTGTGCGGGGCCCCGATCATCTCGGCCTCGCTGTAGCCGGCGAGCTGGGCGAACTCGCGACTGACGGCGGTGATCATGCCATCTGTGTCGGTTCGCGATACCAACAGCAGGTGCTCGCCGACGTCGATGACAGTGCCCGTGACGGGGAGCGGAGTGTTCATGCCTGTGTACTCCCGGGAGACTGCGCGCTCGCCATGACGCAGCAGTGGCCGATGCTCGTGGCGCGGCGCGGCCATTCTGGGGGCGTCATGTTTCGACGGCTCTCCCGCCAAAGACGGCCTTGCCGGCGTGCAGTACTGGTGCAGCCGTGGTGAAGGGACCCGGCAACGCGCGCTTCGCCAGCCGCCGAGTCGGAAATGGACGCATTACCTTGGTGCCATAGATCGCTCATGGCTTCTCCACGCTGGAGCCGCAGGCCGATAGACGGATCCCGGCTTGGCCGGAACCCGTGCCACCGAGTGGAGCAAGCGCCATACCATCCGGTTCTGTCGGAATTCCGGCGCGCTTGGGAGCGGATTGCATGGCCATGACGTGGCGGCAAGCCGACGGTCCGCCGATACATGCTTTCATGCGCGACGGCCTGCGCCCGGCCTGCGGCCTCTTCCCAGCGATCGGGGGCAGTGACGATCCGCATCCATGCGCGCGATCCGGGCGGATCGCGCCCGGATCGTGGCCGTTTGGGCAGCCGTTAGAACTCTTGCCAGTGCTGTGGATCGAGGTCGCTGCCGCTGGCCTTGCGCGGTGCCGACGCTGGCACCGCGGCACTCGCTGCCTTCACGCGGCGGCGCGCACTGGCCGCATTCGTCGGCGTGACGCCCTGGGCCCGCAGGCGCATACGCCGGATGGCGGCGAGCGTCTGCACGGAGGCTTCATGGAACTCGCCCTCGAGCGCAGCTGCGGCGCTCTGGCGGTCGTCATGTGCGATCTTGCGTACCACGTTGCCGGCGTGCCGGTGGAAGTTGCGGTGCAATGCGGCGAGCTCGCGGTACTCGGCGGTCTCGGCGTATCGGCGGCCTTCGCCCTCGAGCCAGGAACCGAGCGCACAGTGGGTATCGTCACTGACGCCAGCGGCATCCGTGATCTCGCCGTGGCCGTCGATGAGTGCACGCAGGCGCTGCTTCCAGTTGCGGTGCACCTCGATCATCGCCTCGAACTCATCGCCGTGCAGGGCCTTGACCGATGCGGTCGCCGCTGCCGTCGGGGAGGTGGTGGCTGAAGCTCCTGCGATCGAGCGCGGCACCGCCTCGTCCAGGCGGAAGACCGCGACCGCGCGGGTGAGTTCATTGGCCTGTTCCTCGAGCGAGCGGGCGGCGGC
>CAYYHP010000267.1:0-2499 GCA_964471815.1 uncultured Rhodanobacteraceae bacterium
TGACGGCGATGTGCGACTGCACGAGGTCGTTGACTTCCTGGGCGGCCTGGCGGAATGCGCCGTCGAACTCGTCGGCGGGGATGGTGCGCGAGATGAAGCCCTCGGCGTGTTGATGAGCGATTTCCTCCTGCGCTGCCGCGAAGCGACGGAGCGTGGACGAGACGCTCTCGATACGATCGGCGATGTCACGCATCTCATCGGCCGTGTCGACGGCCACATGCTCGAGCAGCTCGCCAGCAGCCAGACCGGCCGTGGCGCTGGAAATCCCCTGTAAGGCGCGTCGTGTCGACAGCGTGAAGCCTACGAAGAGGTAGAGCGAGAGGAGCAGAGCGAAACTGCACGCTCCGACTACGAGATAGCGTTCGGTCCCGAGTCGCTTGATGCGTGCGTCGAGAATCTGCTGGAGATGGGGGAGGAGTTCGTCATAAACCGCGAATACGGCAGCGATTGCGGCCTTTCCCTGTACGCCGAGTTCGCGGGCAGACACGGTGATGGTCTCAGCCTCGACCACCTGGCTGCGGAGTATGTCGTTGCCTGCGGCGAGGGTGTCGTGCATGACTTTGTTTTTCGGCTCGACGCGCGCCTGCAGGTACGGGGTGAGGGCCCACACCCGTTTCATTGCGGTATCGAAGCGATGTTCGGCCTGGTCGATCAGCCCTTCGGCAGCCATGATCTGCACACGGTCATCGACCCAGACAGCTCCGTTGGCGATGACGCGGGCCCCCAGGTCGCGCAGGCGGGCGGCCTGATCAGCCATGCGTGGCAACTGGTAGATCAAGGCATCAGCGATGTAGAAACCCTCGTCCTCCGGCTCCTGTACCAGATTGGAAGCATCCGCCACCGATTCGATGAAGCCGATGACGCCATCGATCGCCGCCAGGTGAGCCGCATCACGCGCCTCGGCGTTTCCGCCGTTCTCCGCCTGTGCCTGCTCCCAATTCTTGCGAATCGCCGCGAAATCGCTTGTCAGTTCGGCACTGCCGTGTGCTCGCGGCAGCCACTCGTCTATCTTCTGCATGGCGGAATTGACGCGTGACTGCTGCATCGCGCGCTCCTGCTCGAGATCCTTCTCGCCAGCGGCGATCCGGCGGTCGAGATCGCGCTGCAGACTCATTGCTTCCGTCATGTCACGAAGCGCGGTGAAGGCACTGGCGCCATGGCGCTCCGTGAGAGACATGTCGATCTCGCTTTGCAGGCTGCTTAGCAAGAAAGCCGAAAGCAGAATGGTGGTGGCCACGAACGAGGCGGCCATTAGGACGAGTTTCTGTGCAAACCTGAGGCGGCCCATCAACACGATGGCCGGTGAAAGGAGGCGGTCCAACAGGATCGACATAGTCACTATTCCGGCAAGGCATGCGGGATGAATGGCCTGACGTCGCGCTCTCCCCCTACGCGGCATGGGAGCGCCATTGCCTGAACTTCAGGCGTGCGTGATCCGGCCGAGGTCGGATGTGCAAACCGCATGCCCTCGTTGCGCTGACGAAGGGCATGGCGCGCCCGATCTAGTACCTGTCAGCAGCGTGTCGCGGCATGCGCATTGCAGCCCTGGCATGCTCCGTCACAATGCGAGGGAACACGTATGTCAGACGTTGTCCGTGGTGCCATCCATCACGATTCAAGGCTGTCGCCGTCTAACGCCACTCTGGTCTGCGCGAGCTTGCTGGTCCTCACGTTTGCCGTCGGAATTCCGACACCGGCGGCGGCGCAATCGGAAGCGAACAAGCCGACCTTGGTCAGCAGCGCGGCGCCGAGCTATCCGGCCGAAGCGGTACGCAAGCACACCGAAGGATGGGTCGAGGTGGAGTTCACCGTTGGCGTGGACGGCAAGGTCAGCGCCGTGTCGGTCGTCAAGGCGCAGCCAACACGTGTGTTCGAGACCGAGGCGGTTCGTGCCGTAAAACAGTGGATTTTCAAACCGGCCATGCGTGATGGCCAGGCTGTCGAGAGCCACGTGCGCCAGCGCATCGACTTCAAATTCTGACGGCTCCTGGCGCGGCCGTTTTCGCGCCGCGCCGGCATCCTGCCTCAAGCCCTTCCGATTGCAGGCGGCATGATGTCAGCTGCCTGGTCAATCCGTGCTGCCTGCGCAGATCCACGCGAATTCTGCAGAGCGGACCATCCGTGGTACCGGTTCTGTATTGCTTTTGGACTAATTTGGATGAGAGTGTGATGAGCAGGGTGGGTAGGCTTTAGACGAGCATCCGGCACGTGTGGATACCAGCCAGGGGTGAGCGTCGCTGCCGCATGCTCAAAACTCCATCCATGCCGTCTCGTCGATGGCCTGCTTGCCTGCGATGCGCTTGCGTGTCGGCAAGTTTGCGATCACGGCACTGCGGGAAGCGGATGATTTCCTGCCTGCTGCCGTGCCGGCGGGCGGAGTGGATGCCGCGGCCACCGCCGATGCGGCGGTGGCGTCCTGACGCAGTGAATCAGCGGGCGATAGCCGGAAGACCGCGACCGCGCGGGTGAGTTCATTGGCCTGTTCCTCGAGCGAGCGGG
>CAYYHP010000268.1:0-2458 GCA_964471815.1 uncultured Rhodanobacteraceae bacterium
CGACGAACCGGCATCGGGTGCGGAACGCATCGCGGCCGCTCCGGTTTCCCGGCCGCGCAGTGCCCGGTCAGTGCAGCCGGCTGCGCAGGTAATGGCCCTCGAACCAGCGCTTGGCCCAATGGAAGACGCGCGACGCCGGCAGGGCGACATTCCGGCGCGGCGAGCGGTAGACGAGCATGCCCGCATCCAGCGTATCGACGATGCAGGCGAGTTCCGCTTCGGGCACGGCCTCGGGCGGGCGCCCGTCGAGCGCGAGCGGCAGGTTGCGGGCCGCGGCGCGCGCCTGGATGTCTCGGCCATGTGCGCCTGCTTGGGCAGCCAGTCCGGGCCCGGGAAGCCGCCTGCATCTCCGGCGACGACGACGCGCTCGGCGCCCACGGCGCGGCCATGTTCGTTGGCTTGCACGAAGCCGCCCGGCGAGGCCGTCAGCGTGCGCTGCGAACACCGCACACGGGCGGGTTCGCCTGGCGTCAGTGCCGGGCGCGCTCCCGGTCTGCGAGCTTGGCTGCCGCGGTGACGATGTCCGCATCCGATGGGATGACCAGGAAGGCCGCGCCGGCGAGTGGCGTGTAGGTATCCTCGCCGACCACGCGTTCAAGCGGCTTCGCGCCGGATCCGGCCTCGACGATCGCGGTAATGATGCCTTCGCCGACGCCGGCACTGCGGCGGCCCTCGTCGACGACGAGGATCCGCGCGCATTCACCGGCGTGGCGTGCGATCGCGGCCGCGTTGAGCGGCTGCAGCCAGCGCAGATCGACGACGCGCACCTGCCAGCCGTGTGCCTTCTCGATCTCGCGTGCGGCGCGCAGGCTCATCGGCACGCCGTTGCCGAACGTGAAGATCACGAGATCGCGCGCCTCGGCGGCGTAGACGCGCTCCGCGCCGAGCGGCATGGCCTCGTCGGGCGCCGGGTACGCGGTCAGCCACTGGCCGTCGCCGGGCTCGTAGAGATCCTTGGTCATGTACAACGCGATCGGTTCGAGGAACGCCGAAACGCGGCCGTCGATCTTGGCCAGCGCCATCAGGGTGCGCAGCATGGTCGCGGCATCGTCGCCGCGGCTCGGACAGCCGACCACGAGGCCCGGGATGTCGCGCAGCGCGGTGATCGAGTTGTCGTTGTGGAAATGACCGCCGAATCCGCGCTGGTAGCCGAGCGAGGCGACGCGCATGACCATCGGATTGCGGTACTGGCCGTTCGAGAAGAACTGCAGCGAGCAGGCCTCGCCGCGGACCTGGTCGCAGGCGTTGTGGAAGTAGGCGAGGTACTGGATCTCGGGCATCGGCAGCATGCCCATGTTCGCGTAACCTTGCGCGAGGCCGAGGATCATCGTCTCGTCGAGCAGCGTGTTGAATACGCGCCGGCCGCTGAAATTTTTGAACAGACCCTTGGTAACCGTGTAAACGCCGCCCTTCTGTGCGACATCCTCGCCGAACAGCAGCGCCTCGGGATACTTGCAGAACAGGTCGTGCAGCGCGTTGTTGATCTGGATCGCGAGATGCCGCGGTGGGAGCTTCTCGGGCAGCTTGTCCTCGCCGCCGAACACCTTGAGGCGCGCCTCGGGGTAGTCCGCACGGGCGGCCTCGGACGCGACGCGGTCCGGCGTGTACGGCGCGAGCGGCGCGACGACCTCGGTGAACGAGGTGAGCTTGGGCCTACGGTCGGCTTCCTCGGCTGCCGCGAAGCACTTCGCACGGATGTCCTCGTACTTCGCAAGCAGGCTGTCGCGGGTATACAGGCCCGAGGCGAGCGCGATTTCGGCCGAGCGCAGCAATGGATCGGTCGCCTCGACCGCGACCAGTTCCTCGATCGAGCGCCACTCGATCTCGAAGTCCGTGCCGGCATGGCCCATGATGCGCGTCGTGCCGAGGTGCAGAAAGGTCGGCCGGCGCGTGCGCCGGCAGTGTTCGATGGCCGCGGCGACCTGGGCATAGCCGGCCGCGAGGTCGAGGCCGTCGGCGTAGAAGTAGTCGAGGTCGCGACGCGCGGAGAAATTGGCCGCAACCCAGCCAGCCGGCGTCTTCACCGAGATGCCGATGCCGTTGTCCTCGCAGACGAACAGTACGGGTGCCGGGAGCTTTTGATACGCCGTCCATGCCGCCGTGTTGAACGCGGTCTGCGCGGTGGCGTGGTTCGACGAGGCGTCGCCGAACGAGCAGATTGCGATGCTGTCTTCCGGCACCGGCAGCGGACGGCCGATGCGCCGCGCCTGTTCGATCGCGATCGCAGTGCCGAGCGCCTTCGGCAGGTGCGAGGCGATCGTCGAGGTCTGCGGCAGCACCCAGAGCGGCTTGGAGCCCCAGACCTTGTGCCGGCCGCCCGAGGCCGGGTCGTCCTTGCTCGCCGCGAAGCTCAGCGCGGAATCCATGATCGGGTCCATGCCCGGCAGCTTGCGGAAGCGCTCGGCCATGAAGCCGCCGGAACGGTAATGCAGGAATGCCGGATCGGTATGCCGCGTGA
>CAYYHP010000269.1:0-2424 GCA_964471815.1 uncultured Rhodanobacteraceae bacterium
CCGGGCGCACGACCATGTACTTCGGCGAGGCGTATTCCTCGAACTCGATCCGCGTGCTGGTCTGGCCCGAGACCAACAGTACGCCGACCGTGAATACCGTGAGCGGACTCGCCACGACGGCCTACGCGACCTACACCTGCCCGGGCCCGGACGGCAACAACTCCTGCGGGCGTGCCGACGACCGCATGCAGACCGGCTGGATCACCGACAGCGAACTCGGCTTCATGTGGGCGTCCTCGCAGAACGGTGCCACGCGGCCATATCCCTACACCCGCGTGGTGATCCTGAATCCATCCACGCTCGCGGTGCTCTCGCAGCCGGACATCTACAGCACGACCAGCGCCTGGCTGTATCCGGCCATCGCGGTGGACCAGCGCGGCCATCTCGGCGGCGTAATCGACAACCTCGGCGGCAACCTCTATTCGTCGCTGCGTGCCATCGTGCGCGACGACTTCTCGCCGAACGTGACGACCAGCGGCTGGGAGACCGTGCAGGTCACGACGAGCAACGCCGGCACCGCGCAACGCTGGGGCGACTACAACGGCGTGATGGCGCACGAGAAATACCCGAACACCTGGATCGCGGTCGGGCACGTGCAGTCCGGCGGTGCGGCGAATTCGAACGCCCAGACCCATCAGATCTGGTTCGGTCGCGAGCGCGACACCAACCCGACGCTCAGCGTGACCAGGGCCGGCACCGGCTCGGGGACGGTCACCAGCTCGGTCGGCGGCATCAACTGCGGTGCGACCTGCAGCGCGAACGTCGCGCTCGGCACGAGCGTGACCCTGACCGCGACACCGACCGCGCCGGCGACCTTCACCGGCTGGAGCGGTGCGTGCTCCGGCACCGGCACCTGCACGCTGACCCTCGATGCGGCGGCCAGCGCGACGGCCACGTTCGCCTTGCCGAGCTACACGCTCAGCATCAACAAATCCGGCACCGGCAGCGGTACGGTGACCAGCCCGGTCGGCGGCATCAGTTGCGGTGCGACCTGCAGCACGAGCCTCCTGTACGGCACCGCGGTCAATCTGAGCCAGACGCCGGCCGCCTATTCGAGCTTCACCGGCTGGAGTGGCGCCTGCACCGGCACGGGCGCGTGCAGCGTGACGATGGATGCGGCGAAATCGGTGACCGCGGGCTATGCGCGCGACGCCTACAGCCTGAGCGTGAGCGTGGACGACCAGCGCAGCTACGCGCAGTCCGGCAAGCCGCTGTCGATGCATGCATCGATCACGAATGCGGGACTGTCGACGGCGACCAGCCTCGCGATCGCCGGCATCCTGCCGGCCGAGATGGACGCGGCGACTGCGACCTGGGCCTGCACGGCGACGCCGGGCAGTTGCGCCACGGCGGCGAGCGGCAATGGCGCCCTGAACCTCACCACGACCTTGCCGGCCGCCTGTACGCTGGACTGTGCGCAGACCGCGACCGTGAAAAACGGCCCGAGCGAGCTGCTCGTCTATACCGCGACCGCCACGCCGCCGGCCGGTCCCGCGGCTAGCACCGCGAGCGGTGCGAACTCGACGCAGATCGTGGTTTTCCGCAACGGCTTCGACGAGGGTGGCGACGGCGCGCAGTAAGTCGCGACCGCGGCAGTGACCCACGCCGCGGCCGGCAGCGTGCGGAATGACGAGCAATACGGGTCGCGGCGCTCACTCGCGCCGCAACACCGCGAGCGGGCTGGTGCGGGCGATCGCGCGCGTGCCGAGCCAGCCGGCGAGGACGATGAGCGCGACCGCGGCGGCGACACCGAGCGCGAACGGCACCAGCGGCGGCTGCCAGGCGACCTTGAACACGCCGCGGGCGAGCGACAGGCCGGCCATCGCCGCACCACCGGCCGCGATCAGGCCTGCGATCAGGCCGAGCACCGCGAACTCTCCGAGCACGGCCGCACCGAGCTGGCCGCGATCCGCGCCGAGCGTGCGCATCAGCGCAGTCTCGAAGCGGCGTTCCTCGGCGCTCACGTTGAGCGCGGCGATCAGCACGAGCAAACCGGCGAGCAGACTGAAGCCGAGCACCCACTGTGCCGCGCCGCCGACCTTGTCGACGATCTCGCGCACCCGGTCGAGGATCGCGTTGATGTCGATCAGCGAGAGATTGGAATAGTCCCGTGTCAGCGCGGCGAGTGCGGCGGCATGCGCCGGGTCGAGATGGAAGCTCGCGAGCACGCTGTGCGGTAGATCCCGCGCCGTGTCCGGATCGAGCAGCAGGAAGAAGTTCACCCGGAACGAGGCCCAGTCGACCTTGCGGATGCTGGCGATGTGCGCCTCGATGCGCCGGTCGCCGACCTGCAGGGTCAAGGTGTCGCCGAGCTTCAGGTGGAACATGTCTACCCACATCTGCTCCACCGACACCCGCGCTTCGCCCGTCGCGCCCGGTGCGAACCACTGGCCCGCAGTGAGCGCGTTCGATTCGGGCAGCGCG
>CAYYHP010000270.1:0-2388 GCA_964471815.1 uncultured Rhodanobacteraceae bacterium
TACGCGGCGAGACCCAGCACGGTCAGCAGCAGGCTGACCACGGTGGCGAGCACCGGGCGCTTGACCGAAAGATCGGAGAGCAGCATCGGCCTAGCCCTGCCTGGCGACCGGCGCAGCATTCGCGGTCACGGTCTTCACCGCGACCTTCGCACCGTCGCGCAGGCTGACCGTGCCTTCGACGACGACGCGCGTGCCAGGCTCGAGACCTGCGACGATCTCGACTTCGCCGGCACGCCGCGCGCCGACCCGGACTTCGACGAGATGCGCGATGTCCTGATCGTCGAGCCGGTAGACGAACTGCCGGTTGCCGTTCGGCACCAGGGCGAGTTCCGGCACGGCGAGCGCCATGCGCTCGCGTGCGCGTACCTCGACCGTGAGCAGCATGCCCGGGCGCAACGACGCGTCCTGATTCGGGATCAGCGCGCGCACGGTCACGGCACGCGTGGCCGGATCGACACGCGAATCGATCGACTCGACCTTGCCCGCGAAACGGCGATCCGGAAAGGCCGGCGAAGTCGCCTGCACGGCGAGTCCCGGCTTCAGGGCGGCGAGCGCGGTTTCCGGCACGGCGAAGTCGAGCTTGATGACGTGGATGTCGTCGAGGGTGACGATTGGCGTGCCCGGTGTGACCAGGGTGCCGGGGCTTACCTTGCGCAGGCCGAGCACGCCGCCGAACGGCGCGCTGACGATGCGGTCGGCGAGCTGCGCGCGGATCGCCTCGACCCGCGCCCGGCTCGAATCGCGCGTGGTCTCGGCCGTGTCGAACAGCGCCTTGGAGACGGTGCCCTGACCGAGCAGGTCCTGCTGGCGGCGGTACTGGCGTTCGGCATCCTTCAATACGGCCTGCGCCTCTTCGAGCTGCGCAACCTGCTGGCCCGAGGTCAGCTCGACCAGCACGTCGCCGGCCTCGACCACCTGGCCGTCCGCGAAACCGAGCTTGCGTACCGTCTCGGTGATCTTCGCGGTCAGCGTGACCGACTCGTTGGCCTGCGCGGTGCCGAGCGCCTCGAGCGTATCGGCCCAGTCGCGTGGCGCGACCGCGAGCACGGTCACCGGCACGGTGGGCGCGGCGGGCTTCGATGCGCCGGAATCGCCCTTGCCGCAGGCCGAGAGCAGCAGTGCCGCGAGCAGCATCGGCGCCAGGGTCGGGAGGGTCCGCATCGTTGTCGTTCCTTTTTGGCCCATCGGCGGGCCTGCAGTGCGGGTGGAGCCAGCGCGGAGGTGACGGAGGCCTCCGCGTCGAACGGGTTCGCTTCAGTGATCCGGCGCGGCCGCCGCCGGTGCGCGTGCCGTGCGATTCGGCCGACGGAACAGGACCAGCAACGGTAGCGCAGCGAGGGTCAGCAGCAGCATCAGCCAGAAGTCATCCAGGAAGGCGATCGCCGCGGCCTGCCGGCTCACTTCGGCGTCGAGCAGCGCCAGCTTCGTCGGATCGGTCAGGCTCCAGCCCGGTGGCAGCGGCACGTCGCCGAACGGCGTGAGGCGGCTGGCAAGCTCGGCGTGGTTGATCTGGGTGTTGCGCGTAAGTAGCGCGGTGACCAGCGAGATGCCGATCGACGAGCCGATGTTGCGGGTCAGGCTGAACAGGCCGGCCGCCTCGGTGCGTGTCGCGACCGGCAGCGTCGCATAGGCGATCGTCGATACCGGCACGAACACGAGGCCGAGGCCGAGGCCCTGGATCACGCCGGCCCAGACCACAGGGCCGGCCGGCATGTCGGCGTTGAAATGCGCCATCTGCCAGAGCGAGAACGCGGTCAGCAGCAGGCCGACGAGCATCAGCAATCGTGCATCGGTACCGCGCGCCAGCAACCGGCCGACCACCATCATCGCGACCAGCGTGCCGATGCCGCGCGGCGCCATCAGCAGCCCGGTGGTCACCACCGGATAGCCCATCAGGCGCTGCAGGTACGGCGGCAGCAGCGCCATCGTCGCGAACAGCACGATGCCGATCACGAAGATGAACAGGTTGCCGGACAGGAAATTGCCGTCGCGCAGCAGGCCGAGATCGAGGAACGGACGCGGCGTGCCGCGCCAGTGCACCCAGTAGAGATAGAAGCCGAGCAGGCAGACGATCAGCTCGATCTGGATCTCCAGCGAGGTGAGCCAGTCTTCCTGCTCGCCACGATCGAGCAGCAGCTGCAGGGCGCCGATGCCGGCGGCGAGCAGCACGAAGCCGCGCCAGTCGAAGCGCGCGCGGTGGGTGTCGTCGGTCGGTACGCTCGCGAACACGCCGAACAGGGCGAGCGCGCCGACCGGCACGTTGATCAGAAACACCCAGTGCCAGCCGTAATGATCGGTCAGCCAGCCGCCCAGCGGCGGACCGAGGATCGGCCCGACCATTACGCCCATGCCCCACATGGCCATCGCCGCGCCGTGCTTCTCACGCGG
>CAYYHP010000271.1:0-2379 GCA_964471815.1 uncultured Rhodanobacteraceae bacterium
CGCCGGCGCTTCCCGCTAGCCGAGGTCGAAATCCTTCCGGTGCCCGTGCAAGGCCGGGAAGCACCACCCGCGCTCGTCGCGACGCTCGGGGCAGCAGCCGAGGCGAGCCGTCACGACGTGCTGCTGATCACGCGCGGCGGCGGCTCGCTCGAAGACCTGTGGGCCTTCAACGACGAGGCCGTGGCGCGCGCGATCCACGCCGCGCCAATGCCGGTCGTCTCGGCCATCGGTCACGAGATCGACTTCACGATCGCGGATTTCGTCGCCGATCTGCGCGCGCCGACGCCCTCGGCGGCCGCCGAGCTCCTGGTGCCGGACACGGCCGAACTCATGCACCGACTCGATGAGCTCCGCGCGCGCCTCGATCTGCTGCTGCGTCGACGCCTCGAAGGCGCCTGGCAGCGTCTCGACCGCCTGCACACCGCGCTGCAGGGCCTGCGCCCGCAAGCGCGGCTCGCGCTGGCCGGCGAACGGCTGGCCGCACTCGCGCGGCGACTCGACCACGCGCGTCAGGTACGAGGCCATGCCGGCCATCAGCGTGTGCACGCGATCGCCGCGCGCCTCGCGCGCCAGCATCCGGCGCGGCGTCTCGAACGCAGCGGTGCGGCGCTCGCGCGCTGCGGCGAGCGTTTGCGAGCAGCGATGGTCGCGATCCTCCGGCAGCGCGTCGCCCACGTTGCCGAACTCGCCCGCACCCTGAACGCCGTGAGCCCGCTGGCGACCCTGCAGCGCGGCTATGCGATCCTGCACGAGGCCACATCGGGAACGGTACTGCGTGCCGCCCGCGATGTGCCGCCCGGTACGCGTCTGGTCGCGCGACTCGCCGACGGCACGCTGAACCTGCGCGTCGAACCCGACTGACGACGCCATCCGGCCACGCGATCCACGCTTTCCGCGATCATGGACCGGACGCCTGCGACGGAGACCGCCATGCTCGAAGCCCGCTACCCGTACTACCTTGCCGGCGAGGCCATCCACGCCAACGCCGACCTCGCCGTGACCGACAAGTACAGCGGCGAGATCGCGACGCGCGTGGCGCTCGCCGATACGGCTGCGATCGATGCGGCGATCGCGGCCGCGGTGGAAGCCGAAACGCCGATGCGTGTCCTGCCGCCCTACCGTCGCCAAGCGGTGCTCGAGCATTGCGTCGAGCGCTTTCGCGAGCGCCGCGAGGAACTCGCGCTCGCGCTGTGCATCGAGGCCGGCAAGCCGATCCGCGATGCGCGCGGCGAGGTCGCACGCCTGATCGACACCTTCAAGGCCGCCGCCGGGGAGGCGGTGCGCATCGGCGGCGAGGTGCTGAATCTCGAGATCTCGCCGCGTGCGCAGGGCTACCGCGGTTTCTGGAAACGCGTACCGGTCGGTGCGTGCTCGTTCATCTCGCCATTCAACTTCCCGCTGAATCTCGCCGCACACAAGATCGCACCGGCGATCGCCGCCGGCTGTCCATTCGTGCTCAAGCCAGCGAGCCGCACGCCGGTTGGCGCGCTCATCATCGGCGCGATCCTCGCCGAGACGGATCTCCCGCACGGCGCGTTCTCGATCCTGCCGGCGCACCGTGACGGCGCGGACCTGTTCACGACCGACGCGCGCCTGAAGCTCCTGTCGTTCACCGGCTCGCCCGAGGTCGGCTGGGCACTGAAGGCCCGGGCAGGACGCAAGAAGGTGGTGCTCGAACTCGGCGGAAACGCGGCCTGCGTCGTCGATGCGGACCAGCGCGACCGGCTCGATGCCGTCGTCGAGCGGCTCGTGTTCGGGGCGTTCTACCAATCCGGCCAGAGCTGCATCAGCGTGCAGCGCATCCTCGTGCATGCGGACCTGTATGCTGACCTCCGTGATCGGCTCGTCGCCCGGGTCGACGCACTCGAGGCCGGCGATCCGAAGGAGGAGTCGACCTTCATCGGTCCGCTGATCGACGTGGCCGAGGCGCGCCGGCTCGAAGACTGGATCGCGAGCGCCATCGCACGCGGCGCACGGCTGCTCTGCGGCGGCCGCCGCGAGGGCGCGATGTTCGCCGCGAGCCTGCTCGAGAACGTCGATCCGGCCGAACCGCTGTACTGCCGCGAGGCATTCGGACCGGTGGCCGTGCTCGAACCGTTCACGGACTTCGACGCGGCCCTCGCGCGCGTGAACGCGAGCGAATACGGCCTGCAGGCCGGCGTGTTCACGAACGACATCCACGGGGCCATGCGCGCCTGGGACACGCTCGAGGTCGGCGGCGTGATCGTCGGTGACGTGCCGAGCTTCCGCGTCGACACCATGCCCTACGGCGGCGTGAAGGCTTCCGGTCTCGGTCGCGAAGGCATCCGCAACGCGATCGAGGACATGACCGAGCAGCGCCTGCTCGTGCTGCGCGACGCCTGAACCGCTCCGCGCGGC
>CAYYHP010000272.1:0-2361 GCA_964471815.1 uncultured Rhodanobacteraceae bacterium
AGCCGAGGCGTTCCGCCTCTACGACACTTACGGCTTCCCGGTCGATCTCACCGCCGACATGGCCCGCGAGCGCGGGCTTGCGGTGGACATGGCCGGCTTCGAGCAGGCGATGGAACGGCAGCGCGAACGCGCCCGTGCCGCGAGTCAGTTCGAAGCGCGTGGCACGCTCTCGGCTGAAGCCATCCAGCAGCTGCCGCCGACGCAGTTCCTCGGCTACGAATCGCTGACGGCCGAGGGTCTGAGGCTGGTCGGTATCGTGCGCGACGGTGCGCTCGTCGCGGCGCTGCACGATGGCGACGAGGCCACGCTGATCCTCGATCGCACGCCGTTCTACGCCGAGTCCGGCGGCCAGGTCGGCGATCGCGGCGAGCTGGCCGGTGCCGGCGGTCGTTTCGTCGTGACCGATACGGTCAAGCTTGCCGGGGTATTCCATGGCCACATCGGGCGCTGGACTGGCCCGACGCTGCGTAGCGGCACCGCGCTTGCCGGCGCAATCGATGCCGAGCGCCGCCGCGCCACGATGCTCAACCATTCGGCCACACACCTGCTGCACGCGGCACTGCGCAAGGTGCTCGGCGAGCACGTGCAGCAGAAAGGCTCGCTGGTCGCACCGGACCGCCTGCGCTTCGACTTCTCGCATTTCGCGCCGGTTTCCGTCGAGGAACTGCGCCGCGTCGAGGACATGGTCAACGCCGAGGTGCGCGCAAATGCAGTCGCCGATATACGCCAGATGGCTTACCGCGAGGCGCTGGAATCCGGCGCGATGGCGCTGTTCGGCGAGAAGTACGGCGAGCACGTGCGTGTCCTGCGCTTCGGCGATTTCTCGGTGGAGCTGTGCGGCGGCACGCACGTCGCGCGTACGGGCGACATCGGCCTGTTCAAGATCGTCGCCGAGAGCGGCGTGGCCGCGGGCGTGCGGCGTATCGAGGCCGTCACCGGTGCGGGTGCGCTCGCCTACGTGAGCGAGGAGGAGCGCCGGCTCGACGAGATCGCGCACCTGCTTTCCGCGAGCGGTGCGGACGTCGTCGACAAGCTGCGCCAGTTGTTCGAGCGGCAGAAGCGGCTCGAGCGCGAACTGGAGTCGCTCAAGGCCAGGGCGGCCAGTGCCGCGGCGACGGATCTCGCCGCGGCGGCGCGTGATGTCGATGGCATCAAGGTCGTAGCGGCGCGTCTCGTCGGCCAGGACGTCAAGGCGCTGCGCGAGAGCGTGGATCAGCTCAAGCACGCGCTCGGCGACTGCGTGGTCGTGCTGGCCTCGGGGGCCGATGGCAAGGCGAGCCTCATCGCCGGCGTGGGCGGCAAGGCGCTCGGTGCGATCAAGGCCGGCGATCTCGTCGGCCACGTCGCGCGCCAGATCAACGGCAAGGGCGGCGGCCGGCCCGATATGGCGCAGGGTGGTGGCGAGGATGGTCCGTCACTCGCGACGGCCCTGGGCACGGTTCACGACTGGGTCGCACGTAGGCTCGCGGAGACCGGCTGAGGCTGCCTGCAATGGCCTTGCGTTACATTGCGTGACGATAGGGGCTCGGCTAGTATCGAAACGTTATGTGATCGTGCCTGGGAAGTGTGTGGCGAGCGCGGCTCGGCAAGCTCGCGACGCCACGGATGCGGGCGTTTCCTGACGGGCGTCCATCAATGGTCCGAAGCTTGCGTTCGTCATGGGGACGGCGAACCGCATGGAAGCAGGACCGACATACAAGGCGAAGGAGAACATTGATGCTCATTCTGACGCGCCGGGTTGGAGAAACCTTGATGATCGGTGACGAGGTGACCGTCACCGTGCTTGGCGTGAAAGGCAACCAGGTCCGTATCGGCATCAATGCCCCGAAGGACG
Organism: uncultured Rhodanobacteraceae bacterium; assembly: GCA_964471815.1. Classification (GTDB taxonomy): domain Bacteria; phylum Pseudomonadota; class Gammaproteobacteria; order Xanthomonadales; family Rhodanobacteraceae; genus Tahibacter. The sequence continues at coordinate 1,835 of CAYYHP010000272.1, forward strand.
TGGCGGTCCACCGCGAAGAGATCTACCAGCGCATCAAGCGCGAACAGGAAGGCCCGGACGCCGCCGGTGCCGGCGGGGACGCCTGACGAGGCTTTACCCCGATCGAGGCAGTGGGTATCCTGCGCGCCTCGCGTCACAGGGGGCGCGGCAAGAAGCGAGACAACGGAGAGATGCCCGAGAGGCCGAAGGGGCTCCCCTGCTAAGGGAGTATAGGGTCAAAAGCTCTATCGAGGGTTCGAATCCCTCTCTCTCCGCCAGATCAGACGAAGGGGCTCAGGCCCCTTTTTCTTTGCGTGCGGCCGGTTCCGTTCGACCCAAGGGAACTTGCAAGGAATCGGACAAGACATCGTGCGCAGGGGTTGACGTCGCGACGTGATGTCAGAATAATTCCGCTCCTCGGTCGACACTGCTGATGCAGTGCATCGACCGGGATCATCCGCTTCTTCGGATGATCCGCGAAACGGTTGCAGTGCGCGCCCGTAGCTCAGTTGGATAGAGTACCAGGCTACGAACTTGGTGGTCGGGAG
>CAYYHP010000273.1:0-2350 GCA_964471815.1 uncultured Rhodanobacteraceae bacterium
AGGGGCCGCAGAGTGTGCAGTACGGTCCGGGCGGTTCGGCAGCGACGGTACTGTTCGAGCGCAGCGCTGACCATGCCGATCATGGACGGCACTTCGACGGCAGCCTCACCGTCGGCAGCGCCGATCGCTACGATGCGGTCGCCGATTTCCGGCTGAGCGGACCGCACGCCTATCTGCGCGGCAGCGCAACGCATGCCGAAGTCGGCGATTACCGCGACGGCGGCGGTGAGCGGGTGCATGGCGCGTACCAGCGTTGGAGCACGCTGGCCGGCATCGGCTGGACGCCGGACGCCGACAGTCTGGTCGAGATCAGCACCGCACGCAGCGACGGCAAGGCCGCGTACGCGGACCGCGCGATGGATGGCGCGAAGTTCGCGCGCGAAAACCTTGGCCTCAAGATCGAGAAGAAGAACCCCTCGCCACTCGTCACCGCACTGCAGGCGCAGGTCTACACGAACTATGTCGATCACGTGATGGACAACTACAGCCTGCGTCCATTCGTGGCGTCGCCGATGATGCCGGCGCCGGCCGTCAGCAATCCGGACCGGCGCACGAACGGCGGACGTTTCGCGCTGACCCTCGATCCCGTGACCTCGTTCGAGACCGTGCTCGGTGTCGATGCGCAGGACAACCGGCACACCCTGCGCTCGACGATGAACGAGACGACGATGCCCTACGAAGCAATGTCACGTACGCAGGATGCGCAATTCCGCCAGCGCAGCCTGTTCGGCGAGTTCACCCAGGCCTTGGGCGAGGCCGCACGTTTCGTCGGCGGCCTGCGCGCCGACCGCTGGCATGCCGAGGATCACCGCGCCAGACTCAAGCTCGGCGTGGCCTCGGTCGCCAACCCGACCTACGGTGCCACGCGCGATGAAACGCTCGCCAGCGGTTTCCTGCGTTACGAGCGCGATCTCGGCAGCCAGGGCTCCGGAATCTACGCCGGTCTCGGGCGCAGCGAGCGCTTTCCGGATTACTGGGAACTGATCTCGGCGAGCAAGGAAGGGCCGACGGCGGATGATCCGAGTGCGTTCCTGACCACGCACCCGGAGAAGACCACCCAGCTCGACGTCGGCGCGACCTGGAAGGGGGCGGCCAGCTCGGCCTACGTCTCGGCCTTCGTCGCGCGCATCGACGACTACATACTGATCGAGTCGAACGTCGCGCGCGGTACGGGTGGCATGCGCCGCACGGTGAGCATCGTGCGCAACGTCGATGCGAGCACGCACGGCGCGGAGGCGGGCCTGAGCCACGTCTTCACGCCGAGCCTTTCGGGCAATGCGAACCTCGCCTGGGTGCATGGCGGGAACGACACCGAGCATCGGCCGCTCGCCCAGCAACCGCCCCTCGAGGCGCGCTTCACACTCGACTGGCGGCATGGCGACTGGTCTGCGGGCGCGCTGCTGCGCGCGGTCGCCGAGCAGGACCGTTACGCGAAGAACGAAGGCAACATCGTCGGCCAGGATCTCGGCCGCACGCCAGGCTTCGCGGTGTTCTCGCTCAACGCGGCCTGGAAGCCGGTGCCGGACCTGCAGCTCTCCGCCGGCATCGACAACCTGTTCGATCGCCGCTATGCCGAGCACCTGAGCCGGTCGGGCAGCATGGTCGAAGGCTACGAACAGACCACACGCGTGAACGAACCCGGACGCACGCTGTGGATGAAGGCTCGGGTCGCGTTCGACTAGCGCCTCCACGCCCGTTCCGTGGTACGGCGAGCCGGGGACGGCGCGCCGCACCTCGAGCGCATTCGCGCCCGAAGTGGCGTAGCCGGGCCCGGACGGCGCCGGGTTCGGTCCGGATCGACGAGCCCGGAGCAGGTTCGTGCGGATCCAGCCCGGTGGCGCCGCAGCACATCGACTCGGCCCGGTGCTGCTTTCGCAGCGCAGCAAGGCGCGACGCGGCGAACACGTTAGGATGACGGCCCTTTTCATGGCCCCACATCCCCATGCGCCCGTTCCCCCTCGGCGAAGAGCTCGATCTCCTGCGCGAAAGCGTGCGCGCGTTCGCGGAGAAGGAGATCGCGCCGCGTGCCGATCTCATCGACCGCGAAAACGCGTTCCCGTCCGACCTCTGGCGCAAGCTCGGCGAGATGGGCCTGCTCGGCATCACCGTGCCTGGCGACTACGGCGGTACGGCGCTCGGCTATCTCGCCCACGTCGTCGCGATGGAGGAGATCTCGCGCGCATCGGGTTCGGTCGGCTTGTCTTACGGGGCGCACTCCAACCTGTGCGTGCAGAACCTCTCAAACAACGGTAGCGAGGCGCAGCGCCGCCGATACCTCCCGAAGCTGTGCAGCGGCGAGTGGGTCGGCGCGCTGGCGATGAGCGAGCCGGGCGCAGGCTCCGACGTGGTC
>CAYYHP010000274.1:0-2342 GCA_964471815.1 uncultured Rhodanobacteraceae bacterium
GGGTATCCCTCCAGCACGGAGCCCGGCATTTTCCCTTCGCGACCCGGCCATGTCAACACCAATGGGCCGGGAGCATCGGCGGACCGAGCCCGATGGATCATCTCCCCGGACCCCAGACGGACGCCACCACCGACCCGAGGCGTCACGCGGCCAGGCGCTGCAACAAATTGTCGCGAACCAGCGTCGATCGGCGGGGACCGCCCTATAACGTCACGGAGACCGCACAAAGGCCCGGCAGACCGGCCCGGCGTGCGTCTCCATAAGCTGAAACGACTAAATACAGGGGCAACCATCATGCTGAACCCCTCGCGCACCGCCCTCGGCACACGTATGGCCGCGCTCGTGCTGGCGGCAGCTACCTTCTCGAGCCCAAGCCGTGCCGGCGACGTTGACGTGGACGTCGGCATCAACAACGGCATCACCATCCTCTACTACTCCTCGCTGTCGATGACGATCGACGCCAGCCCCCTCGGCGCGATCATCGTGCCCGGCAGCTGCACCGGCTCGAACCCGTACGAGTGCCTCCCAGGGCGCTGCGACCGGCGTGACCGCCTCGGTCACCGGCACGAACCTGCAAGCCGCTTTCGCCAGCGTGCCGACACCGCTCGTCTCGGGCGCGCCGAGCCTCGCCGCCATGCCGCTGGTCCTGCAGAACGTCTGGGCGGCACCAGCGCCAACACCCAGGTCAGCGCCCATGGAGGCACGAATACCATGCTGAGCACTGGCGTGGCCGCGATCACGCTGAACAGCGCATCAGTATGAACACCGGCGCCAGCGGGACCTTCAGCGGCTCGCCGAATGCCAGCGTGACCTTCGCCGATCCCGGTCTGGTCACGCCGACCACGGGCAGCGTGGCGATCTCGCTGAACATGACAAACGCGACCGCCACGGGCACCTACAGCTCGTCGGCCGGCTCGCAGCAGTACGTGATCAGCATCATCGGCACCTGAGCGCGGGAAGACCTCGCCTTGGTCCGTCGCGGCCTCACGGTTGGCGCGGCGGGTCTGCTGCTCGGTCTGTCGATCGCGGAGCCATTCCATGGAGCGGCTCCGTCGATCGGCCTCGAGCTGCAGACCGCCGGCGATGCCGGCCCCGTGCGCATCGAGCTCCCGCAACGGCGGGTCAGCCTCGCGCCGATCACGCTCGCCGATCTCGGCCTGCAACCGGAAGCGACACTGGGCAGCGACAGCCGGCGCGCGGTGCGCGGCGGTGGCGGGATGCTCACGGCCGCCGGCGCTCTGCGCGTGCCCGCTGTGAACACAAGGGTGCGCCGCACGCTGCCAGGCGTGTGGCGGGCGTGACTGCCCGCGACGTCGGGCCATAGCGAGCTCAGGATGCGTGCCGAGATCGAATCGGACGTCGGACGCGGCAGCTTCGCCGCCGAGGACGGGCGCTCCACGCTGCCGGCAAAGGTCGTCGTCCTGCCCGCCCGGCACGTGGCGGTCAACGGCAAGTCCGAACTCGTCGAGGGCGATCTGCAGATCGAATTCGACATTGATGCACTGCGTCGTGCCGGTCGTTTCCGCGGCCGGCTCGTGATCACCTGCGAGGGCACCTGATGATCCTGCGCATGGCCAGTCTGGTGGTGCTCGCCCTGTTGGCGGCAACCGCCATCTGGCCGACTGGCGCGCGCGCCCAGGTCGGCATCAGTCCGCAGATTCTCGACATTCCGCTCGATTCGTCGGGGCAGACCCACTCGTTCCGGTTCTACAGCTTCACCGCCGAACCCAAGCGGGTGCGGGTCAGCGTCACCCGCTGGGAGATGGACGAGAACAACCAGGTCCACGATCTGCCGCCCGGCGAACAGTCCCTGGAGCGCTGGATGGTGATAAACCTGACCGAATTCGAGGTCGCCGCGAAGGGCTTCCAGACCATCCGCTTCTCGATCCGCCTGGCGGTCGAACTGGCGCCCGGCGAATACCGCGCGATGCTCTACTTCGACGAGACCCGCAATCCGCAGGACAAGACCGAGGGCACGTTGCATTTCCGCTTCCGCCTCGGGGCCGCGGTGTATGCCCATGTCGGGCCGGTCGTCCGTCAGGGCCGGATCGAACGGCATGTCGCCGACGCCGGCGGATTGCGCAGCACGGTCGTCAACACCGGCAACGCCACCGCACGCTTCGACGGGGAATTACTCGTCTACCCGGAGGCGGTATTCCCCGGCCGCGAGCGCATCGGGCACATCGAGAACACCGGCCGCAGCGACCAGAAGATACCGCCCGGTGCGGTTGCCGGTGGCAGGCTGTCGTCCAGGGTGGTACTGCACGGAACCACGTGCAGCGTACTCACCGCCTTCGCGAACCCGCTACCGGCTGAGTCTTGACGGCCATTTCGGCGATACC
>CAYYHP010000275.1:0-2319 GCA_964471815.1 uncultured Rhodanobacteraceae bacterium
ATAGCCGGCGAGTTCCTCGGCGTTCAGTGCCTTGTCATCGCCCTCGAGCCACTGATCGAAGCGCGAATCCGGCGTGACCAGGGTCGCTTCGAACGCGGCGATGGCCTGGGTCACTTCGTCGATGTCAATGCGGTCGTTGCCGAAGACCTTGCGGAATTCGGCGACATAGCCCGGGATCGTCTGCAACACCTCGACCGCGAGCGGATGGGTCGAGGCCATTTCGCCCGGATTGGCGATCGGGCCACCGGCCTGTGCCTGCAGGTCCTTCGCGCGGCCATCCCAGAATTGGGCGAGGTTGAAGCTCGCGTTCAGCACCGTCGGGGCATTGATCGGCCCCTTCTGCCAGTTGTGCCCGATTGAGGTTTTGAGGTTGTCGGTGCCGCCCATGCTGAGGTTGTGGCACGAGTTGCACGAGATGAAGCCGGATTTCGACAGGCGGGGATCGAAGTAGAGCTTCTTGCCGAGCTCGACCAGCTCCGGCTTCTCGACCTTGGCCGGTGCGATCGGCTGGATCGGCTCGCTGCGCGGTGCGGCGGACAGCAGGGTCGGCATCGCGGCACAGGCCAGGGCGACGCTGAGGAGATGTTGTTTCATGTGTGGGGCTTCCCGGTGAGTGACGGAACGTCGCCGGCTCGATACACGGCAGGCGGACCGGGTCATTTTAGGAGACGCTTATGGATGAGCTTGCGGCGAAGCGTCGCACCCTGATCGGTGACATGCCGCGGTCCGGCGGTGGCTGGCGGTTGGCTGGAACCGCAAGCGGACGCGCGCCATATGGCGCGTGCCAGGAGGCGGCGGCCTCGGTGGTGCTGCTTCCGTCGGAAACGACGAGGGCGCGGTCACCCGCGCCCACGCGTTCACACGTGCCGTCCGGAGCGGATTACGGCGTGAGTTCCCAGACCGAGCGACCGAACGTGGCCGCGCGCACCAGGGAGCCGTCGGCGGCGATGTACAGGTCGGTCACGTTGACCAGCGGCAGGCCCGCGCCATAGCGGGTCCAGGTCGCGCCGCCATCGGCCGAGCTGTACACGCCGAGGTGGGTGCCGGCATACAGGGTGGTCGGCGTGACCGGATCGGCGACGATCGAATTGACCGGGATGCCGGTCGGGAAGCCGGTGCCATCGATGGCCGTCCAGCTCGCGCCGAAGTTCGTCGACTTCCAGAGATGGGTCATGGTCTGGTCCGGTGCGACCGAGGCGACGTACACGGTGTTGCTGTTGGTCGGATCGAACGAGATGTAGCTCAGGCTGTAGCCGTTGTTCGGCAGGGCGGCCGGTGTGGTCCAGCTCGTGCCGCCGTTCGACGACAGGAACACGCGGCCGGAGTTGGCGACCACGCCCATCACGCTCGGGTTGCTCTTGGCGATGCCGAACTGGCGCAGGTACAGGCTGGTTGTCGGCAGGCCCGTGACGCCGAGCGCAGTCCACGAGGTCGCATAGTTCGTCGACTTGTACACTTTGGTGTTGCTGAAGGTGAACACCGTGTTGCCGGTGGTATCAGCCGCCGAACGGATGATGCGCGTGGTGAACACGCCGGTCGAGGAGTTGTTGCACTCGGTAATGCCGGAGCAGGCCTGCGTGAAGTTCAGACCGCCGTCGGTGCTCTTGTACGGACGGGTGTAGTACAGGCTGCCGAGCATCAGGTTCGCGTTCGACTGGTTGACGTCGCAGCCGAAGCCGTCGCCGCCGATCTCCTGGTTGAACGTGGTGCTGGTGCCGACGCGCACGCGCGTGCCGTTGTCCTGCAGGCCGACGATCACCGCGTCGCGGTTGGCCAGCGAGGAACCAACCTGATAGACGAGGTGCGAGGCGATGCCGACGTTGAGGCTCGCCGTCCAGGTCGTGCCGCTGTCGGTCGAACGGAAGATGCCGCCGTCGGAGCCGACGTACAGCGTGCCGTTGCTCGCGATCGTGCCGGCGTGGAAATCGGCATGCACGTACGGCAGGCTGAACTGCGCGAGCCAGTTGGTGATCTGCCGGTAGCTCGTGCCGCCGTCGGCGGTTTTGGCGAGCAACAGCGCGCCGCCGAAATAGGCCACGTTGGCATTGCTCGGATCGACCATCACGAGATGGTTGTACCAGCCCTGGCCGTTGAGGATGTTCTTGACGCTGCTCGACTCGGTGTTGGTGTTCGAGTAGCGCGTTGTCGACTTGGTGATCGCGGTCCAGCTCGCGCCGCCGTTGGTCGACTTATAGAAGCCTGCGAGGTCATCGGCGCTGTAGTAGAGCGGCTTCGCAGCCATCGCTACAGCGTGTTGCGGTTCGACGGCGCCGCGGCGACTGAGATGCGGCCCACGCCAGCCGTGGCGGTCAGGCCCGT
>CAYYHP010000276.1:0-2317 GCA_964471815.1 uncultured Rhodanobacteraceae bacterium
CACGCCATGCGCGTGCATGAGTTCCTTCGCACCGGCCTTCGAACCCATGCGGCGCATCGAGGCCGCACTCGGGCCGATGAACACAAGCCCGGCACGCTCCACCGCTTCGGCGAAATCGGCGTTCTCGGACAGGAAGCCGTAGCCCGGATGGATGGCCTGCGCACCGGTCGCGCGTGCCGCGGCGAGGATTGCATCGGTGCGCAGATAGGAATCCGCGGGCCGCGATCCGCCGATCGGCACGGCCTCGTCGGCGAGACGCACGTGCGGTGCGCTCGCGTCGGCCACTGAATACACCGCCACGCTGCGGATGCCGAGCCGGCGGCAGGTACGCACGATGCGGCAGGCGATCTCGCCGCGATTGGCGATCAGCACCTTGTCGAACAGGGGTGCGGCCATCATTCGCCATCCCAGTAGTCGAGGCCGGTGTCCGGGCGTGCGAGATGGCGGAACAACTGGGGCTTGCCGTTGGCGTCCGGGCCGAAATCCGCGAGCACGCCGAACTTGCCGGAATCGGGATATTCGGCGATTTCCGGCATGAGCTTGGTGCTGACCGCGAGATAGCGCAGCTCACCGGATGAGGTATTGATGATCTGATGCGCGGTCTCGGGACCGCCGGGCGGGCAGGCGATCACGTCGCCGCGGCGGATCGGTACGCGCGCATCGCCGAGACACACCTCGCCTTCGCCGTCGAGGATGAAGAACATCTCCTCGTTGACGCGGTGACTGTGGCGCGGAAACGCGCGCTTGCCGGGCGGCAATACGGTCAGGTTGTAGCCGAGCTTCTGCGCGCCGAGCTGTGGTGCGATCGCGCCGATCAGCGCGCCATAGGCGTCGCCGCTGGCCGGTGCGCCGAGGCGGGCGGCGAGCGGCTGCGTATCGATTTCGTCGAGGTTGGTCACGCGGGGATGACGGCTCACGGGGCGCTCCTCACGAAGGGAATCGGATCATAGCCGCAGCCCGCGACGTCGCCACGCGGCGCCGCAGCGGGCGAGGGCGTCAGGCACCCATCCAGGCCGGCGGACGCTTTTCGAGGAAGGCGCCGAGGCCTTCCTGGCCCTCGGGCGAGACGCGCAACCGGGCGATCAGCGCCGCGTTCTCGGCATCGATGGCCGTCTGCGTTTCCAGCGTGAGACCGGCCATGCGCAGGGCGAGCGCCTTGGCCGCGCGCGTTGCGACCGGGCCGGCCTTGAGCAGCAGGGCGATCTGGCGTTCGACCGCGGCATCCAGATCGGCTGCCGCCGTCACCTCGTGGACGAGACCGATGCGCAGCGCCTCGCGGGCATCGAAGGTCATGCCGGTCGTGAACAGGCGACGCGCCTCGCGCAGACCGATCGCGGCGACGACGTAAGGCGAGATCACGGCCGGAACCAGGCCGAGCTTGACCTCGGTCAATCCGAACTTCGTCTCATCTGCAACGATCGCGAGGTCACAGCAGGCCACCAGACCGACACCGCCGCCGTAAGCGGCGCCGTTGACCCGGGCAATGGTCGGCTGCGGCAGGAACTGCAGGGTACGCATCAGCGTGGCGAGCGCCAGTGCATCGTCCCGGTTCTCGGCCTCGCTGGCCTGCGCCATGCCGCGCATCCAGTGCAGGTCGGCCCCGGCCGAAAAGCTCGCGCCGCACCCGGTTAGGATCACGACGCGCACGTCGGCGTCGTGTCCGATCGCGCTGAGCGCCTTGGTAAGGCCGGCGATCAGGCGTGCGTCGAAGGCATTGTGCACGGCAGGCCGGTTTAGGCTGATTTCAGCGACGGCGCCGCGTCGGGTCAGGGCAACGGATTCGCTCATGGCCGGGGGTTTCCGTTTCGGAGTCGCGATGATAGCCGCAGCCGCCCGGTCGGCAGCCGCACCCGACGGGTAGGTCCGGCCGGCATGGAACGCGGGCTCGCCAGCGCCGGTGTTCGGCGTATAATGAGAACCATTCCTATTTAAGTGCCGCCTGAAATGCGCCTCACCGAGCTTCCCCGCTTCGCCACCGCGCTGGTCCGCGAGGTGGAGGATCAGCGTCCGGCCGATCCGATCGCGCGGCGCCTGCGCGATCTCGGCTTCGTGCGCGGTGAGCCGGTGCGCGTGGTCGCGGTCGGTCTGCTCGGCGCCGAGCCGCTGCTCGTCCAGGTCGGTTTCACGCGTTTCGCCCTGCGTCGCAGCGAAGCCGCACGCGTCCGCGTCGCCGTGCAGCCGGCGGCCGAGGTCGTCTGAGGGCCATGGACACCTCCCTGCGCGTGGCGCTCGTCGGCAATCCGAACTGCGGCAAGACGGCGCTGTTCAACCTGCTGACCGGCAGCCGGCAGAAGGTCGCGAACTATGCCGGCGTCAC
>CAYYHP010000277.1:0-2312 GCA_964471815.1 uncultured Rhodanobacteraceae bacterium
CCACGCCCAGGCGCTGCTTGATGGCCAGCGCGTCGCGCGGCATGGCCAGGGCCGATCCGTCCTGGCGCGCGAAGTAGTGGATCTGCCCCGCCTCGGGCGCCGTCAGGCCCAGGGCCAGGCGGATGGTGGTGGTCTTGCCGGCGCCGTTGGGGCCGATCACGCCCAGGCACTCGCCCGGCGCGATGGCCAGCGACACGCCATCGACCACGCGCGTGCCGCCGTAGCTCTTGACGAGATCGCGGATGTCCAGCAGCGGCGGCAGGTCGGTCATGGGCGATGATTGTGCCTGCGCCTACACTTTCATCTGCAAACCGTTTTTCAATCATGACCGACTTCGTCTTTCCCCCTATTCCTCAGGCCAGCGTGGCCGTGCGCGGCAGCCGCCAGCGCTATGCCGTGGGCCGCATTTTCTGCGTCGGCCGCAACTACGCCGCGCATGCGCGCGAGATGGGCGGCAACCCCGACCGCGAGCCGCCGTTCTTCTTCAACAAGGCGCCGGCGCACCTGCTGGCCAGCGGCGCCACGGTGCCCTATCCGCCCGGCACGCGCGACTACCACCATGAGATGGAGCTGGTGGTGGCCATCGGCCAACCCGCGTTCCGCATCGCGCCCGAGCAGGGCCAGGCCTGCGTGTGGGGCTACGCCTGCGGGCTGGACATGACGCGGCGCGACCTGCAGGGCGAGGCCAAGAAGGCCGGGCGTCCCTGGAGCTTTGGCAAGGACTTCGAGCATGCCGCCGTCATCGGCGAGCTGGTGCCGGCCAGCCAGACGGGCGCGCTGGCCCGCGGGCGCATCGAGCTGGCCGTCAACGGCCAGACGCGCCAGCAGGGCGACCTGGCCGACCTGATCTGGAGCGTGCCCGAGGTCGTCGCCAACCTGTCGCAGTACTACCACCTGCAGCCGGGCGATCTGATCTACACCGGCACGCCCGAAGGTGTGGGCGCGGTGCAGCCGGGCGACGTGCTGGCCGGGCGCATCGAGGGCGTGGGCGAAATCCAGCTGACCATCGGCCAGCCCGAGTGATGGCTGAAAGCTGGGCCGTGCGGGCGCAGTACCTGCTGCCCAAGAAGCTCATCACGCAGGCGGCGGGCGCCTTTGCGCGCGCCGAGCTGGGCGCGCTCACGCACGCGGCCATCCGCCGCTTCGTGGCGCGCTACGGCGTGGACATGGGCGAGGCGGCCGAGCCGGACGTGGCCCGCTACGCCAGCTTCAACGACTTCTTCACCCGCGCGCTGCGCGACGGCGCGCGCCCGCTGACGCAGGCCGACTACCTGTGCCCGGTCGACGGCGCCATCAGCCAGTTCGGCGCCATCGAGCGCGACCAGATCTTCCAGGCCAAGGGCCACGCCTACAGCACGCGTGCCCTGCTGGCGTGCGACGCGCGCGAGGCGGCGGCGTTCGACAACGGCCAGTTCGCCACGCTGTACCTGAGCCCGCGCGACTACCACCGCATCCACATGCCCTGCGCCGCGCGCCTGCAGCGCATGGCGCACGTGCCGGGCGAGCTGTTTTCGGTCAACCCCGCCACCGCGCGCGGCGTGCCGGGCCTGTTTGCGCGCAACGAGCGCGTGGTGTGCTGGTTCGACACCGCGCGCGGCCCCATGGTGCTGGTGCTGGTGGGCGCCACCATCGTCGGCAGCATGGCCACCGTGTGGCACGGCGTGGTCAACCCGCCGCGGCCGGGGCAGGTGCGGCGCTGGGACTACGCCGGCCAGTCCGTCGAGCTGGCCCGGGGCGCCGAGATGGGGCGCTTTCTGCTGGGCTCCACCGTGGTGCTGCTGTGGCCGCACGGCACGTTGCGCTTCAACCCCGGCTGGGCGCCCGGCGGCGCCATCCGCATGGGCGAGGCGATGGGCAAGGCGCTGGGGTAAGACCCGCATTTATTTTTATCAAGCGTTTGCTTGATAAAAATAAAATGAGCGGCTATGCTGCGGCCATGCCATCTTCCGCCGCCATGGTTGCAGCGCCGCCGCCCGCCCGGCGCGGGCGCCCCCGCAAGAGCGCCGAGCAGCGCGACGAGAGCCTGCGCCGGGCCGATCTGGTGCGCGCCGCCGCGCGCCTGTTCCGCACCCAGGGGTTCGACGCCACCAGCACGCGCGACATCGCGGCGGCCATCGGCATGCAAAGCGGCTCGCCTTTCTATTATTTCGAGAGCAAGAGCGCCTTGCTGTTCGCCGTCATGCAGGACGGCATGGCGCAGGCGCAGGCCAGCCAGGACGCGGCCCTGCGCGCCCTGGGCGCGCGCGCGCCGGCGCGCGAGCGCCTGCGCGCGCTGATCCGCCAGCACTACGAGGTGCTGCTGGGCGAGGGCA
>CAYYHP010000278.1:0-2304 GCA_964471815.1 uncultured Rhodanobacteraceae bacterium
AGCAGGTCGATCGGCACGGTGGCAGGAAGCCCGGCGGCGAGGAAGGCGAGCGGATCGCGCAACCGCTCGACGCTGGCGGCCTCGATCGCGAGCGGCGTGGCCGTCGCCTCGCGCGCATCGTGGAGGCTCAGCGCCGGCAGGCTGGCGGCGCAGGCGGCGAGCGCGTCGCCGAGGCTCGCCGTCTCCAATGCAAGCGCCCCGAACGGCGCATGGCGCAGGGTGCCGCGATCGGCCTCGACGAGCAGCTCGCCCGGGCGGAGCGCGAGCGATTCCGGGACCAGCGCATCGGCGCGGATGCCGGCCTCGGCGAGACGCGCGAGCCAGGCGTCGAGCGTCGCGCGCGCGACCACCGCCACGCCGACGCGGCCGGCTTCCGGCCGGGCGAGCGCGAAATGCAGATCCTCGACCGGCTGCGCGAGCTGGTCCTCGACCGCATAGGCGGCCGCACGCACGAGCTGTGCGTGCTGGCGGGTCAGGGCCGGCGCCTCGAGCAGCAGCACGTCGGTCGCGGGCACCAGCACCACGACCCGGCGCGCCGCCGCGAGTGCCGCGGCCGGCGGCCATCCCACGCTGCTGCCGGCCAGCGCGCGGCCGTCGGCGGACTGCGCGAGCCAGGTGGCGCCGCCATCGGGCAGCAGGCGGATCAGCAGACGCTCGGACATGGAGGATGGATGGCGAGGGACGCGCGATTGTAGCAACAGCAGTAGCGGCGGACCGGACACGGAAGAAGGCCCCCGGTCCGCCGCCGTCACCACGCCGCAGCACGCGTACGGCGTGCGGGCCGCGCACGAGCACGGCATGCCGCTCGAATGGCACGCCATCGAGCACGATACGCCCGTGTAGAAGGAAGTAGCCGCTCGCCACGGCCAGACCGCGCGTATCCAGCACGACCACGCCCTGGCCGCGCGCCTCGCGCAGCGCCTCGTCGACGCTCTGCCAGCGCGCACGTCCTTCGGCCCAGATGCGCCGTGCGAGCGGCTCGGTCAGGTTCGGCGCCAGCGCCTGGAGCACCGGCACGCTGGCCGTGTTGAGGTTGAGATCGGAACCGGCCGGCAAGGCGCAGACGTAGGGCGCGAGCCGCGCGTAGACCGGCCCGTCGATGCCGCGCACCAGGCGCAGTTCGGACACATGCGCGAACGCACGGTTCGCCGCACGGTACGGCGGATCGGCCTGCGCGTAGGCACTGTCCTCGGCGCCGCCTTCGCCCGGCTCGGCATCCGCATCGAGCCAGTCGACTACGGCCGCGGCGATCGCGCGGTCCAGGCCGAGCACGTCGAGCAGGCGGCCGAAGCGCGCGACCCAGAGCGCCTGCACGCTGCCGTGCTGGACGAGGTTGTTGAGGTTCAGGCAGCCGTTGAGGTCGCTCATGCCCGCATCGAGCGTGCCGCCCGGCACGTCGGTCGGCGGCAGCGGAATCGCCCACGCATCGGTGGCGGTGTCCACCTCGCCATCATTGCGGTCGAGCACCAGCACGCGCGCCGCGTACGCCTCCAGACCGAGCGCGTAGGCATCGGCCTGCGCGCTGCGCAGCCGGTTGCGCGTGCGCGCCGCGACGAGTTCGCCGCGGTCGAGCAGCGCGGCGATCAGTACGGTCGCGAGCGCGACGACCAGCAGCGCGACGATCAGCGCCACGCCGCGTTCGCGCGAGGCGGAGCGGCCGATCATGGTGGTGTCTCCGTGCCGCGCCCCGGCAATTCGATCAGCCGGCGGATCTCGCCGAGGCCGGCGAATTCGATCACGACGTCCACCGCGCGCGGCAGCACGCTGGCGTCGGTCGCATCAGCCGCCGGCCAGCGCGATTGCCAGTGCCCGGCGGCATCGAGATAGCGCAGCCGCAGACGCGGTACGTGCTCGTGCAGGGTCTCGTCGAGCGGTGCGCTGTCCGCGGCGCGGTCGAGCACGGCGTAATGCCAGCGCACGAGCCGCGTGCCGTCGAGCCCGTAGCGGACGCGCGTCGAACGCGCGCGCCGCTCGGCCTCGGGCGTGGCATGACCGAGACAGGTGAACTCGATGCCCGTTTCGTCGCCGGCCAGTGCCGGCAGCGTGCCGCCGGCATTGCCGCGCACCGGCCGCGCTTCGACGTTGCGCAGATCGCGCTCGATCGCGCCGTCGTAGCGCAGCACGCGCGTGAAGTCGTCCTGCGCGGCGGCGAGTTCGGCACGCGTACGCAGCACCGCGCCGAGACCGCCCCAGGCCAGCGCCGCGACGACCGCGAACACGGCGACCGCGACCAGCACCTCGATCAGGCTGAAGCCGCGCCGCCGCGGCGGGAGACGATGATCACTCATGGCGCGAGCACGTCGC
>CAYYHP010000279.1:0-2302 GCA_964471815.1 uncultured Rhodanobacteraceae bacterium
GTAGCGCTCTACCAGGCTGAGCTACACCCCGACCGGGAAGGTCGCGAATCATAGCGGCGGCGGCAGGGCTTGGCAACCGTTACGGCAGCGGACTCGCGGCGTGTCGCGGGCAGGTCCGGGCGGCCACGTCATGCCCGGGTTGTGACGGATTGCCGGCCCGCGAAGCGGGATCCATCTGCTAGGCTAGCGCCGCCGCGAGCAGGCCGTCGCCCGCGATCCGAACGACAGAGGAACCCATGGCGTTGACTCCCGCCCGCACGCCGCCCGGCGTGCTCGAGCTGCTCCCGCACGACCAGATCGCGTTCCAGGACATGCTCGACACGATCCGGCGCAACTACGAGCAGTTCGGCTTCCTGCCGGTCGAGACGCCGGTCATGGAGTTCGCCGACATCCTGCTGACCAAGCAAGGCGGCGAGACTGAGCGTCAGGTGTATTTCGTGCAATCGACTGGCGCGCTGGAGCAGGGCGAGCGCCCGGAGCTCGCGATGCGCTTCGATCTCACCGTGCCCCTCGCGCGTTACGTCGCCCAGCACGAGCACGATCTGAGCTTTCCGTTCCGTCGCTACCAGATGCAGCGCGTCTACCGCGGCGAGCGCGCGCAGCGTGGGCGCTTCCGCGAGTTCTACCAGTGCGACATCGACGTGATCGGCAAGGACGCGCTGTCGATCCGCTACGACGCCGAGCTGCCCGCCGTCATCCACAGCGTGTTCCGCGACCTGCGCATCGGCCCGTTCGTCATCCAGCTGAACAACCGCAAGCTGATGCGCGGTTTCTTCGAGAGTCTCGGCATCGCCGACGGCGAGCGGCAGACGCTGGTGCTGCGCGAAGTAGACAAGTTGGACAAGCGCGGGCCGGATTACGTGCGCGACGTGCTGACCGGGCCGACGTTCGGTCTCGCCGCCGAGTCCGCACAGCGCATCCTCGATTTCGTGCAGATCCGCTCACACGGTCATGACGACGCGCTCGCCAGGCTCGATGCGCTCGGCACGGGCAGCGAGACCTTCGACCAGGGTAGCGCCGAACTGCGCGAGGTGCTGGAACTGGTGCGTGCGTTCGGCGTGCCGGAAGCCTGCTATGCGTTGAACCTGTCGATCGCGCGTGGCCTCGATTACTACACCGGCACGGTATACGAGACGCATCTGACCGAGCACCCGGAGATCGGCTCGATCTGCTCGGGTGGCCGCTACGAGAACCTCGCCGGACACTACACGAAGTCGCATCTGCCGGGTGTCGGCATCTCGATCGGCGCGACGCGGCTCTACTGGCAACTGCGCGAGGCCGGCCTGCTGCGCACGGCGGGCAGCACGGTCAAGGTGCTGGTCACGCAGATGGAGGAAAACCGGCTGCCGGCCTATCTCGAACTCGCGACGCTGCTGCGCAATGCCGGCATCGCCACCGAGGTGGTGATGGAGCCCGGCAAGCTCGCGCGCCAGTTCAAGTATGCCGATCGTGCCGGCATCCGCTTCGTGCTGGTGCTCGGCCCCGACGAGATCGCCAAGGGCGTGGTCACGGTCAAGGACATGCGCAAGCAGGATCAGTTCGAAGTCACGCGCGGCGAACTTGTGAAGACTCTGCGCGTCGAGCTCGAACAGGCCCAGGCGATGGGCTGAGCCGGCGCGCGCCGGGCCGGCGGCCCCTTCCTCCCCCGATCGCTGGCCCGTCCGCCAAACTCCCGTTCGCGGCGGAACCTCGTCGCGGCCGGGCCTCATTCTGACGTGCGGCGCTGCGGCGCCGTGGAGTCCGGAGGCTCCGCATGAACTCCCAAGCCATCGTCCTCGACGGACACAGCCTGACCCGGCGCCAGCTCGTGACGATCGCGTGTCACGGTGCCGGTGTGGTTCTCGATACCGCACAACTCGAACGCGTGCGGCATGCCGCCGATTTCTTGGCCGGCCAGGTGCGGCGCGGTGAGCCGATCTATGGCGTGACCACCGGCTTCGGCAGCAATGCCGACAAGCTGCTCGGCGCGCACCGCGCGCGCGACGAGCTGCCCGGCGGCAATCCCGAGCGGCATGACGGCACGCTGATGGAGGAGCTGCAGCACAACCTCGTCATCACGCACGCGGTCTGCGTCGGTGAGCCGTTCCCGGCCGAGGTGGTGCGTGCGATGCTGGCGATCCGCATCAACACGCTGATGCGCGGCCATTCGGGCATTCGCGTCGAGACGCTCGCCGCGCTCGCCGAGCTGCTCAACCGCGACGTGATTCCGGTGATCCCGGAAAAGGGTTCGGTCGGCGCGAGCGGCGATCTCGCGCCGTTGAGCCATCTCGCGATCGTGCTGCTCGGCGGCGGCGAGGCTTAT
>CAYYHP010000280.1:0-2242 GCA_964471815.1 uncultured Rhodanobacteraceae bacterium
GTTCTCGAGCTCATCGATCGCCTGATCACGCTCGACCACGCGTGCGGCGAGGCCGCTATCGCGCAGCTCCACGGCATCCGATGCCGAGGCGAGCTGCTCGGCCGCGATGCGGCCCATGCGCACGATCTCGTCGATCAGCCGGGCGAGTTCCAGGTCGTAGCTCTTGCTCATGTGTTCGGTGCCGATGTGTGGGTCGGACATGGGATGTACTCGGGATGCGGGCTCGGGAATCGAGGCCCGGCGGACTGCGGTGCCGGAAGCCGGGGCCCCGGTCTGCTCAGCCAAACCGGCCGGTGATGTAGTCCTCGGTCTGCTGCTTGGTTGGCCGCGTGAACAGGGTCTCGGTATCGCCGAACTCGACGAGCTCGCCGAGATACATGAAGGCCGTGTAGTCCGAGCAGCGCGCGGCCTGCTGCATATTGTGCGTGACGATGGCGATCGTGAAGTCCCGCTTGAGTTCCTCGACGAGCTGCTCGATCTTGCTGGTCGCGATCGGATCGAGCGCGGACGTCGGCTCGTCGAACAGGATCACTTCCGGTTTCAGGGCCACCGCGCGGGCGATGCACAGGCGCTGCTGCTGGCCGCCGGAGAGGCCGAGCGCGCTGCCCTTCAGCTTGTCCTTCACTTCGTCCCACAGTGCCGCCTGGCGCAGCGCCTGCTCGATGCGCACGTCCATCTCGGCGCGCGCGAGCCGCTCGTAATGGCGGATGCCGTAGGCGATGTTGTCGTAGATCGACATCGGGAACGGCACCGGTTTCTGGAACACCATGCCGACCTTGCTGCGCAGCCGGTTCAGCGGATACGCCGGATCGAGGATGTTCTCGCCGTCGAGCACCACCTCGCCGCTCGCGACGAGCCCCGGATAGATCGAGTAGATGCGGTTGAACACGCGCAGCAGCGTGGACTTGCCGCATCCCGACGGGCCGATGATCGCGGTCACCTTGCGCTCGGGCACTTCGAGGCGGATCCCGCGCAGCGCCGGGTTGCCGTTGTAGTGGAAGTCCAGATTGCGCGCGGCGAGCTTGGCCGGCGAGGACGGCGCGGCAGCGGGCCGGGCGGCGGCCGGTTCGGCAATGGCGAGTCGGGCATCAGTCATTCGGCACCTTCTTGCGCGCGAGTACGGCGCGCGCGGCGAGGCTGGTGAGGAGGACGAAAACCGTGATGAGCAGGGCGCCGTCCCAGGCCAGCGTGTGCCACGAGTCGTAAGGGCTCATCGCGTACTGGAAGATGATCGCCGGGATGTTCGCCATCGGCGCGAGGAGATCCGTGCTCCAGTACTGGTTGTTGAGTGCCGTGAACAGGAGCGGCGCGGTCTCGCCGCTGATGCGCGCGAGCGCCAGCAGCACGCCGGTCAGGATGCCTGGCAGCGCGGAGCGGTAGAGCACCTGCACGGTGACCTTCCACTGCGGAATGCCGAGCGACAGCGCGGCCTCGCGCATCGCGCCGGGCACCAGGCGCAGCATCTCGTCGGTGGTGCGCACGATCACGGGCAGGACGATGAAGGCAAGCGCGATGGCGCCGGCGAGTGCCGAGAAGTGGCCCATCGTGCGCACCACGATCGTGTACACGAACAGGCCGAGCACGATCGACGGGGCTGAGAGCAGGATGTCGTTGACGAAGCGGATCGCCTCGCCGAGCCGACGGTGGTTCGCGTATTCGGCGAGATAGGTGCCGGCCGCGATGCCGACCGGCGTGCCGAGCGCGATCGCGAGCAGGCTCATGATCACGCTGCCGAACAGCGCATTGAGCAGACCGCCCTGATCGCCCGGCGGCGGCGTCATCCTGGTGAACAGGTCGAGGTTCAGCGCGCCGATGCCGTGCACGAGCGTAGTCCACAGGATCCACACCAGCCAGAACAGGCCGAACAGCGTGGCGGCGGTGGCCAGGAGCAGTGCGATGGCATTGCGCAGGCGGCGGCGCTGGTAGAGACGCTCGGCGAGCGTGACGTTCATTGGCCCTCCCGGCGCTTCAGGCGCAACAGCAGCAGCTTGGCGATGGCGAGCACGATGAAGGTCACCACGAACAGCACGAAGCCGAGGGCGACCAGCGCGGAGAGGTACATGTCCGAGTCGGCCTCGGTGAATTCGTTGGCGATCGTGGCCGCGATCGAATTGCCGGGCATCAGCAGCGAACCGGTCATGACGTGTGCGTTGCCGAGCACGAAGGTGACCGCCATGGTCTCGCCGAGCGCGCGGCCGAGGCCGAGGAAGATGCCGCCGACCACGGCCGAGCGCGTGTATGG
>CAYYHP010000281.1:0-2229 GCA_964471815.1 uncultured Rhodanobacteraceae bacterium
GAGGCCCAAAACTCGTGCCATACTTGGCCTCATGCGGTTGAATTTCCTATCCGTGGAGGTGCAACAATGAACCGCCTGCTTCAGCAAACCCCCGTTTACGTCGTCGGTATTGGGCTACATCCGTACCAGTTCGCGTCGGATATCCCTTATGTCGGCCTTGGCCTGCGCGCGATGCGCGAGGCGCTGGCGGACGCTGCCATTGCCTGGCCGGAGGTGCAAAGCGCCTACGTGGGGACGTCGGCGATCGGCATGGCGACCGGGCGCGTCATGTTCCGCCACTTAGGCTCCACCGGCCTCGCCGTGACGCAGGTGGAAAGCGCCTCGGCCTCGGGCAGCTCGGCGTTCCGCCAGGCATGCCTGGAGGTGGCGAGCGGCGTCTCGGACGTGGTGGTGGCAATGGGAGTGGACAAGTTCGGCGATGGCCGCATGGCTGCCGACAAGGACGGCCTGCCGCACCTTGCACCGACCGCGACAATGCCACTCGTGACGTTCGCGCTGATGGCACATGAATACCTGCGCCAGCACGGCCTAAAGCCCGAAGCGATGGCACGCGTCGCGGTCAAGAATCACGGCAATGCGGCGCTGAACCCGTATGCACAGTTTCGCAAGCCTCGCACGCTCGAGCAGGTCATGGCCTCGCCGAAGGTGGTGGGCGACCTGACAGTGCAGCAGTGCTGCCCGCAAGGCGACGGCGCCGCCGCCGTGATCGTGGCGTCGGAGGCGGCGATCAGGCGGCTCGGCCTGGACAAGCGCCGCGCCGTGCGCGTGCTGGCATCGGTGGCGAACAGCGAGGAGCTTGAGCACGGGGAATCGTCGGCAGTCGTCGACATGGTGCGCAAGTCTACGGCGATGGCGTACGAGCAGGCCGGAATCGGCCCACACGACCTGAACCTTGTGGAGTTGCACGAGGCCTTCTCGATCGAGGAGCTGGTCTACACCGAAGCCATGGACCTGTGCGCGCCCGGAGAAGGCGCGGCGTGGCTCGAACGCGGCGCTTCGGCCATTGGCGGCCAATGCGCGGTCAATGCGTCGGGCGGCCTGCTCGGCATGGGTCATCCGGTCGGACCGACCGGAATCGGGCAGATCGCCGAGATCACGCGCCAGATTCGCGGCGAAGCACACGGCCGGCAACAGCCAGGCGCGCGCCTGGGGCTGGCTCACATGATCGGGCTCGGCTCGGTGGCCTTTGCACACGTCCTGGCGGCGGCGCACTGACCCCGTGGGCTCGCCAGCCGCGCGTGCGGCCGGCGACCCCCCGCGCAGACATCGGCGCGAACATCATTCCAAGCAAGGAGACATCGATGTAGTTCGAAACCCTGTTATACGAAGTGATCGAGGGCATGGTCATCATCCGGTTGAACCGCCCGGAGTGGATGAACACACTCGGCGGCACCATGAAGCCGGATCTCGCCAAGGCATTCTTCGAGCTGGCCCGGGACGACGCCAGCGTTCGCTGCGTGGTGCTGACCGGCACCGGCGACAAGGCGTTCTGCGCCGGTGCGGACATCAAGGAGCGCGCAGGCGGCACGGCCCACCCCGCCGATTACCACGTCACGTAGCAACGGACGCACGAGTTGTTCCGCGGCATCGAGGAATTCGAGAAGCCCGTGATCGCCGCCATCAACGGCGTAGCTCTCGGCACGTGATGCTCTGGCGCAGCCGGGTGTGGCGCTGGCACGCGCCACACCCAACCATCCGACCAAGGAGAACCGATGAGTCCGGCAGCACCCGGCCACGCGGCCGAACGCATTTTCCAGACGCGCTTGGCCGCGCTGCTGGATAGCCTACGAACCGGCGCCGCCACCTCCCACATCCGCGGCAAGATAGCCATCCCAATCCGATTTGCGCTGCTCTTTCGCCACGCGCACGCCTTCGATGGCCTCGGGGGCGGATTGGCGTTGCGAACACCGTCGAAGCCCGCCCGTCTCCTGTGATCGATCGTCGAGCTGTTCTGCAATGCAGCCAGGGCGGCCAGCAGGCTGACATCGATATGCATGGGGGCTTGCTGCCGGGATCCGCGCGAGCCGCCAAGGTGAAATAATCAGAGCGCATTTCCGACGTGATGAACGTCTTCTTGCCGATGACGACATAGCGGTGATAGTCGTTACTTACGCGAGTACCAACCGTCCGCGTTAGCTCAGATATCTGCCTCTCGATTTAGTCTTTCGGCTGTCTCGGGGTCTCCTCGTTTTCAGTGCAATAAGTGACGGTACGCAAAGCTAGCACTGG
>CAYYHP010000282.1:0-2229 GCA_964471815.1 uncultured Rhodanobacteraceae bacterium
TGCCGAAGGTCGAGGCGGGGGCCGAGGGCCATCGTGCGTAAGCCTAGAGCGTGAACCCTTCGCCAAGATAAAGGCGGCGCACGTTCTCGTCCTTGACCAGGTCTTCGGGACTGCCAGCGAAAAGCACCTGCCCGCCATAGATGATGCAGGCGCGGTCGACGATATCGAGCGTCTCGCGGACGTTGTGGTCGGTGATCAGCACCCCGATGCCCCGCTGCTTGAGATCCTTGACCAGATCGCGGATGTCGCTGATCGACAGCGGGTCGATCCCGGCGAAGGGTTCGTCGAGCAGCATGATCGAAGGCTTGGCGGCCAGTGCGCGGGCAATCTCGCAGCGGCGGCGTTCGCCCCCCGATAGCGCCATCGCCGGGCTGGCGCGCAGCCGCGTGAGGCCGAACTCGCTCAGCAGGCGTTCGAGCTCCTCGGCCCGGGTCGCGGCATCGGGTTCCGCCAGTTCGAGCACGCTGGCGATGTTCTGTTCGACCGTCAGTCCGCGGAAGATCGAGGTCTCCTGCGGCAGATAGCCCAGCCCGAGGATCGCGCGGCGGTACATCGGCAGCGCGGTAACGTCGACGCCGTCCATCAGGATCCGGCCCGAATCCGGCTTCACCAGCCCCATGATCGAATAGAAGCAGGTGGTCTTGCCCGCGCCGTTGGGGCCCAGCAGCCCCAGCACCTCGCCCTTGCCGACCGACAGCGAGATGTCGCTCAGCACCGCGCGCTTGTCATAGCTCTTGGCGATCGAGATCACCTCGAGCCCGCCCTGCGGGATTGGCTGGGCCGCGCTGACCGGCGGGGCGGGATGGGTCTCGGTCGTGGTCATCGTGCTGCGATTTAGGTCGTCCGGCATGGCTGGGCAAGCGCCCTTCGTCGATCTGGCAGGTTTCTTGCACGGTGCGAAGGGGAACGCCATGCGCACAAATGCCTAGACAAGGAGGGCTTGCCCGCGGCGACCATTGGTGATTTACTCTGCCCAGAGGGGACAAGAAGGAAGGTTGGCCATGGCAAAGGCATGGGACAAACCGGGGGGAACGGCGCACGGGCAGGCAAAGCCGCTCGATTGGCGCAAGAAGATGAGCGATAACATCGCCTATGCACTGCTGGTCTATACCGCGCTGCAGATCTTCGTGACGATGGGCGCACTGCATGCGCGTGGCGGATCGCTGTTGCCCTATGCGGCACTGATCATCCTCGTCGCGGCGATCATTCCGGCCTGCCGCCGCTTCGAGACGCGCTGGAACCGGCTGAGCGACGCGCAGGCCGCCGATCCGGAACTCCTCCACTACTTCCGGCGCGACCGGATGTGGCTTTGGGTCATGGCGCTGGGGCTGCCTTTCGTGGTTACCGGCGTGCTCAAGGGGCTGGCATTCGCGTTCGGCTGATTGCGCTTTTCGCTTTCGCTTCCTAGATCGGCGGCCCACAACCGCCGGAGTATCCGTGTCTCATGCTTAGCCCCCAAGCCGCCCAGGACCGCGCCGCAGCGCTGATCGAATTTGCGCGCCGAGCGGGGGCGGACGCGGCCGATGCGGTCTATTCGGGTGAAGCGAGCGAAGCGGTCCAGGTTCGGCTCGGCGCGCTCGAGGACGTCGAGCGTTCGGAAAGCGAGCATCTTGGGCTGCGAGTCTTCGTTGGCGCCCGGTCGGCATCGATCGGGTCGAGCGATCTCAGCGACGACGCGCTCAGGGAATTGGCCGATCGCGCCGTGGCGATGGCGCGGCTGGCGCCCGAAGATCGCTTTGCCGGCCTCGCCCCGGAAGACCGGCTGCTGCGCGGACCTTTGGCTGAGCTCGACCTGACTGACAGCGCCGAACCCGGCCCTGCTACTTTGCGCGAACTGGCGCTGGCCTGCGAGGATGCCGCCCGCGCTATCCCTGGAGTAACCAACAGCGAAGGCGCCGGCGCTGCTTCAGGCGGCCGGACGCTCGCGCTGGTTACCAGTCATGGTTTTGCCGGTTCCTATGGCGGCACCAGCCGCCAGCTCAGCGCGACGATGATCGCGGGCGAAGGATCGGGCATGCAGCGCGACTATGCCTGGCGCAGCGCGCACCACCTGGGCGACCTGCCCGGACCGGACGAGATCGGCCGTCAAGCCGGAACCCGCGCTGTGGCGCGGCTGGATCCCGGCCGCATCAGGAGCGGGGCCATGCCGGTGGTCTTCGATCCGCGTGTCGGCGGCACCCTGATCGGACATTTCGCCGGGGCGATCAGCGGCAACGCGATCGCCCGGCG
>CAYYHP010000283.1:0-2195 GCA_964471815.1 uncultured Rhodanobacteraceae bacterium
CACGACGCCGCAATACGATGACCAGCGTCGCACCGCCCGCGAGCAGCATCGCCAGCGGGCCGAACCAGAGCAGCCAGGTGCCGCCCTTCAACGGCGGATCGTAGAGCACGAAGTCCGAATAGCGGTCGACGAGATACTGCTTGATCTCGGCGTCCGTCTTGCCTTTCCGCAGCTGCTCGAACACTTCGTTGCGCAGGTCGCGCGCGAGGCTCGCATCCGAATCGGCGAGATTCTGGTTCTGGCAGACCAGGCAGCGCAGTTCGCGCGTGAGCTGCTGGAAGCGCTGCTCCTCGGCCGCGTCGCGGAACGGCAGCGGATCGACCGCGTGCGAGGCGAGCGGTAGCAGGGCGAGTAGGGCGACGAGGAGGCGACGCTTCATGGCGTGCCCCGTGATGCGTTCAGGGCGGCGATGGCGGGTTTCAGCTCGCGCTCGAGGTAGTCGGGCGTCAGTGCGCCGATGCGCTTGGCGCGGATCACACCCTGTGCGTCGATCAGGAAGGTCTCCGGCGCACCGTAGACACCGAAGTCGATCGCGCCGCGGCCGATCCGGTCGGCGACGATCACGTCGTACGGGTTGCCGAAGCGCGCGAGCCATGCCTTCGCGTCGTCGGGCTCGTCCTTCCAGTTGTAGCCGACGAGCTTCACGCCGAGGCGCTTGCCCTCGGCCATCAGCACGGTGTGTTCCTCGACGCAGGAGGGGCACCAGCTGCCGAACACGTTGAGGAGGTAGGGCTGGCCGAGCAGGTCCTCGCGGGAGACGGTTTTCTCGGGCGCATCGAGCACGGGCAGGCGGAATGCCGGGACCGGCTTGCCGATCAGCGGCGAGGGCACCTCGCGCTGGTCGTGGTGCGTGTTCCAGACGATGCCGAAGCCGAGCAGCGCGGCGAGGGCGAGGAAGGCGATCAGTGGCAGCACGCGGCTCATGGTGTGGCGGCGGCGTTCGTGGCGGGCCCTGACGCCGGTGCCGCGGCCTCGCGGCGTGCGAGCACGCGGAAGCGGCGATCGGCCGCGGCGACGAAACCGCCGGCCATCATCAGCAGGCCGCCGAGCCAGATCCAGCGCACGAAGGGTTTCAGATAGACGCGGATCGCCCAGGCGCCGTCATTGCCGACCGGCTCGCCGAGCGCGACGTAGAGATCGCGGAACAGGCCCGGGTCGATCGCCGATTCGGTCTGCACCTGGCCGCGCCGGTACTGGCGCTTCTGCGGTTCGAGCACGGCGACTTGCCGGTCCTCGCGGGTCACGGTCAGCCTGCCGGCATCGGCGGTCCAGTTCGGGCCCTCGACGCGCCTGACGCCCTCGAAGCGGAAGGCGAGCGGGCCGACCTCGACGGTCTGGCCCGGCGCGAAGCGCAGATCCTTCTCGATGCCGGTGGCCTCGGTGACCAGCACGCCGGCGAGGAACACGGCGAGACCGGAATGGGCGAGGATCATGCCGAGCATCTCGGGCGTGTAGCGCCGGCCCGCCGGTGCCTGACGCCAGCGCATGAGCGCATATAGCGCGATGCCGAGCCCGACCCACAGCGAGGCGGCGACGCCGAGCAGCGCCTTCGCGGGCAGGTCGCATGCGAGCAGCCAGGCGAGCGCTGCACCGAGCAGCGCCACGGCGAGCGCGGGCAGCAGTGCGCGCGCCGCGCCGCGCAGATCGCCGCGGCGCCATTTCAGGAACGGCCCGAACGGGATCAGCACGACGATCGGCGCCATCAAGAGCGCGAACATGAAGCCGAAATACGGCGGGCCGACCGAGATGCGGCCGAGGTTCAGCGCCTCGCCGATCAGTGGATACAGCGTGCCGAGCAGCACCATCGCCGCCGCACAGGTCAGCAGGAGGTTGTTGACGAGCAACGTGGTCTCGCGGCTCGCCGCGGCGAACGGCTCGCCGCCGGCCACCTTCGGTGCACGCAGCGCATACACCAGCAGCGAACCGCCGACCACTGCAGCGAGGAAGGCGAGGATGAACAGGCC
Organism: uncultured Rhodanobacteraceae bacterium; assembly: GCA_964471815.1. Taxonomy (GTDB): domain Bacteria; phylum Pseudomonadota; class Gammaproteobacteria; order Xanthomonadales; family Rhodanobacteraceae; genus Tahibacter. The sequence goes on from CAYYHP010000283.1 coordinate 1,965, forward strand.
GCGCTTCGGATCGCTCGCGAAGGCGTGTACGGAGGTCAGCACGCCGGAGCGCACGAGGAAGGTGCCGAGCAGCGAGAGCGAGAAGGCGAAGATCGCGAGCAGCAGCGTCCAGGCGCGGAAGCTGCCCCGTTTCTCGGTCACCGCCTGCGAATGCAGCAAGGCGGTGCCGACGAGCCACGGCATGAACGAGGCGTTCTCGACCGGGTCCCAGAACCACCAGCCGCCCCAGCC
>CAYYHP010000284.1:0-2185 GCA_964471815.1 uncultured Rhodanobacteraceae bacterium
GCCGCCGGAGCGCCGCCCGCTGGCGCGCCGCTTCGGTCTGGCGCTCGCCTGCATCACGCGCATCCTGCTGCTGGTCTCGCTCGCGTTCCTCGCGCGCATGTCCGCCCCGCTGTTCAGCCTGTTCGGCCAGGACATCTCGATCCGCGACCTGGTTCTGGTCCTCGGCGGTCTGTTCCTGCTCGTGAAGGGCCTCATGGAGATCCGCACCGCGGTGGTCGGCGAGGACGAGGCACCGGCCGATCACAGCCGGGAGGCGGCCTCGCAGGTGTTCGCCTTCGTGATCATGCAGATCGCGCTGATCGACATCGTCTTCTCGCTCGATTCGGTGATCACCGCGGTCGGCATGGTCGACGACATCCCGGTGATGGTCGCCGCGATCATCCTGGCCGTCGCGGTCATGATCTTCGCGGCCAACCCGATCGGCGATTTCATCGACCGCCAGCCGACCGTGAAGATGCTCGCGCTGGCCTTCCTCGTGCTGGTCGGCGTGGCCTTGATTGCCGACGGACTCGAGTTCCACATCCCGCGTGCCTACCTGTATTTCGCGATGGCCTTCTCCGGCGCGGTGGAAACCCTGAACCTGCTGGCCCGGCGCGAGCGCCGCCGCCGGCACCATTCGGCACACCACTGACTCGTATCGTCGCCCGTCACGAGGTCCCGGCGGACAGGAATCGGCAGGCCTGACCTTCTCCGGCCGCGGTTTCGCCTGCCGTTTCGCGGTGCATGGTTCTCGTGGCACTCTCGGCAGCGAGGACAAGGGGAGTGGCCCATGTGCCATGACATCGCGGTTTTCGGCCAGCGTATCGCGGCTTTCCTGCTTGCCGGCCTGCTCGGCCTCGGCAGCGCCGTCGTGCAGGCCGGCGAGGCGGCGCCGATCCCGGACCTCCATCGCCGTGTGACCGATACCGTGGGCCTGCTCGATGCGGCGCAGACCGCGGCGCTCGAGGCCAGGCTCACCGCGATCCAGCAGCGCAAGGGCGCGCAGGTCGCGGTGCTGATCGTCGCGAGCACGCAGCCCGAGACCATCGAGCAGTACGCCGTGCGCGCGTTCGAGCAGTGGAAGCTCGGTCGTCAGGGCATCGACGACGGCGTGCTGCTGGTCGTCGCCAGGGACGATCGCAAGGTTCGCATCGAAGTCGGCTATGGGCTCGAGGGTGCGCTGCCCGATGCCGTCGCCGCGCGCATCATCCGCGAGACGAGCGTGCCGCGCTTCCGCGCCGGTGATTTCCCCGGCGGCATCGGAGCGGCGGTCGAGACGATCGGCAAGGTCATCGATGGCGAGGCCTTGCCATCGAAGGAAAGCGGCTCGTCGGATGACCTGGCCTGGTGGAATCCGCTTTATCTGCTGGTCGGGCTGATGCTCGGCGCCCTTCCGGGAGTCCTGCTCGCCGTTCTGACGAGGTGGTTGCCGCGGCCCGTACGCATCGTCGGTGTGAGCACGATCAGCGGTCTCGCCACCGGCTGGCTGTTGCAGTCGCCGCTCGCCGGGCTCGGCGCGGGCCTGGTCGGCAGTCTGCTCGCCGCATTCATCGGTCGGGACCGCAATCCGCGCGGCGTGCCGGTCTACCCGGGCGGATCGGTCTCTCGCGACGACGACACGCGCTGGACGTCCAGCGGGTCCGATTCTTCCTCGAGCTGGAGCAGCTCCGACAGCTCCAGCTCCAGTTCGAGCGATTTCAGCGGGGGCGGCGGCAGTTCCGGCGGGGGCGGCGCCTCGGGCGACTGGTAGTTCGCTTGAACCGTCTGCCGGCTTTCCCCACATTATCTGGGCCGCATGGCGCGGCCGATCCGGGAGATACCACGATGCGCCTGTTCCGCTGGCTGACCCTCATGATCGCATTCGCCGGCCTCTCCGGCTGCGGCTACAACGCGATCCAGCGCGCCGAAGAGGACGTCAAGGCGCAGTGGTCCGAAGTACTGAACCAGTACCAGCGTCGCGCCGATCTGGTGCCGAATCTGGTCAACACGGTCAAAGGCTATGCGCAGCAGGAACAGGAGGTGCTGACCCGCGTCACCGAGGCACGCGCCAGGGTCGGCACGATCCAGGCCACGCCGGAACTGGTCGACGACCCGGCGGCGCTGGCGCGCTTCCAGCAGGCGCAGGGCGAGCTGAGCGGTGCGCTGGCACGCCTGATGGTGGTGGTCGAGAACTATCCGAACCTGAAATCCGATCAGGCGTTCCGCG
>CAYYHP010000285.1:0-2166 GCA_964471815.1 uncultured Rhodanobacteraceae bacterium
CCAGACCAAGATCAAGGTCGTCAAGAACAAGCTCGCGCCGCCGTTCAAGCAGATCATCACCGAGATCATCTACGGCGAGGGCATCAGTCGCCAGGGTGAACTGATCGACCTCGGCGTCGAGCACAAGCTCGTCGAGAAGTCCGGCGCCTGGTACAGCTACGGCGGCGAGCGCATCGGGCAGGGCAAGGACAATGCCCGCAACTTCCTGCGCGAGCATCCGGAGATCGCCGCGCGGATCGAGGAGCAGCTTCGCGAGAAGCTCCTGGTGCCCGCGCGTGGAGCCGCCGCCGAGGCGGCGCTGACGGCTGACGTCAACGATTGACCTCGGGCTCCACGCCATAAAAGGCCAACCGGCGTAGCGGTGTTTCGTTGGCATGAAGCGCCGCCCGGATGACAAACCACAGCCCAGCGCCTACGGCAAGGCGCTGGGCTGGCTCGCGCGACGCGAGCATTCGGCTCGCGAACTCGAGCGCAAGCTCGGCCGTAGCGGCTTCGATCGCGACGAGAGCCGTGCAGCCCTGGAACGGCTGCAATCGAAGCAGTTCCAGGATGACGCGCGCTTCGCCGACACCCTGATCCGCACCCGCATCGGCCAAGGTTACGGCCCGCGGCGCATCCGTGCCGAGCTGCGCGGGCACGGGCTGTCCGAGACCGACATCCGCGAACGGCTCGATGCGGAAGCGCCGGACTGGGCCTCCCTCGCCGCGAGCCAATGTCGGCGCCGGTTCGGCGACCGGGCCGCCACTGATCCCGCCGAGCGCCAGCGGCGCACGGCCTTCCTCTTGCGCCGCGGCTTCGATGCCGCCACAGTACGCGCGATCACCCACGCCGACGACGTGGACGATTCCTCCGACGATTTCGATTGAACGCTCGGGACGGACGTCTCAGGCCAGGCGGGGCTTTCTTCGTTTTCCGGCCAAGGCCGGCCGCGTACCGGGTTCCCATGAAGACCAGCGCCGAAATCCGCCAGAGCTTCCTGGACTTCTTCCAGTCCAAGGGCCACACCATCGTGCCCTCGAGTTCGCTCGTACCGGGCAATGATCCGACCCTGCTGTTCACCAACGCCGGCATGGTCCAGTTCAAGGACGTGTTTCTCGGTGCCGAGAAGCGCAGCTACACGCGCGCGGCGAGTTCGCAGCGCTGCGTGCGTGCCGGCGGCAAGCATAACGATCTCGATTCGGTCGGCTATACCGCACGGCATCACACGTTCTTCGAGATGCTCGGCAACTTCAGCTTCGGCGATTATTTCAAGCGCGACGCGATCCACTACGCCTGGGAGCTGCTCACGTCCGTCTGGGGAATTCCCGCCGAGCGCCTGCTCGTCACGATCTACCACACCGATGACGAAGCCTTCGACATCTGGCACGAGGGAGTTGGCCTGCCAAGGGAAAAGATCATCCGCATCGGCGACAACAAGGGCGCGCCGTATGCCTCCGACAACTTCTGGCAGATGGCCGATACCGGCCCCTGCGGGCCGTGCACCGAAATCTTCTATGATCACGGTGCGCACATCCCAGGCGGACCGCCCGGCTCACCCGACGAAGACGGCGATCGCTTCATCGAGATCTGGAACAACGTGTTCATGCAGTTCGATCGCGCGGCGGACGGCACGCTCTCGCCACTGCCGGCACCGTGTGTCGATACCGGCATGGGGCTCGAGCGCATCTCGGCCGTGCTGCAGCACGTGCACTCGAACTACGAGATCGACCTGTTCCAGCATCTGATCCGCGCTGCGGCGGCACTGACCGGCGCGACGGATCTCGAGAACAAGTCCCTGCGCGTGATCGCCGACCACATCCGCGCCTGCAGCTTCCTGATCGTCGATGGCGTGCTGCCATCGAACGAGGGACGTGGCTACGTGCTTCGCCGCATCATCCGTCGTGCGTTGCGCCATGGCTACATGCTTGGCCAGAAGCAGCCGTTCTTCCATCGCATGGTCGCGCCGCTGATCGAGGTGATGGGGCAGGCATATCCGGAGCTGGTGATCCGGCGCGATACCGTGGAGCACGCACTGAAGGGCGAAGAGGAGCGCTTCGGCGAGACGCTCGAGCAGGGCATGAAGGTCTTTGAAGCCGTCGTTTCCGATCTGGGCGGATCTACCGGAGCGGGGCAGGGCATGCCGGCTGCCGGCAAACTCGGCGCCAAAGGCCTCGGCCTTGCGCGCCG
>CAYYHP010000286.1:0-2149 GCA_964471815.1 uncultured Rhodanobacteraceae bacterium
GCAGCGCCGAGGACGGATCGCCGCGGAAGTCCATCGACATCTTGTCGATCTCGTCCAGCACGAACAGCGGGTTCTTGCTGCCCACCTTGTTGAGGTTCTGCACGATCCGGCCCGGCATCGAGCCGACGTAGGTGCGGCGATGCCCGCGGATCTCGGCCTCGTCGCGCACGCCGCCCAGCGCCATGCGCACGAACTTGCGGTTGGTGGCCTTGGCGATGCTCTGCCCCAGCGAGGTCTTGCCCACGCCCGGCGGGCCGACCAGGCACAGGATCGGGCCCTTCATCTTCGACACCCGCGACTGCACCGCGAGGTATTCGAGGATGCGTTCCTTCACCTTCTCCAGGCCGTAGTGGTCGGCGTCCAGCGTGTCCTGCGCGACCTTGAGGTCCTTGCGCACCTTGCTGCGCTTCTTCCACGGCACGCCGAGCAGCCAGTCCAGGTAGTTGCGCACCACGCCGGCCTCGGCCGACATCGGCGACATCTGCTTGAGCTTGTTGAACTCGTTCCTGGCCTTGGCCTCCACCACCTTCGGCATGCCGGCGGCGGCGATCCTGCGGGCGATCTCGTCGAGGTCGTTCGGCGCGTCGTCCAGCTCGCCGAGCTCCTTCTGGATCGCCTTCATCTGCTCGTTGAGGTAGTACTCGCGCTGCGACTTCTCCATCTGCGACTTGACCCGGCCGCGGATGCGCTTCTCCATCTGCTGCACGTCGATCTCGCCGTCGACCAGGCCGACCAGCAGTTCCAGCCGTTCGGCGGTGTCCAGCGTCTCCAGCAGCTTCTGCTTGTCGGACAGGCGCACGCCGATGTGCGCGGCGATGGTGTCGGCCAGGCGCGAGGGATCGTCGATGCCCGAAAGCGTCTGCAGCAGTTCCGGCGGCAGCTTGCGGTTGGTCTTGATGTACTGCTCGAACAGGCCCATCAGCGAACGCGCGATCGCGTCGAGTTCGCGCGCCTCGCGGGTGTCCGCGGATTCGACCACCACGCCGGCACCGGACAGGCTGCCATCCGCTTCGCTCACTTCATCGACGTGGGCGCGGGCCAGGCCCTCGACCAGGACCTTGATCGTGCCGTCCGGCAGCTTCAGCAGCTGCAGCACCTGCGCCAGGGTGCCGATCGGGTGCAGGTCAGCGGCGCCGGGGTCGTCGGTCTCGGCGGATTTCTGCGCGACCAGCAGGATGCGCTTGTCGCCTTCCATCGCGATGTCCAGCGCGCGGATCGACTTGTCGCGGCCGACGAACAGCGGGATCACCATGTGCGGGAACACCACCACGTCGCGCAGCGGCAGGATCGGCAGGACGTGGCGCTCCTGCCCTGCGTGGGAATGTTCGGTGGTGGCGGTCATGCGGGCTCCAAATGCCTGGGCGCGCAGGATAGGCGCCCACAGCCACGGTTATGGGGTTGTCCCGCGCAGGATGCAAGCGGCGTCGCAAGCTGGCCGTGAAATACGGCATTCCTCCAACGGAAAGGCCGCCTTGCGGCGGCCTCTCGGGACGTTCGGACGAGCTCAGTCGGCCGAGGCGACCTTCGGCAGCGGCGGTTCCGCGGCATTGTCGAAACCGGCGCTCTTGTAGACCAGATAAGGCTCCGACTTGTGCTCGATCACCGATTCGTCGACCACCACCTTGCTCACGTTCTCCAGCGACGGCAGGTCGTACATGGTGTCCAGCAGCACCGATTCGACGATGGTGCGCAGGCCGCGCGCGCCGGTCTTGCGCTTGAGCGCCTTCTTGGCGATGGCGGCCAGCGCGTCCGGGCGGATCTCCAGCTCCACGCCCTCCATGTCGAACAGCTTCCTGAACTGCTTGGTGATCGCGTTCTTCGGCTCGGTCAGGATCTTGACCAGCGCGGCCTCGTCCAGCTCCTCCAGGGTCGCGACCACCGGCAGGCGGCCGACGAATTCCGGGATCAGGCCGTACTTGATCAGGTCCTCGGGCTCGACGTTGGCCAGCACCTGGCCGATGTCGGCCTTGCGCTCGGCGCTCTTCACCTTGGCGCCGAAGCCGATCCCGCCGGATTCCGTGCTGCGCTGCTGGATCACCTTGTCCAGCCCGGCGAACGCGCCGCCGACGATGAACAGGATGTTGCGGGTGTCGACCTGCAGGAATTCCTGCTGCGGATGCTTGCGCCCGCCCTGCGGCGGCACGCTGGC
>CAYYHP010000287.1:0-2140 GCA_964471815.1 uncultured Rhodanobacteraceae bacterium
CATCGGCACCGGCCCGCAGCGTACGCAGGCGCACGGCGAGATCGCCGCTCTCCGACAGCGCGAGCATCGCCACGCGGTGACTGACCCGGCTGCGCGCGGCGCGCAACACTTCGCCGATGCCGTCGAGTGCATCGAGGAAGGCCGGATCGACCAGCACCACGTGCGGCGGCAGTGCCCCGATCATCTCCTCGAGTTCCGCGGCATTGTCGAGCAGCGACAGCTCGAATCCGGCGAGTTCGAGTTTCTGGTCGATCTCGCAGGCCAGCGGGTTGCCGTCGGTCAGGTGGTAGACCTTGCGCTGCATCGGCGCGACCGGACGGCCCGCGCGCGCGGCGGGCGGCGGCTCGCTGATCGGTGCGGTCGCCGGCGCGACGGACGCGACGTGGGCGACGGGTGCGGCCGTGGCGGGCGGCGGGGCCGGCACGGTCGCCGGGCCGGGCGCGCGCGCCGGCAGGCGTTTCCAGTGGCCCGCGGGCGGCACGAGCAGGAGCGGATAGCCGTTCTCGCTGCGGTCGATGCCGTCGTCCGCGGTACCGGGCACTGCCGCGCGGCTGCCGTCGGCGGATGGCGCCGCTGCCTGTGCCGCCGGCAAGGCCTCGATCAGGCGCACGAAGGTTTCGCTCTGTGCCGCGTCCGGTACCTTGACCTGCTCGACGAACTCGGCAAGGAAGCTCTCGAGTGCGAACAGGCGTTCGCCGATGTCGAGCAGACCATAACGCCCGCAGGCCCCGGCGAGCGTCTGCAGCTCGCGGAACAGCAGGGTCAGGGTGTTGATGTCCCAGCCTTCCCGGGCCAGGCGCCGGCCGCGCCGGCCGAGCGTGTCTAGGCGACGCGGCAGATGGCGCAGGAAGGCCTGGCGCAGCTCCGCGTTCTGCTGCTCGTCCTGAGCGGCGATCGGGTGGCGGCTGGCGGCTGGCATGGGGTCCATGAACGGGGCTCGCTGCGCTCAGAAGGGTTTGACGATGACCAGGATCACGATCGCGATCAGGGCCAGTGCGGGCAGTTCGTTGAATACCCGCAGCCAGCGTGGCGAGCGGTGGCAGGCGTCCTGCGCGAACTCGCGCGTGAGCTTCACGAGCCAGCCGTGGTAGCCGTAGAGCAGGGCGACCAGCACGAGCTTCGCATGCAGCCAATGGTTGTGCTGCAGATAACCCGGATCGTTGGCGAGCCACCAGCCGAGCGTGGCCAGACCGAACGCGGCGGTCAGCGCGCCGCCGATGTGGGTCATCACCAGCAGGCGCCGCTCCATGATCTTCAGGCGTTCGTGGACCGCCGGCTCGCCCGCCTCGGCGTGATGCACGAAGAGGCGCGGCAGATAGAACAGCCCGGCGAACCAGGTGACGACGAAGACGATGTGGAAGGCTTTCAACCAGAGCATCGCGGTTCCGCGGCTGACGTACGGCTGGGCAGTATAGCGGCAGGTCCGGGCCCGGCTTGACGGTCCGCCGGAGCCACGGCTATAAGGCCCGCATCTCCGCTTGGCGCCGCCCTGTCCGTCCCGGCCGGCCCTCCCTTGGCGTATGCCCCGGATCCCTCCGATTCCCCAGCTGGTGGTTCGTCCGCACGACCCCGCGCGCACGCGCCGGCTCGTCGGTCTCGGCGCACTGGTCTGGCTGGTTTCGCTCGGCATCGCCGCCGTACTCGGCTGGTATGCGGCACGCCAGGCCGAGCACATCGCCGACCGGCACGCCGTCGAGGCGCTGAAGGCCGAGGCCGACGGCCTGCGCCAGCGCATCGCGGTGCTCGAACGCGCCGATCAGGTCAGCAAGGTTGCCGCCGGCGAGCTCCAGCAATCGCTGCGCGAACGCGACGAGGAAATCGCCGCGTTGCGCACCGATCTCGCGTTCTACGGCCGTCTCGTCGGCGGCGGGCAGCGTCGCGAGGGACTGGCCGTGCACAGCGTGCACGTGATGCCGGTGGCGGGCTCGAATGCCTGGAATTTCACCGTCACGCTGACCCAGAACATGAAGCGCTCGCAGATGATCGAGGGCCATCTGCAGGTCAGCATCGAGGGCATCGCCGACAACCGGCTCAAGGTGCTCGCCTGGGAGGAGCTGGCCGGTACCGCGGGCAACGGCGGCCTCGCGTTCTCGTTCAAGTATTTCCAGCAGGTCGAGGGCACCGTGATGCTGCCCGCGGG
>CAYYHP010000288.1:0-2095 GCA_964471815.1 uncultured Rhodanobacteraceae bacterium
CCGGCGTCGATCTCGGTGCAGACACCGCAGGTGCCGCACGGATCGGAGCCCTGCCCGCGTTCGCAGTTCAGGGATTTGGCGAAGATCCGCGCGATGGTCGTCTTGCCGACGCCGCGCGTGCCGGTGAACAGGAAGGCGTGATGTACGCGGCCGGTATCCAGCGCGTTGCTCAGGGCGCGCACGACGTGCTCCTGTCCGACGAGTTCGGTGAAGCGCTTCGGACGCCACTTGCGGGCCAGTACCAGATACGACATGCCGGTTCCTTCGCGGGAATGCGGATTGTGCCAAGTCGGCGGGTCCGCACCAAGCACGCCACGCCGCCGTCGGCACGCCATCACACGCCTGCCGCGTACGAGGCTTGTACCCACGGACCGGCCCCTGTATCCTCCGCCGCCCTCAGGCGCGGAGAGGTGTCCGAGTGGTTGAAGGAGCACGCCTGGAAAGTGTGTATACGGCTTAACCCCGTATCGAGGGTTCGAATCCCTCCCTCTCCGCCAGTTGTGTGACGACCCGAGGCACCCGGATACTCGCTCGCTGAACGGCGTGACGACCGGGAGGGACGAGAACCCTCGGGTTCGACGAATCGGCAGGAGCCGATTCGCACGGCGGAGCCGCCCGGAGGGCGAGGCGCAGGTGATGTCCAGTGCCGTCTTCCGCTCCGCACGCAGCCGGACGGCACATCCGCCGTCGGGCGTTTCACCTGCCATCGGTTCTATGGTGGCTCCGTCGGTTCCCTCGCGACGATAGCTTGCAAACCCCGCCAGGCCCGGAAGGGAGCAACGGTAGCAAGCGATTCGGGTGCCGGGGTGTAGCTGGCGGAGCCGCCACCCTTCTCCGACGATTCCCGCGACCACCGCCGACCTGCGTTCTGCGCATCCTGCGACGGCCGATTCGGCTCTTTCGCCCGGTCGGCGCGGCGTTTCCTGGCAACCGTTCGTGGCAACCGGCAGCGTACCGGTGAGTCGTACCGCGTCCCGCGTCCCGCATCAGCCCGGATGCAGCCAGCCGGACTCGCCGTCGGCGTAATGCTCGTTCTTCCAGATCGGCACGCGCGCCTTGACCTCGTCGATGATCCAGCGACAGGCCATGAACGCGGCGTCACGGTGCGCGGCGCTGACGCCGACCCAGACCGCGAGATCGCCGACCGCTAGTTCGCCAAGCCGGTGCACGCAGCGCGCCTCGACGATCGCGAACCGCGCCCGCGCCTCATCGAGGATCCGCTCGCCCTCGCGCTCGGCGAGTTCGCGATAGGCCTCGTAGGCGAGCCGGCAGACCTCGCGGCCGTCGTTGTGGTCGCGCACCCATCCCTCGAAGCTCACTGCGGCGCCGGCCTGCGCGCTCATCAAGCCACGGGCGAGCGTGGCCACGTCGATCGGCAGATCGCTGAGCGCGAAACGCTTCATCCACCCGACACCGGCGGCAGGAACGCGATCTCGTCGCCATCGACGAGCGGCCGGTCCCAATCGACGAACGCCCCGTTGACCGCGACGCGCAGACGCTCCGGCGCCCACGCGAACCCGTGCCGTGCGGCAAGGCGCGCATACAGCGTGCGCAAGTCGGCCTCACTGGCGTCGATGCGCTCCTCGGCAGTGCCGGCCGCCTCGCGCAGCGAGGCGAAGTACAGCAAGCGGTAGCTCATGGCGCTCCCGTTGCCTTGACGACCTCACGCTTGCCACCGTGCTTCTCGACCAGGCACACCTCGGCGATCGCGATCGCATGGCTCAGCGCCTTGCACATGTCGTAGACGGTCAGCGCCGCGACACTCACGCCGGTCAGTGCCTCCATCTCGACCCCCGTGCGGTGGGTGACACCGACCTCGCAAGTGAGGCGGAAGTCCGTATCGGAAATGAACTCGCCGTCGATCGCGCAGTGCTCGATCGGCAACGGGTGGCAGAACGGGATCAGCTCGTGCGTACGCTTGACGGCGAGCGTGCCGGCGACGATCGCCGTGTCGAGGATCGGGCCCTTGCCGGTGCGCAGGCCGCTCTCGCGCAGGCGTGCGGCGACCTCGGGCGGAAACCGCACCAAGGCCTCCGCAAGCGCGCGTCGCACGCTCGGCGCCTTGCCGCCGACATCGACCATGCGCGGCCGGCCG
>CAYYHP010000289.1:0-2091 GCA_964471815.1 uncultured Rhodanobacteraceae bacterium
CCAGCAGTTGGGACAGCCCTTGGGCAGCGGAGCCCGGGTGATCGAGATTCCCGGCTTCCAGGCGGCGCCCGACGGCGACTGGACCGTGCCGGAGGGCCAGTATTTCGCGATGGGGGATAATCGCGATAATAGTGCCGACAGCCGCGTGTGGGGCTTTGTGCCGGAGCAGAATCTGGTCGGCAAGGCCTTCGTGGTCTGGATGAGCCTGCGCGATCCGCGCCGCATCGGCACCTTGATCAAGTGAGGGGACACCATGCTCGACTTCCGCCAGCAACGAGGCATCACCCTGATCGGTTTCGCGATCGTGCTCGCCGTAGTCGGCTTCTTCGCCTATGTCGCGATGAAGCTCGTGCCGGTCTACAGCGAGAACTTCGGAGTCAAGAAATCGCTGCGCATGCTGCAGAGCGAGACCGGCATCGACCAGAAGCCGATCGAGGAGATCCGTCGCGAGTTGAACGTGAAGTTCGACACGCAGTACGTGGATGAGAGCTCCATCCCGCCGCAGAACATCCAGTTGATCAAGCAGAACGGTTCGACCAAGCTGCGCATCTTCTACGACAAGCGCGTGCCGTTCGCCTACAACGTCGATCTGCTGGTGCACTTCGACGACAGCGTCGACCTGTCCCGCGGGCCGACCTACTGATCCGCTGCGCACGGGCCTGCCGCGATTTCCACGCCGATTCCCTTCCCGCACCGTTTCCGTGACCCGGGCCTGCGCGAGCAGGCCCTGACTCACCGCAGCGCCGGTCGCAGCAACAACGAGCGTCTCGAATTCCTCGGCGATGCGCTGCTCAACGCGATCGTCGCCGAGCTGCTCTGCGAGTTGCACCCGCGCGCCAGCGAGGGCGAGCTGACCCGCCTGCGCGCGCTGCTCGTCAGTGGTGCGGCGCTGGCCGAGCAGGCGCGGGAACTCGATCTCGGTGAACAGCTGCGTCTCGGTCCCGGCGAGCTCAAGAGCGGCGGTTACCGGCGCGATTCGATCCTCGCCGACGCATTCGAGGCGCTGATCGCGGCCGTCTACCTTGATGCCGGCTGGGAGGCCTGCCGCGCGACCGTGCGTCAGATGCTCACCGTGCGTGCCGCGCATGCCTCGCGCCCGGAGAAGGATCCCAAGACCCAGCTCCAGGAATGGCTGCAGGCACGCGGCCTGCCGTTGCCGCAATATGTGCTCGTCGCCGAACGTGGCGAGGAGCATGCCAAGGAATTCGATGTCGAATGCGTGCTGGTCAAGCCCGCACTGCGCCTGCCGGGCTGTGCGCTGAGCCGGCGTGCTGCCGAGCAGATCGCCGCCGCCCGTGTGCTGGAACGCCTCAACGATGAAACTCCATCATGAACGACACCGCGCCGGAACCAGCGGATAAGAACCATCGCTGTGGCCGTGTGGCACTACTCGGCCGGCCGAACGTCGGCAAATCGACCCTGTTGAACGGGCTCATCGGCTATCGACTGAGCATCGTCAGCCCGAAACCGCAGACCACGCGCCATCGTATCCTCGGCATCGCCACGCGGCCGGATGGGCAGATCCTCTACGTCGATACGCCCGGTCTGCACATCGGCGGCCGGCGCGCGCTGAACCGGCGCATCAACCGCGCCGCTCTGCATGCGCTCGACGAGGTCGATCTGGTGGTCCAGATCATCGAAGCGCGCCGCTGGACCGACGAGGATGAGGCGGTCTGGAAAGCCATCGCTGCGAGCGGCAGGCCATGCCTGCTCGCGATCAACAAGGTCGATGCGGTCAAGAACAAGGACGCCCTGCTGCCTTTCATCGCCGAGATCACGGCCGGCCGCACTTATGCCGGCGTGTTCCTCGTTTCCGCACGCCGTCGCGACGGCCTGGATGCGATCGAACGTGCGATCCTCGAGCGCCTGCCGGTCGCACCGGCCGTTCATGCCGAGGACGAGATCACCGATCGCAGCGAGCGTTTCCTCGCCGCCGAGCAGGTCCGCGAGCAGCTCATGCGCCAGCTCGGTCAGGAGCTGCCCTACGCGACCACGGTGGAGATCGAGCAGTTCGTCGAGCGCGACGACGGCATGAGCGAGATCGGCGCGGTGATCTGGGTCGAGCGTACCGGACAGAAGGCGATCGTGATC
>CAYYHP010000290.1:0-2070 GCA_964471815.1 uncultured Rhodanobacteraceae bacterium
GTAGTAATGCTTGCCCTCGACCCAGGGTCCGTTCTGGGCGCCGGCGGCCGCGGCGAAGACGAGAGCGGCCGCGGCGAGGAAGAAACGCTTGAGCATGGAGGACTCCTGGACTGCGGGTTGGGATCGCTGCGCGCCCGGCAAGGGTGGACGGCGACGCCCGGACGACGGCTGACGGACCGGGCCAGCCTCGGACCCGGAGGGGCCCGGCAAGTTCAGGGCTGGAAGTCGCGTCCGGGCGACCGGCGGCACAGGCCAGGTCGCCCGCGAACTCATTCGGCCTTGGCGGCCGCACCTGCCTCGTTGCCGTGCAGGCCTTCGAGATAGGAGGCGAGCGCGGCGATGTCGTCGACGGTCAGACGCTTGGCGATCGCCGGCATGATGCCTGCGCGCTCGTCATCGCTCCACTGCGTACCGCTCTGCCAGTCCTTGAGCTTGGTGCCGACGTAATCGGCCCACTGGCCACCGACCTGCGGATAGCCTGCCGCGGAGTTGCCGCGCCCGGTCGGGCCGTGGCAGGACATGCAGGCCGGCACGCCGAGCTTGGCATCACCGGCGCGGTAGAGCTGGGCGCCGCGCGCGACGAGCTTCTCGTCGGCCACGCCGGGCTTGATCTGCTTGGTCGAGAAGTACGCGCCGAGATCGTGCATGTCCTGCTCGCTGAGCGCGGCGGCGAAGCCGAGCATGATCGGGTTCTGGCGCTTGGCGCCCTTGAACAGGCCGAGCTGACGGGCGATGTAGGCCTCATGCTGGCCGGCGAGCTTCGGATACTGGCTGGTCGCCGAATTGCCGTCGGGACCGTGGCAGGCGCCGCAGACGGCCGCCTTGACCTCACCGGCCTTGGCGTCGCCGGGCTTCACCTCCGCGGCGGTCTCAGCCTGAGCCGCACCGAGGGCGAGCAACCCCGCCAAGGCAAACACGCGCCGAAAGCTCATACACTTCACTCCGGAAATCTGCTGGAAATCGGCCGGCCCGGCGGCTGCGGGATCGAGGGGCACCGAGTCCGGGCGGAAACCGCAAAATTGTATCAGCGCCCTCCGGACGGTCAAAGCCATGTCAGCCTCTCTTTTCCGCCGTGCGCGCTTTCGCCTCGCCGCGAGCGAACTCGCGCACCTGCCGCCCGACGAGGGCCGCGAGATCGCCTTCGCCGGCCGTTCGAACGCCGGCAAGTCGAGCGCGCTCAACGCACTGTGCGACCAGACCGGTCTCGCGCGCACGTCGAAGACGCCCGGCCGCACCCAGCAGCTCGTGGTCTTCGACCTCGAAGCCGACCGCCGTCTCGTCGATCTGCCCGGGTACGGCTACGCGAAGGTGCCCGAAGCGTTGCGCCTGCACTGGCGGCGCGTGATCGATGCCTATCTGCGCGAACGCGCCGCGCTGCGCGGCGTCGTGCTGATCATGGACAGCCGCCATCCGCTCAAGGACTTCGACCGGCAGATGCTCGGCTATTGCCGGGACATCGGCCTCGCCTGCCACGTCCTGCTGACCAAGGCCGACAAGCTCGGTCGCGGCGAGGCGACCCGCGCGCTCGCCGCCGTACGCAAGGCGATCGCCGATGAGCACTATGGCGCGAGCGTGCAGCTCTTTTCCGCGCACGGCAAGAGTGGCGTCGACGAAGCGCGCTGCCTGCTCGCCGCCTGGCTCGACGCGCCGGCCTGATCCGCTGGTGCCGCGCGACGGATTGCGTCAGGCTCGGGCCGGGGCCTGCGGAGACCACGCAGGGCAGCGTCGCGATAAGCGGCCTCGTGCTCCCTTTGGATGGGCGACGACGCCCCCATATCGCCCGCCTTCCCAACCGCGAGAATGCCATGTCGGGTCCCAGCACCGTCCAGGAAATCCCGCTCACCCGCCGCGAACAGCTCGTGGAGTACATCGCTTCCGGCGCGAAACCGCGCACGGACTGGCGGGCCGGCACCGAGCACGAGAAATTCGGCTTCCGGCTCGATGATCTGCGTCCACCGACCTTCGAGGGCGAGCGCGGCATCGAGGCGCTGCTGCGCGGCCTTGTGCGTTACGGCTGGCAACCGGCCTACGAGAACGGCCATCTGATCGCGCTCGCACGCGACGGCGCCT
>CAYYHP010000291.1:0-2000 GCA_964471815.1 uncultured Rhodanobacteraceae bacterium
CGGCCGGGCAGCGGTAGTAGCGCGGGCGGCCGCCATTCAAAGTAGTCGCGGCGCTCCACAGCGGGTAATCGGGGCTCGGCAGCAGTACTTCGTCGCCCGGGTTGAGCAGGGCGCGCAGGGTCAGGTCGATCAACTCGCTGACCCCGTTGCCGATGAAGACCTTCTCGGCGCTCGCGCCAGCGACGCCGCGCTCGCGCTCGCGCGCGGCGATCGCCTCGCGTGCGCCGAGCAGGCCCTGTTGATGGCAATACGCCTCGCTGCGGCCGAGGTTCGCCTCGACCGCCGCGCGCACGTGCGCCGGCACGGAGAAGCCGAACAGGCCGGGATTGCCGATGTTCAGGCGCAGGATGTCCGCCCCGGCCGCCTCCAGCTCCCGAGCTCGCCGCGACAGGCTTCCGCGAATTTCATAGCGGACGTCGCCGAGGCGGCTGCTGACGGGAATCGGGCGCTGGGAAGGCATGTCGGGTTCCTGGAAGCGAACAGCCATCGTAATGGCTGTAAAGCAAATGTCTACGTCGGGTGAGGAATATGCAACCGCATGGAACGGGCGGCGCGCGGGCCGGATGCGGGCGGTCCGCCGATATCGCATGCCCCGGCGCCGTGCGCTGGCGATGCAACCTTCCCGGGATTTCCGGCATCCCAGGACAGGCGCTGGATGGGGCGGGTGTCGAAGGTCATTCCGACCTCCGGCAGATGCCGGGTCCGCGGCAGATCGGCAGCATCGCGCTTGACGATTCGAGTTTAGGTGTTATAGTAATGTACAACACCGAGGCAATAACCATGAAAACCTCCCATCTCCTCCCCCTGCTGATCCTGGCCGCCGGCGTACCGCTGCTCGCGGGCTGTGGCGCCGAGGCGCAATCCAAGCCGAGCGACGCCAAGGCCAAACCCGAGGCGGTCACGGTCGAGACCGCGCCGGTCGGTCAGGGCGAGATCGTCGCGCGCTACACGGGTTCGGCCACGCTCGAGGCCGAGCACGAGGCACGCGTGGTCAGCGAGGTCGGTGGCGTGGTGCTCGAACTTGCGGTTGAGGAAGGGCAGCGCGTGCAGAAGGGTCAGGTGCTCGCACGGCTCGATGCCGACCGCGCGCGGCTGCAGCTGCGTCAGGCCGAGGCGGAGATGCAGCGCCTGGCCGGCAACGATGCGCGCAACGAACGTCTGCATGCGCGTGGACTGATCGCGAGCAATGCCTATGAGCAGAACAAGTCCGACCTCGCCACGCGCCGTGCCGAGGTCGAGCTCGCACGCCTGACGCTCGCCAAGAGTGCGATCGTCGCGCCGTTCGACGGAGTGGTCACGCGCCGCTGGATCAAGCGGGGCCAGCTCCTGAAGCCGGCCGACGCGGCCTTCGAGATGGCCGATTTCCGGGATCTCAAGGCGCGCCTGCGAGTGCCGGAGCGGGCCAGCGTGGCGATCCGTCCCGGCCAGCCGGCGAGCCTGGTCGCCGATGCGCGGCCGGACGCGAGCTTCGAGGCGGTCGTCGACCGCGTCAGCCCGGTCGTCGATGCGGCGAGCGGCACCGTCGAGGTCGTCATCGCCGTGGACAACCGCGACGGCCGCCTGCGCCCCGGCCAGTTCTGCCGGCTCGACGTGGCCTACGACACGGTGGTCGCCGCGGTGCTCGCGCCGAAGGCAGCTGTGATGAGTGCGCAGGGCGCGAGCAGCGTGTTCGTCGTTCAGGATGGCAAGGCGCATCGCGTGGACGTGCGGCTCGGTTACGAGTCCGGCGAGCGCGTGCAGGTCCTCACCGGCCTGACGCCCGGCAACGAGGTCATCGTCGCCGGCCAGAACGCGCTGAGCGAAGGCGCGGCAGTGCAGATCGTCGATGCGCGCGACGCCCCGCCGTCTGCCTGAGGTCGCCTGCCGCGTGCGTCGTCGCGGCGCCTGCGCGGCCAGCAGCACTACAATCCGGCCATGACGCCGGATTCCAACCCGAATGATCGACTCACCGCCATCAGCTGGCGCGGCGAACCGCCCGCCGATGCCGAGCCGGGCTTGTA
>CAYYHP010000292.1:0-1938 GCA_964471815.1 uncultured Rhodanobacteraceae bacterium
CGTCGGCGCAGACGGCGATGCGTGTCGTCGTCGACATTGTCCGGCAGCAGGATGAGCGCGCGCGTGGTTGCTCCGGCCGGTCTCAGGCGCAGCACCAGCAGCGGACCGCGCCGCGCCCAGCCCACGAGCGTCGCCGGACTCGCGGCACCGCCGGCGCTCGCAACGCTCCATTCACCGTCGGCATGCCAGACCACCGCGAGCGGCACGGCCAGTCGACGATTCCGACCGTGCCAGGCGAGCATGCCGATGATCGCGGCGATGGCGAGCATCTTGGTGAGCGGCGGGATGCCGCTGACCACGACCGACACGAGCGCGAGGAGACCGAGCAGCGCATAGGCCGCCGCGAGCAGGCGCGACGGCCGGTATTCAAAGCTGATGGCGGCGGCGGATCTCATCGATGATGCGCTGCCAGTCCTCGCGCGGTGCCCTGCTGCGTGCCATGACCCAGTCCCAGAGATCCGGGTCCTGCGCATCCAGCAGGCTGGCGAAAGCCGCCTGCGTAGCCACGTCGGCAGCCGGATGGCACGTATCGAGCCACCACAGCATCAACACGTCGAGTTCGCGCGTACCGCGCCGGCAGCGCCAGCGCAGGCGGCGGAGGTCACTCGGATCGTTCATGCGCCTGCCGGTTCCGACGGGGTGAGGATGACGTTGCAGGCTCGCCGTCCGGGTACATCACCTGCGCCCGGGACGACTCACGCCGATCGGCGCTGCACCATCAGCTGCTTGATCTCGCCGATGGCCTGGGCCGGATTGAGCCCCTTCGGGCAGGTCTTGGCGCAGTTCATGATCGTGTGGCAACGGTACAGACGGAACGGATCCTCGAGTTCGTCGAGACGCGTACCGGTGTCCTCGTCGCGGCTGTCGACGATCCAGCGACAGGCCTGCAGCAGGATTGCCGGGCCGAGATAGCGTGCGCCGTTCCACCAGTAGCTCGGGCACGAGGTCGAGCAGCAGGCGCAGAGGATGCACTCGTAGAGACCGTCGAGTTTGGCGCGGTCCTCCTTCGACTGCAGGCGCTCGGAATCCGGCGGCGGCGCGCTCTGCGTGCGCAGCCACGGGCGGATCGAGGCGTATTGCGCATAGAAATGGCTGAGATCCGGCACCAGGTCCTTGATTACCGGCATGTGCGGCAGCGGATAGACCGGCACTTCGGCCTTGGTGCAGTCATCGATCGACTTGGTGCAGGCCAGCGTGTTGGTGCCGTCGATGTTCATCGCGCACGAGCCGCAGATGCCCTCGCGGCACGAACGCCGGAAAGTCAGGGTCGGGTCGATCTCGTTCTTGATCTTGATCAGGGCATCCAGAACCATCGGCCCGCAGCTCGCCAGGTCCACCTCGAACGTGTCCATCCGCGGATTCGCGCCGTCGTCCGGGTTCCAGCGATAGATCTTGAACACGCGGACGTTCTTCGCCCCGGGGCTGGCGGGGAAATGCTTGCCCTTCTGCACCTGGGAATTCTTGGGCAAGGTGAAATCGGCCATGGTCGATCCTCGGATCAGGTTCGGTCGGACGGGCGCACGCCGTGCGCCATCCGGGCAGGCATGAGACGGATGGTTCCGCAGCGCCCTCGCGAGGCGGACACCGGCGACGGCCGGACGTACGTCGTCACGATCGTGGTCCGGCAGTCTGGCAGTGCAGAGGTGGACGTCACGCGAAGGCGCTCCGGACAGGCTCTTCAGTAGGTACGCGCCTTCGGCGGCACGGGCTCGACATCGTTGGTCAGCGTGTGCAGGTGGACCGGCCGATATTCGAAGCTGGCCTTGCCCTTGGCGTCCACATTGACCAGCGTGTGCTTGAGCCAGTTGACGTCATCGCGTTCCTTGTAGTCCTCGCGTGCATGCGCACCGCGGCTCTCGGTGCGGTGTTCGGCGGAGTACATCGTCGCGACCGCCTGACCGAGCAGGTTCTGCAGCTCGAGCGTTTCGATCAGGTCGG
>CAYYHP010000293.1:0-1913 GCA_964471815.1 uncultured Rhodanobacteraceae bacterium
CGACGGCTGGAAGGATCGGCCGATTGTAACGGCGGGGCGCGCGGCCGCCAGCGGGCCGGCCTTCAGCGCCTGAGCCAGGGCTCGTCGTTCAGCAGCGGCGCGAGTTCGAGACCGGCAGTCTCGGCCAGCCAGTGCTCGATCAGCCGGAACGACACCGACAGCGGCGGCGGCAGCACGAGGCGTCGCGAGCGCAGGCCGTCGGCCAGCTCGTCCGGCGTGAACCAGCGCGCATCGGACAGCTCGCTGCCGACGCGGATCGCCGGATCGGCCGCACGCGCGGTGAAGCCGAGCATCAGCGACGCCGGGAACGGCCACGGCTGCGAAGAATGGTAATCGCACTCGGCGACCGTCACGCCGGCCTCCTCGAACACTTCGCGGCGCACGGCATCCTCGAGCGTCTCGCCCGGCTCGACGAAGCCGGCGAGCGTCGAATAGCGGCCCTCCGGCCAGTGCGGCTGGCGACCGAGCAGGCAGGCATCGCGCCAGGAGACGATGACGATGACCGCGGGGTCGGTACGCGGGAAATGGTCCTGGGCACAGTCGGGCGAAATGCAGCGCGCGCGGTGTCCGGCGGCGAGCAGTTCGATCGGCGCACCGCAGGCGCTGCAGAAGCGCGTGCGCTGCTGCCAGTAGCCGAGTGCACGCGCATAGGCGAACAGGCCCGCTTCGAAGGCCGGTAGGCGCAGGCCAGCACTGCGCAGATCGAGAAAGCCGGCGCCGAGCTCGCCAGCGACGCGCTCGGCCAGCGTCTCGTCGGCGCGCACCGCGTAATGCGCGGCGGCGCCGGCGAGGCCGAGGAAGCTGCCGTGGGGCTCGCCGAACAGGGCGTGGGCCTCAACAGCATCGAGCAAGCGCAACGCGGCTCCGGACGCGTCGGTCAGGGCGCGGCCGTCGTCGCGAAGCAGGAGGTAACGGGCCGTGCCGTCGGTGCGGTGCGAGGCGAGCCAGGCCGCATCGTCGCGGCGGTCACCCTGACGATCGAGCTCCAGCGCGGCAAACGCATTGGCCCGGCTGCGCGCGCTGGCCGTCATCTCAGACGGCGAACGACGAGCCGCAACCGCAGGTGGTGCGGGCGTTCGGATTGCGAATGACGAACTGTGCCCCAGTCAGCGATTCCGTGTAGTCGATTTCCGCCCCGACGAGATACTGCAGCGAGAGCGGGTCGACGACCAGGGTGACGCCATCGCGCTGCACGGCGAGATCGTCCTCGGCCATTTCCTCGTCGAAGCTGAAGCCGTACTGGAAGCCCGAACAGCCACCGCCGCTGATGTACACGCGCAGCTTCAGGTTCGGGTTGCCCTCCTCGGCAATCAGTTCGCTGACCTTGTGCGCGGCCGCGGTGGTGAAGACCAGCGGCTGATCGAGGGCGGTCTGATAGTTCGGGGTCTGGCTCATAGGGTGCTCCGGGTGCCGTCGGCAGCGTCGCTCCGACCTGACGAGATCGTGGGACGCGCCGGGTTTTTCAAGCCCGGGCGGCCTGCACGGCCGGCAGCGGCTCGGGACCGGTCAGACGCTTGGGCTCGGCGTCCTGGTGGACCATCTTGCCGTTGATGCGCGCACCCGCGACCATCTCCAGCACCTTGTAGTAGACGTTGCCTTCGACCTGCGCCGCGCCGGCCAGTTCCAGACGCTCCGTGGCGTGGATGTCGCCCTTGATCTCGCCGTTGACGGTCACGCGCGGCGCACGGATCTCGCCGACCACGCCCCCCTGGTCGCCGACGGTGAGCGTGGCACCGTCGTCCTCGGCGGTCAGCGTACCCTCGACGCGTCCTTCGAGATAGAACGCGCCGGTGAAGCGGATATCGCCGCGAATCAGCGTGCCCTTGGCGACCAGCGTGGTGCTGCCGGGCGCGACGGTGTTCTTCTTGCTGCTGCCGTTGAACATCACTTCGACTCCTCACTGGCCAGGGCGT
>CAYYHP010000294.1:0-1904 GCA_964471815.1 uncultured Rhodanobacteraceae bacterium
ACTCCAATTGATCAGGGTAGTACAACTTCGCATCCAACGAATTAATAGCGTACATTTACACAGCTTCAACAATCAAATTCGCTACCCGATAGCTGGTCATGCATCACAAAGGTCGCGGTGCCACACTCAACATGACGGGCCGGTTCGAATCGCGCTCGGCCGAGTGGTTTGACGACGGATGGGGCGAAGCAGAGATGCTTGAGCGAGCTGGCGCTCGACCCAGAACAGTGATCCACATCGAGCAGGCCCGCTCGATCATCTCGCACAACGATTCGCCCGACATCGGTTTTGAGCAATCCATCAACCCGTACCGCGGCTGCGAGCATGGCTGCATCTATTGCTACGCGCGGCCGTCGCACGCCTACCTGAACCTGTCGCCGGGCATGGACTTCGAGACGCAGTTGTTCGCCAAGCGCAACGCCGTCGAGCTGCTGCGCAAGGAGATCGGCCGCCGCGGCTACAAGCCTTCGCCGATCAACTTCGGCGCCAATACTGACCCGTACCAACCGATCGAGCGCAGCGAAAAGCTCACGCGCGGGCTGATCGAGGTGCTCGCCGCGGCCAATCATCCGCTGACCATCGTCACCAAAAACGCGCTGGTCTGTCGCGACATCGACCTGCTGGCGCCGATGGCGGCCAAACGTCTGGTCACGGTGTTCGTGTCGATCTCGCAGCTCGACAACGACCTCACGCGCATTCTCGAGCCGAGGGCGTCGGCGCCTGGCAACCGCCTGCGCGCGGTGCGCGAGCTGGCCACCGCGGGCATCCCGACGGCGGTGCTGGTGGCGCCGATCATCCCGTTCATCAACGACGAATACGTCGAGCGCGTGCTCGAAGCGGCGCACGACGCCGGCGCCTTCGCCGCGAGCTACACCATCATCCGCCTGCCGTACGAGCTCAAGGACCTGTGGAAAGACTGGCTCGCGACGCACTTCCCCGACCGCGCCGAGCGCGTGATGCAGCGCATCCGCGACCTGCGCGGCGGCAAGGAGAACGTCAGCGAGTTCGGCGAGCGCATGCGCGGCCAGGGCATCTGGGGCGACCTGATCCGGCAGCGCTTCCGCAAGGCCTGCACCCGGCTCGGCCTCGGTCATGCGTCGCAGAGCATCCCGGCGCTCGACTGCTCGCAGTTCGTGCCGCCTGCGGCCAACGCGGCGCAGGGTCAACTGTTCTGAGCCCAACGCCACCGAGCTGAACAACTTCGCGTCCGCCACCATGGCGTCGCCGTCGCGCTGCGATAATCGAAGCGAGGTATCTACATTCCGCGCGTCGCGCGGCGATACCTGTCGCCGTGCCGGCCTGTGCCAAGAGGTCTCATCTATCGACGACAGTCGCACGCCCCGCCCGCGTTTGCACCGGTCACGCGTGTGCAAGCCCTTGCCACCCCCACAGCTACGAGAGGTATGAAGTAGTGGACCACAACATCCCGTTGATCACCACGGTCGCCGTTGCGTTCGGGCTGGCATTGATACTGGGCTTCGCGGCCGTCCGTCTGAAACTTCCGGCGCTGGTCGGCTATCTCGTCGCAGGTATCGCGATCGGTCCCGCGACGCCCGGCTTCGTCGCCGACGTGCAGCTGTCGCAACAGCTCGCCGAGATCGGCGTGATGCTGCTGATGTTCGGCGTCGGCCTGCACTTCTCGCTCGACGACCTGATGGCCGTATGGAAGATCGCAGTGCCCGGCGCCATCGCACAGATCGCGGCGGCCACCATCATGGGCTGGGCGGTCGCGGCGCTGTGGGGCTGGAGCTTTGGCGCCGGTCTCATGTTCGGGCTGGCGCTCTCGGTCGCGAGTACCGTGGTGTTGCTGAATGCGCTCGAGAGCCGCGGCATCCTCGACTCGATCAACGGCCGCATCGCCGTCGGCTGGCTGATCGTCGAAGACCTCGCGATGGTGCTGGTGC
>CAYYHP010000295.1:0-1888 GCA_964471815.1 uncultured Rhodanobacteraceae bacterium
AGAAGGGCGTGATCCTGTTCGTCGGCGCGACCACCGAGAATCCGTCGTTCGGGCTGAATTCGGCGTTGCTCTCGCGCTGCCGGGTGCACGTGATGGAGGCCGTCTCGGCCGAGGCCATCGTGACCGCGCTGGAGCGCGCGCTCGCGGAGGCGGAGCGCGGTCTCGGCGCGCTGTCCCTGCGCGTGGAGCCTGACTCGCTGCGCCTGATCGCGCAGGCGGCAGACGGTGACGTGCGCCGTGCGCTGACCCTGCTCGAGATCGCCGCCGACGTCGCCGAGCAGGGCGTGATCGACGAGATCACCCTGGCCCAGGTGCTGGCCGACCGCACGCGCCGTTTCGACAAGGGCGGCGAGCAGTTCTACGACCAGATCTCGGCGCTGCACAAGTCGGTACGCAGCTCGGATGCCGACGCGGCGCTGTACTGGCTGACGCGCATGCTCGACGGCGGTTGCGATCCGGCCTACCTCGCGCGGCGCATGACGCGCATGGCGATCGAGGACATCGGCCTCGCCGACCCGCGTGCGCTGTCGCTCGCACTCGAAGCCTGGGACGCCTGGGAGCGGCTCGGCAGCCCCGAGGGCGAACTCGCGCTCGCCGAACTCGTGCTCTATCTCGCCGTCGCGGCGAAGAGCAACGCGGCCTACGCTGCGCTCAACCAGGCCCGTGCCGTGGTGGCCGACACCGGCACGCTCGACGTGCCGATGCACCTGCGCAACGCGCCGACGCGGCTGATGAAGCAGCTCGGCTACGGCGCGGGCTATCAGTACGATCATGACCTGGCCGTCGGTGTGGCACTCGACCAGCAATGTCTGCCGGATGCGCTGGTCGGCCGGGAGTTCTACACGCCGCTCGGGCGCGGACTTGAAGCGAAGATCCGCGAGAAGCTCGATGCGCTACGTGCGGCACGACGCGCGGCCTCGTCACCGGAAGCGGACGACGGGGCAGGGGCCTGATGCGCGCGGTTCTCGCGTTGCCGCGCACGGTCTGGCTGCTCGGCCTGATCAGTCTCGTCAACGATGCGGCCAGCGACATGGTCTATCCGCTCGTGCCGCTGTATCTCGCCAGCGTGCTGATGGCCGGTCCGAAGGCGCTCGGCCTCATCGAGGGCATCGCCGAGGCGGTCGCCGGCCTCCTGAAACTGTTCGCCGGCGTGCGCGCGGATCGCAGCCATTCGATCAGGCGCTGGGTCGTGGCCGGCTATGGCCTCGCCGGCATCGCACGGCCGCTGATCGCGTTCGCGACGAGCTGGGTCGGGGTGCTCGCCTGCCGCTTCGCGGACCGGGTCGGCAAGGGGCTGCGTTCCGCACCACGTGATGCGCTACTGGCGCACAGCGTCGGCGCGGACCGGCGCGGACTTGCCTTCGGTCTGCATCGC
Organism: uncultured Rhodanobacteraceae bacterium; assembly: GCA_964471815.1. Taxonomy (GTDB): domain Bacteria; phylum Pseudomonadota; class Gammaproteobacteria; order Xanthomonadales; family Rhodanobacteraceae; genus Tahibacter. Next base: position 1,376 of record CAYYHP010000295.1, read on the forward strand.
GCGATGGACAACCTCGGCGCCGTCGTCGGGCCGCTCGCGGCGGCGGCCCTGCTCGCGGCCGGTCTGTCGCTAAAACAGGTATTCCTGCTCGCCGCAGTCCCGGCCGCGGTGGTGATCGCATTGACCTTGCTGGTCAGCGAGCCTGCGCATGCCACGGTCGTGCCGCGCGTGCCGTTCTCGTGGCGCCTCGCTGGCCTGCCTGCAGGGTTCCGGCGCTACCTCGCGGTGCTCGCCGTGTTCACGCTCGGCAATTCCTCGAACATGTTCCTGCTGCTGAGAGCCCGCGAGCTCGGCCTCGGCGAGGCCGAAGTGCCGCTGGTCTGGGCGCTCGTCTCGCTGGTCGCCGCCCTGTTCGGCACGTCGTTCTCGGCCTGGTCGGATCGCATCGGCCGGCGCCGGCTTATCGTCGGCGGCTGGCTCGTCTATGCCGGCTTCTACCTGCTGTTCGGCCTGCTGCCGGCGAGTCCGTGGCTGCTCTGGCCGATGTTCGCCGCCTACGGGCTGTTCCTCGCC
>CAYYHP010000296.1:0-1874 GCA_964471815.1 uncultured Rhodanobacteraceae bacterium
AGAGGAACAGCAGGACGAGTTCCGAGGTGAGTCGCGCGTCCCAGGTCCACCAGGTGCCCCACATCGGCTTGCCCCACAGCGAGCCGGTGACGAGGCAGACGAAGGTGTAGGCTGCGCCGACCGGTGCGCTGGCCATCGCGAGGATCTCGGAGAGCTTGATGCGCCAGACCAGCGCGATCAGGCCATTCGCGGCCATGAAGGCGTAGACGAACAGACTCATCCAGGCACACGGCACGTGGATGAAGATGATGCGGAACGCATCGCCCTGCTGGTAGTCGGACGGTGCCGTCACGAGGCCGCCATACAGTCCGACCGCGCCGGCCACGAGCGCGAGGCCGTAGCACCAGGGCAGCAGACGCCCGGCGAGGCGGTAGAAGGTCGGTGGCGAACCGAGCTTGTGGAACCAGAGGACCAGAGGATTCATACGCAAACGCCGCCGCGACGCGGCCGGCTCAGGTCAGGGAAATCTTCAGCGCTGCCGCGCAGGCCAGCGGCGCCAGCACCACGCTCAGCGCGAGCCCGGCGCCGAGCCAGAGCAGCGGTGCCAGGTACGGCAGGCCGTTCTGTGCGGCGTTGCAGGCACCCGCGGCGAAGATCAGCACCGGCACGTACAGCGGCAGTACCAGCAACGCGATCAGCATACCAGACCGGCGCATGCCGACCGTGAGCGCCATGCAGACCGCGCCGATCAGGCTCAGGAGCGGCGTCGACAGCAGCAGCGCGAGCAACAGCACGCCGCGTACGGCCGGCGCAGTGTGCAGCAACTCGCCGAGCAGCGGGCTGACGAGGATCAAGGGCAGGGCCGTGGTCAGCCAGTGCACGGCGATCTTGCAGCCGAGCAGGACGGACAGCGGATGCGGCGACATCACCAGTTGCTCGAGCGAACCGTCCTCGAGGTCACTGCGGAACAGCGTATCGAGCGAGAGCAGGCCGGCGAGCAGCAGGGCGACGAGCACCGTGCCGGCAGCGATGCGCTCGAGCAGTTGCGGTTCGGGGCCGAGTGCGAACGGGAACAGCGCGACGACCATCAGCGCGAACAGCACCGGATTCAGCGCATCGCCGCGACGGCGCCAGACCAGGCGCAGGTCGCGTGCGAACACCGCCCGGCAGGCGCTCGTGAGCGTGCCGTGACTCATGTCGCGGTCCTCAGGCGGATCCGGCGCGGCGTGCCCGAGGTGTAGGCATAGGCGCCGTGCGAGGTGATCAGGGCCGCACCACCGCGCCGGGCGTGCAGGTCGAGCAGGCGGTTGACCAGCTCGATGCCCTCCCGGTCGAGGTTCGCATACGGCTCGTCGAGCAGCCACAGCGCCGCCGGCACGAGCAGCAGGCGGGCGAGCGCGACGCGCTTCTTCTGCCCGGCCGAGAGCTGTCGGACCGGCACGTCCTCGTAGCCGTCGAGGCCGACGCTCTGCAGCGCGTGGTGTGGTGTCATGCCGGCGCGCAGGCCGCCGAGGCCGATCGCGAAGCGCAGGTTTTCGAGCGGCGTCAGTTCGAGTTTCAGGCCGAGCAGATGGCCGAGCAGGGCGACCTGATGCGAGAGCCTCGCGAGCGTCAGCGGCGCGCCGTTCAGGCGGATTTCGCCCTCGCTCGGCGCGAGCAGGCCGGAGAGCACCTTGAGCAGGGTGGTCTTGCCGGCGCCATTGTCGCCTTCCATCAGCACCACCTCGCCCGGGTTCAGGGCGAAGTCGAGCGGACCGAAGATCGGTTCCTCGTTGCGCGAGAAGGCGAGGCCGCGCGCTTCGAGCAGCGGCGGCGCGGGCGTCAGGCTGGGGTCGTTCATGCGGGCGGCAATGCTACCGGGATGCCCCTGCCGGCGCCATGCGCCGCCTCGGTAATCGGCGGCCGGTCACGGTGGGCCGCATGGTCTTCCCGGG
>CAYYHP010000297.1:0-1873 GCA_964471815.1 uncultured Rhodanobacteraceae bacterium
TCTTGTTGTTCGCGTGCGAGACGTTGTTGCCGCTCTGCACGCCCTTGCCGGTAACTTGGCAAATGCGGGACATACATACCTCGTGCATCGAAGGGCGCCGTCCTTGGCCAGGACGGCATCGGCCCGGCGGCATCGATCAGATGCCATGCGGTGCCGGCAGACGCCTGCGTGAGTCGGTCGACTGCGGACAGGCCCCGTACCGCATGCCGGGACCTGCGGCCCGGAACGGGCGCCGCGAGGCGAGCCGCGCTTTATACCAGCCGATCCGTCCGCGGGCAAGCAGACGCACCCGTAGCCAGCGCCGTGCCGGCCGGACCGACGGCTTGTGCGGGCGCGCTTGCGAACTGCCGGGCGCGGCCAAACTGTGGGATACTCGCGCCCCTTTTTTTCGCCCCTTTCCCGCTCGGAGCAGTCCCATGGCAGAGAACCAGCCCAACGGCCAGGCCACGAACCAGGCCCAGCTCAACATCCAGAAGATCTACATCAAGGACGCTTCGTTCGAGGCGCCGAACGCGCCGTACGTGTTCCAGGAGCAGGGCCAGCCGCAGATCCAGCTCAACCTCGGCCAGCAGGTCACCACGCTCGCCCAGGATGTCTACGAGCTCGTGCTGAACGTCACCGTGACCTGCAAGATCGGCGAAAAGACCGCCTATCTCGCCGAGGTCCAGCAGGCCGGCATCTTCGGCGTGGCCGGCTTCGACGAGGCGAGCCGCGACGCGGTGCTCGGGAGCTATTGTCCGAACGTGCTGTTCCCGTATGCGCGCCAGGCCGTCGCGGATCTGATCCAGAACGGGGGCTTCCCGCCGTTCCTGCTGCAGCCGATCAACTTCGACGCGCTGTATGCCGAGGCCGCCCGCCGTCGCGCCGAGACCGCCGCCGGCGAGACACCGGCCGCCAACGCCTGACCGAGGCTCCCCGGCGTCTGCGCCCCTGCCCGGGGCGCGGCATTCCGCACTGGCTCGTGCTCGTGAACGACGCTTTCGCCCATTCGCCGCAACCCGCGGTCGGCGTGCTCGGCGCCGGCTCGTGGGGCACGGCGCTGGCCGCGCTGCTCGCGCGCAATGGCGTGCCGACCACGCTCTGGGGGCGCGATGCGCAGGCCATCGCCGAGATGGCCGACACGCGCTGCAACCGGCGCTACCTGCCCGAATGCACCCTGCCGGCCGAGCTGCGCTACGCCAGCGACCTCGCCGGCGTGGTCGGTGCGTCCGACATCGTGCTGATCGTCACGCCGAGCCATGCCTTCGGCAGTCTGCTTGCCGAAATCGCCCGCCACCTGCGCCGTGGCTGCGGCCTGGCCTGGGCGACCAAAGGTTTCGAGCCCGGAACCGGCCGCTTCCTGCACGAGCTGGTGGCCGAGCGGTTGCCGGATTCACCGGGCGCGATCGTCACCGGACCTTCGTTCGCGCGTGAGGTCGCGGCCGGCCTGCCGACCGCGGTCACCGTGCACTCGGCCAATGCCGACTTCTCGCGGCAGGTCGCCAGCCTCCTGCATGGGCCGACCTTCCGCGCCTATACCGGTACCGACATGCTCGGCGCCGAACTCGGCGGCGCGATGAAGAACGTGCTCGCCGTGGCGACCGGTGTCGCCGACGGCATGCGCCTCGGCCTGAACGCGCGTGCCGGCCTGATCACGCGCGGGTTGAACGAGATGCTGCGCCTCGGCGTGGCGCTCGGCGGGCGCGCGGAAACGCTGATGGGCCTCGCCGGGCTCGGCGATCTCGTGCTGACCTGCACGGGTGATCTTTCACGCAATCGCCGCCTCGGTCTCGCGCTCGAGCGGTATGCCCGCGCCGAGCGCGAGACCGAGGCGGCGCTGGCGTGAAAGATCACCCGTGCAGGTCAGCACGAGATCGCCGAGCCCGGCGAGGCC
>CAYYHP010000298.1:0-1841 GCA_964471815.1 uncultured Rhodanobacteraceae bacterium
GGTTGCCGGCCACGTCGCCGACCGGGAAATCGAACTGCGCCATCGCGATGCGGAGCGTTTGCGACATCGAACCGTCCTCGAAAAATGCGAAGGGCCGCACGCGGCGGCCCTTCGATCTGCTGCGTGTGGCGGCAGTTTACTTGGCGAGGCGCTTGGCGATCGCCGCGCCGAGGTCGCCCGGCGACTTCACCGTGGTCACGCCCGCCGCTTCCATCGCCGCGAACTTGCCTTCGGCCGTGCCCGAACCGCCCGAGGCGATCGCGCCGGCATGGCCCATGCGCTTGCCCTTCGGCGCGCTGGCGCCGGCGATGAAGCCGACCACCGGCTTGGTCACGTGCTTGGCGATGTACTCGGCCGCTTCTTCCTCGGCCGAACCGCCGATCTCGCCGACCATGATGATGCCTTCGGTCTGCGGGTCGTCCTGGAACAGCTTCAGCGCGTCGATGAAATTGGTGCCGTTGATCGGGTCGCCGCCGATGCCGATGCAGGTGCTCTGGCCGAGGCCCGCGTCCGTGGTCTGCTTGACCGCTTCATAGGTCAGCGTGCCGGAACGCGAGACGATGCCGACCTTGCCCGGCATGTGGATATGGCCCGGCATGATGCCGATCTTGCACTCGCCCGGGGTGATCACGCCGGGGCAGTTGGGGCCGACCAGGACCACGCCCGGGTAGCCCTTGAGGGTGTTCTTGACCCGCATCATGTCCAGCACCGGGATGCCTTCGGTGATGCAGACGATGACCTTGATGCCGGCATCGGCCGCTTCCAGGATCGCGTCGGCCGCGAACGGCGGCGGCACGTAGATCACCGAGGCATCGGCGCCGGTCGCCTTGACCGCCTGTTCCATGGTGTCGAACACCGGCAGGCCGAGGTGCTGGGTCCCGCCCTTGCCCGGGGTCACGCCGCCCACGACCTGGGTGCCGTAGTCGAGCATCTGCTGCGCGTGGAAGGTGCCCTGCGAACCGGTGAAGCCCTGCACCAGCACCTTCGTGTTCTTGTTGATCAAAACTGCCATTTCGGATTCCTCGAAGGTGTGGATCAGGCGGCGTTGGCGACGGCCGCAACCGCCTTCTTCGCGCCATCGTTGATGTCGTCGGCCGGGGTGATGGCCAGGCCGGAGTTCTTCAGCAGTTCCTTGCCGGCATCCACGTTGGTGCCTTCCAGGCGCACGATCACCGGCACCTTGACGCCCACTTCCTTGACCGCGGCGATGATGCCCTCGGCGATCATGTCGCAGCGGACGATGCCGCCGAAGATGTTGACGAAGATCGCCTTCACCGACGGCGAGCGCAGGATCAGCTTGAACGCCTCGGTGACCTTTTCCTTGTTGGCGCCGCCGCCGACGTCGAGGAAGTTGGCCGGCTCGCCGCCGTTCAACTTGATCACGTCCATGGTCGCCATCGCCAGGCCCGCGCCGTTGACCATGCAGCCGATGTTGCCGTCCATGGTCACGTAGTTGAGGTCGTACTTCGACGCAAGCACTTCGGTCTCGTCTTCCTGGCGGGTGTCGCGCATGGCGACCAGGTCGGCGTGGCGGAAGTTGGCGTTGTCGTCGGAATTGATCTTGCCGTCGAGCACGGCCAGGTCGCCGCTGGTGAGGATCGCCAGCGGGTTCAGTTCGACCAGCGCCAGGTCCTTGTCGTTGAACAGCTTGAACAGGCCCAGCATGATCTTGCTCAGCTGGCCGACCTGCTTGGCGTTCAGGCCCAGCGCGAAGCCGAGGTCGCGGGTCTGGTACGGCTGCAGGCCCTGCACGTAGTTCACGTGCAGCGTCTTGATCGCTTCCGGCTTCTCGTGCGCGACCTGCTCGATGTCCATGCCGCCTTCCGCCGAGGCGATGAAGG
>CAYYHP010000299.1:0-1840 GCA_964471815.1 uncultured Rhodanobacteraceae bacterium
CACGCTGATCTCGCAGGATCTCTCAGAGTTCGCGCTGCATGCGCGCGCGATCCTTGGCCTGCCGATTCCGGTGATCCGCCAGCTCGGCCCGTCGGCTTCGTGCGCGGTGCTCGCCGAGGGCGAAGGCCGGCGGCCGCGCTATCACGGCGTGGCCGAGGCGTTGGTCGAACCGGATACCGCAGTGCGCCTGTTCGGCAAGCCGGAAGTGAAGGGGCGGCGGCGCATGGCCGTCACGCTGGCGCGCGATGCGGACGTCGAGACTGCGCGTGCCAAGGCGCGGCGCGCGTCGGCGAAGATCGTGGTCGAACCTTGACGTCACGACGCCGGCACGGCTTCGCAGCGATCGCGATCCGCGCCGTCGCCGCCGATTGCGGCATGCCGGCGTGCGCCGACCGGTACATCGCGGACCGGATGCGCGCCCAATCCATGGCGCTGCTTCCCGCTAGAGGCTAGGCCGCGCTCAATTCCACGAGCACACCACCTTGCCGCAGTTGCCGGATTCCATCAGGTCGAAGCCCTTCTGGAAGTCGTCGATATGGAGCTGGTGGGTGAGCACCTTGGCCAGCGGGAAGCCGGTGAGCACCATCTGGGTCATCTTGTACCAGGTCTCGTACATGCGCCGGCCGTAGATGCCGTGCAGGACCAGGCCCTTGAAGATGATCTTGTCCCAGTCCACGCCGGCGCCCTTGGGCATGATGCCGAGCATCGCGATCTTGCCGCCGTTGTACATGCAGTCGAGCATGTCGCCGAACGCGCGCGGGTTGCCGCTCATCTCCAGGCCCACGTCGAAGCCTTCCATGTGCAGGTCGGCCATCACGTCCTTGAGCTTGGTGTTGGCGACGTTGACTACGCGGGTCGCGCCCATGTCGGCGGCCAGCTTCAGGCGGTAGTCGTTGACGTCGGTGACGACCACGTTGCGCGCGCCGATGTGCTTGCAGATGCCGGCGGCGATGATGCCGATCGGACCGGCGCCGGTGATCAGCACGTCCTCGCCGATCACGTCGAATTCGAGCGCGCAGTGCGCGGCGTTGCCGTAGGGGTCAAAGAACGCGGCGAGCTCGCTCGGGATCTGGTCCGGGATCGGCCACAGGTTCGAGGCCGGCACGGCGACGTATTCGGCAAACGCGCCGTTGCGGTTCACGCCGATGCCGACCGTGTTCGGGCAGAGGTGCTGGCGGCCGGCGCGGCAGTTGCGGCATACGCCGCAGACGATGTGGCCCTCGGCCGAGACGCGCTGGCCGACGTGATAGCCGCGCACGCCGGCGCCCATGTCCACGATACGGCCGACGAACTCGTGGCCGATGACGAGACCGGGGCGGATCGTGCGCTGCGCCCACTCGTCCCATTTGTAGATGTGCAGGTCGGTGCCGCAGATCGCGGTCTTCTCGAGCCGGATCAGCACGTCGTTCGGGCCGATCTCCGGCAGCGGCACTTCCTCCATCCAGAGGCCGCGGGCGGCTTCGCGCTTGACCAGGGCCTTCATCGTCTGCGGCATGCGGGACCTCGGGGGGAACGATGCATCGGGGCACGGATTATACGGCCCGGTCTGCAGCGTGGCGGGCGATGGTGCATTGCCGCGGTATTCGGACGCATCAGGACTCACGGGGCTTGGAAACACGGCGGAGTTGCGGCATAAGCCGCACCTTCCCATCACGTATCACAAGGAGGCGGCCGCCGTGCGTCCCGTTCAGATCATCACCCTGTTAGGGCTCTGTCTCACCGCTGCCGCGCATGCCGACGAGGGCATGTGGCAGCCGGCCCAGCTGCCGTCCATCGCCGCTCAGCTGAAGGAGCGCGGCCTGCAGCTCGACCCTGCGCGCCTGACCGATCTCACCGGTCC
>CAYYHP010000300.1:0-1823 GCA_964471815.1 uncultured Rhodanobacteraceae bacterium
CCATGCCATAGCCCTTCTTGGTGTGCGCCAGGATCACGGTGGGCTGGCCCTTGTGGGCGGCAGCGGCAGCATAGGCGGCGTGGATCTTGACGAGGTCGTGCCCGCCGCGCTTCAGGCGGTCGATCTGTTCGTCCGTCATACCCTGGGCCAGCGCCGCGAGTTCTGGGTTCTGGCCGAAGAAGTTGTCGCGGTTGAAGCGGCCGTCCTTGGCGGCAAAGGTCTGCATTTGCCCATCGACCGTGCCTTCCAGCGTGCGCACCAGCGCTCCGGTCAGGTCGCGGGCAAACAGGCCGTCCCAGTCGCTGCCCCAGACCAGCTTGACCACGTTCCAGCCTGCGCCTGCAAACAGGCGCTCCAGCTCGTCGATGATGCGGCCGTTGCCGCGCACCGGGCCGTCCAGGCGCTGCAGGTTGCAGTTGACCACCCAGACGAGGTTGTCCAGGCCCTCGCGCGCGGCGAGCGTGAGCGCGCTCATGCTCTCGGGCTCGTCCATCTCGCCGTCGCCGAACACGCCCCACACGCGCCGCATCGCGGTGCGTCCTTCTGTGTCTTTGCGGCCAGCGCAGTCCAGCAGTCCGCGGTGCGTGAGGTAGCGCATGAAGCGCGCGTGGTAAATGCTGCTGATGGGGCCGATGCCCATGGAGCCCGTCGGAAACTGCCAGAAGTCGGGCATGAGCCAGGGGTGCGGGTAGCTGCTGAGGCCGCGCGCGCCCTGCGCCGGGGCGGTGATCTCCTGGCGGTAGTGCATGAGGTCCTGCTCGCTCAAACGCCCTTCGAGGAAGGCGCGCGCGTACACGCCGGGCGCGCTGTGCGGCTGGAAGAACACCAGGTCGCCCCGGTGCTGGCCCGCACCCAGGCCCTCGCGGGCATGGAAGAAGTGGTTGAAGCCAGTCTCGAACAGGTCCGCCGCGCTGGCGTAGCTGGCGATGTGGCCGCCCAGTTCGCCGTAGGCCTGGTTGGCGCGCACCACCATGGCCAGCGCGTTCCAGCGCATCAGCGCGCACAGGCGCTCTTCCAGCGCTAGGTCGCCGGGGTAGTCGGGCTGCGCGTCGGCCGCCACGGTGTTGACGTAGGGCGTGTTCAGATCGGGTTGCCAGCCGATGGCCGCCTGCCGGGCCAGGCGCGCCAGTTCATCGAGCATGAAGCGCGCCCGCGGCGCGCCCTGCGACTGAACCAGCGCGGCAAAGGCTTCGCGCCACTCGGCGGTTTCGGCGGGATCGGCGTCGTGGCCGGGGTCGGCCAGGGACTGAATGAAGGGAGGAAGGCTCGGTGCGTTCATGTCTGAACTGTATGCGGTTCATCACAGAATGTTCTGCCGAACATCTCCATAAAACCATATTTGAAAGCACAAAATGCCGTATAAACATATAAATGCAGCATGAACTCGATTCCATGGATCTGCGCATCCTGCGCCAGTTGCAGGAAGACGGCGCCTTGTCCAACGTGGAGCTGGCGCGCCGCGTCGGCCTGTCGCCATCGCCCTGCCTGGCGCGCGTGAAGGCCTTGCAGGAGCGCGGCGTGATCCGCCGCTACGTGGCGCTGGCCGACGCCGCCCGGCTGGGCCTGGGGCTGAACGTGTTCATCAGCATCAGCCTGAAGACGCAGAGCAAGGAGGCGTTGGCGCGCTTCGAGCAGCGCATCTCGGAGCACGACGAGGTGATGGAGTGCTACCTGATGACGGGCGACTCCGACTACCTCATCCGCGTGGTGGTGACCGACATTGCCGCGCTGGAGCGCTTCATCCTGGAGCAGCTCACGCCCATTCCCGACATCGAGAAAATCCGCTCCAGCTTCGCGCTCAAGCAGGTGCGCTACAAGACGGC
>CAYYHP010000301.1:0-1813 GCA_964471815.1 uncultured Rhodanobacteraceae bacterium
GCCGTCCTCGCCGAGATCCGCGACCGCGATACGCCGGAGAAATGGCGCGAGATCGGCTTCACGCCGGAAGCGCACGCGGTGCTGTACGGCATCGGCCTGGCGCCGGTGATGCGGCTCGAACTCGCCGATCCGCAGGCCTTCCGCGCGATGCTCGGTCGGGTCGAGGCCAAGACCGGCGAGAAACTCGCCGTAGCCAAGATCGGCGAGCAGGAATACTGGCGCCTCGGCCCGGCCGATGCGCCGCTGTCCGGCATGCTGGCGCTGGAAGGCCGGCAGCTCGTGCTCGCGCTCGCACCGAAGGGTGCACCGGACGCCACGCTCAGGCAGTTGCTCGGCCTCGATCGCCCGGCAAAGAGCCTCGCCGCCAGCGGCGCGCTCGAACGCCTGAACCAGGAGCGCGGCTACCTGGCCTACGGATCGGGTTACGTCGACCTCACCCGCATCGCGCAGATCCTTTCCACGCCACTGCAAGGCAGCGACGCGGATTTCGCGCGGGCGCTCGATGCCAAGGACGCCGACCTGGACCCAACCTGCCGCGCCGAGATCGCCGGCATCGCGGCCAAGGCACCACGCCTGACCTTCGGCGCGACCCGCCTCGACGCACAGGAACAGACCTTCGTCACCGAGCTGGAACTCGACCCCGCGCTGCGCGAGCAGATGAAATCCCTCGCGCAGCCCTTGCCCGGCATGGCAGCCGACGACAAGGCGCTGGCCGACATGGCCCTCGCGGTACCGGTGCTGAAGTGGAAGGACTTCCTGCTCAAGCAGGCCAATGCGGTCACTGCGTCACCCTACCGGTGCGGGAAGCTCGCTAGCCTGAACACCGGCATGGCCGAGCTGAAGACCAGCCTCGAACGCACAGTCCCGCCGCCGTTCAGCAACATTCTCGGCTTGCGCGTGACCCTCGACCGTTTCGCGCTGGATGCGAACGGCATGCCGGATACGAAACAGCTCGCGATGCGCGTGCTGATCGCCAGCGACAATCCGCTGCTGATCGTCAGCATGGCCCAGCTGGCCGTGCCCGATCTCAAGGACATAAAGCTCGCTACCGACGGCAAGCCGGTGCAGCTGCCAGCGCCCTCGGCATTGCCGGACAGGAAGATCTTCGCGGCGAGCAGTACCGGCGCTCTGGCGCTGGCCATCGGTGACGACGCGGAGGCAGCGGTCGGCGCCTATCTCGCCGCGCCTGCCGGCGATGGGCGGATGCTGCTGCACCTGCGCTTCAGCGGCGAGATCTACGGACTCTACGCACAGTTCTTCGACAAGCTCGCACCCAAGGGCGATCCGCAGCAGACCGCCTTCCTGGACATCCAGCGCCAGATGTATGCGCGCTACCGCGAGTGGATGGACTATGGCGACGTCAGCGTCGAACTGGGCGAGCGCGGCCTGCGCACGGCACAGCACGTGCGGTACCGCGCGCCCACTCCGTAGTCCGTAGCCTGCAGCCCGTCGCCACACCGCGGCGGGCTGCAGGCTGACGTCATCGCGCACGGGCACGCATTGCGTGATCGGCCCGACGCCTGCCCGCGCGCTCAGCTCTCCATCAATTCCACGCCGTCGAGGCCCTGGCTGAGGGTGTGCGCGTCGCCACCCTGGGCGAGCTTGATCCGCAGGCGCACCTCATTCGCCGAGTCGGCGTGGCGCAGTGCATCCTCGTAACTGATCTCGCCAGCCTGATACAGCTCGAACAGGCTCTGGTCGAAGGTCTTCATGCCGAGGTTGGTGGATTCCTTCATCACTTCCTTGAGCTTGTGGATCTCGCCCTTGCGGATGTAGTCCTGCACCAGCGGCGTACCGAGCATGACCTCCATGG
>CAYYHP010000302.1:0-1811 GCA_964471815.1 uncultured Rhodanobacteraceae bacterium
GGCGCCGGTGCGGGTGACGGCGCAGGCGCAATTGGTTCCGGAGCGGGCTCGCCGGGCTCGTCACGGGGTCCCATCTCGCCGACCTCTCCCTTCCCATTCACCCGTCGGAAGTACCCCAGCCACTCGCCGTTGACGGTCGGCACGACTTCCGGCGGCGCGAAGCCTTCGTCGGCCAGCACCTTGCCGATATCGTGCGGGACCATCATGCTGCGCATGTCCTTGATGACCAAGCCGCTCGGCGGCAGGCGCACCACGATCAGATCCTTGGCCAGCGTCGCGGCCACGCGCGCGAAGTGCGTCGGGTTGCGCAGCTTGTGCAGGATCGCGAGCAGCAAGACGACGTCTGCCTGCTCGTACGTACTCAGGTCGTAGTCGTTCAGGTTCGCGTCGACGAGCAGCACGTCGACGCCCTCCTCGCGCGCCATACGCCGGCCGACCTCGAGGTGAGCGGCCACGGAGTCGAAGCCGGTCACAGACTTTGCACCGTATTTGGCGAGCAAGATCCCGATGAGCCCTTCGGCGCAGCCGAAGTCCAGCACGCTCTTGTTCCGGACCTGCTGCACCAACGCTTCCAGTCCTTCCATCTGCTGTTCGAGCGTGCGATCGCCGTCGCGGCCCTCCGTGACGAACCAGCCGCGATCACTCTTGCGCATTCAGCATCCTCCATGCAGTGCCGTCCCGGATCTCCGAGATGGACCACTCGTTGTCGGCGAGCACGCCCGCCCAATCGCGTCGGCCGGTTGGCTTCAGCGGCGAATTGATCTGCGACAGCGGACCCGCGCTCATCGGCGCGGCGGCGCAATCGGGCGACATCACGAAGGCCGGGATGCCGGCGAGGATGGCGGTGACGGCTGCGGCACTGGACCAGGTCACCAGGGCATGCGCACCGGCGAGGTCCTGGCCAAGCGTCGCGGCGAGCGCCCCCTTGTCGCGGTTCCAGTGACGGATGCGCAGCGGACGCTGCGTCAGCAGGTTCAGCTCTGCCGTCACGTCGGCGAGCCAGTCGCCGGGGTAGCCCACGACGTCGCGCATGAACGGGTCCGACTGCGGGCAGACCACGATGTGCTGGCCGACATCGCGCCACGGCTGGATGTCGATCGCGAGTCGATCGAACCGCTCGCAGGTCGAGATGCCGATTCCTGTGTGCTGGAGCCGGTTGCGCGTGATCCGAAATGACTGCTGGCGCTCGGCGTCGAAGTACGAGTTGTCGCAGTAGTAGATCGGCGCACCGCCGGCGGCCGCGCGCGCACGCGCCGCGTCGAAGATATCCTTGTTCGCGCCCGCGACCACACCATAGAAGAACGCCGGCCCATCGCGCAGCTCGCCGGCGACCTGCCCGCCGCAGGAGCGCACGAAGTCCAGACAGATCTGCTGCGATTTCGGCTTCCCGCCGATTGGGTATCCCGTCACCACCGAGCATCCTCCAGTCGCTCGAGCATCCGAGCGAACGGCGTTCCCGCCTCGATCTCGTCGACACGCCACTGCGCGTGCGCCATGCGTTGGAAGGCCTCCAGCCGATCGTGGTCGCTGTGCGGTGGATCAAAGACCGTCTCGAGCCCGCGGCCCGCGGCCGAACTCAGGATCCAGTGCGGCGCGCAATACACCGTCGGAATGCCTCTGGCCAGCGCGCGCACGCCGCTTGAGCTGCTCCAGATCACGCACAGCGACGCACCGTCGAGATCCTCGTCGAGCGTGCGCTCGGCCTTGTGGCGACCAGGGTGCAGGCGCACACGCACGTCCTTGAACCCCATCGCCTTCATGCGTTGCTTCGTCCGCTCATGCCAGCCGGGAGGCGAGGCCATCGTGCGCGA
>CAYYHP010000303.1:0-1776 GCA_964471815.1 uncultured Rhodanobacteraceae bacterium
GGTACATCTTGACCGGATCATCGCTCTTGGCGCCGAACTGGAACGCGCTCTCGGGAGCCGTCGGTCCCATCACCAGATCGCACACCTCGTAGGCGCGCTTGAAATCCTCGGCAATCAGGCGGCGCAGCTTGCCCGCCTGCAGGTAATAGGCATCGTAGTAGCCGTGCGACAGCACATAGGTGCCAATCAGGATGCGGCGCTTGACCTCCGCGCCGAAGCCCTCGGCGCGGCTCTTCTTGTACATGTCGAGCAGATCGTCGTACTTTTCGGCGCGGTGGCCGTAGCGAACGCCGTCGAAGCGCGAGAGGTTGCTCGACGCCTCGGCGGGTGCTACCACGTAGTACGCGGGGACCGAATACTTGACGTTGGGCAGCGAGATTTCGACCGTTGTGGCGCCCAGTTTGCGGTAGACGTCGAGCGCGGCATCCACGGCGCGGGCGATGTCTGGCGCGACGCCATCGCCGAAGAATTCCTTCGGCAGGCCGATGCGCAGCCCTGCGAGCGGTTTGTTGAGGTCGCGCGTGTAGTCCTCTTTCGGTCGATCCAGCGAGGTGGCGTCGTGCGGGTCAAAGCCGGCCATCGCGTTGAGCAGCAGCGCGCAATCCTCAGCCGTTTGCGCGAACGGGCCGGCCTGGTCAAGCGAGGACGCAAAGGCGATGATGCCGTAGCGCGAGCAGACGCCATACGTCGGCTTGAGTCCGGTCAGGTTGCAGAACATCGCCGGCTGCCGGATCGAGCCGCCGGTGTCTGTGCCGGTCGAGGCGGGCGCGAGGCCGGCGGCGACGGCTGCCGCCGAGCCGCCAGACGAGCCCCCGGGAACCCGCGAAAGGTCCCACGGGTTCTTGACTGTGCCGAAGTACGAGGTTTCGTTCGACGAGCCCATGGCGAACTCGTCCATGTTGAGCTTGCCGAGCGTGACCATGCCCGCGTCCGCCATGTACTTGACGACCGTTGAGGTGTATGGCGCGACGAAGTTCTCGAGCATGCGCGAACCGCAGGTGGTGCGCCAGCCGTCGATCAGGTAGATGTCCTTGTGCGCGATGGGTACACCGAGCAGCGGCGCGGCGTCACCGCTGGCGCGGCGGGCATCGGCAGCACTGGCCTCGGCGAGCGTCTTTTCGCGGTCAAGCGTGATGTAGGCGTTGAGCGTCGGGTTCAGCGCGTCGGCGCGGGCGAGGTAGTGGGTGGCGAGCTCGACGGCGCTGACTTGCTTTTCGTCAAGCGCAAGCTTGGTCTCGGCAACAGTGGCAAAGGTGTTCCAGCTCATTACTCGATCACCTTCGGCACCAGGTAATAGCCGTCGGCCGCGGCCGGTGCATTCTTCTGATACTTGTCACGCTCGTTCGCCTCGGTCACGGCGTCGTCACGCAGACGAAGCACCATGTCGAGGCCATGCGACATCGGCTCGACGCCCTGGGTATTCACCGCCTGCATCTCGTCTATCAGTTTGAAGATGCCGGAAAGTTTGGCCTGAACGTCAGCAACGTCGCCGGGCGTCACGGCAATGCGGGCGAGATGCGCGATCCGCTCAATATCCTGGGAGGTGAGACTCATGGGTCGGAGGAGTGAAGCCCGCGTCCGGCGCTTGGTGGCATCGCAAGGCCTGAGTCGCCCCAAGGAGGGCGATAAGCGGCGACGCGCGCCTGAGCGCGGGGTTTTGTAGGCAGTTGGTCAGAAGCGGTAGGGTAACATATCGGGCTAAGCAATGCAGGCCCCCGTCCTCGCCGGAAAGGGCTTGCAGTCGATGTTTCCGGGGGATTTCGTTTACTGGCCTGA
>CAYYHP010000304.1:0-1758 GCA_964471815.1 uncultured Rhodanobacteraceae bacterium
CGCCGATCGCAGGCACGGCCTTCCTCGTCGCATTGTGGGAATGGACGCGCCTGCTCGGCATCGGCAGCCGCGCCGTCCGTGCCGCGCTGGTAGGCGGAGCCGCCGTGCTGTTCGGCCTGCTCTGGCTCGGACGCGAGGGCGTGTTCTGGTGGAGCGCGATCCTCGCCGGCCTGGCCTGGTGGCCGCTGGCGATGTGGTGGCTCGGCCATTTCTCGTTCGCCGCGGCACCGACCCGCGACAACGTCGCGCTGAAGCTCGCGGCCGGCACACTGGCCGTCATGCCGGCCTGGGTCGCGCTGATGGAGGTGCATGGCGACGGCCGTGACGGCCCGGCCTGGGTGCTCTTCGGTCTGGTCCTAGTCTGGGTCGCCGACAGCGCCGCGTACTTCACCGGCAGTCGCTGGGGCCGGACCAGACTCGCGCCACGCATCAGCCCCGGCAAGACCTGGGCTGGCGTGTACGGGGCGCTGACCGGCGCGGCGCTGACCGGCGGCGTGGGCGCCTGGCTGCTCGGGGTACGCGGGGTACTGCTCGCCGGCTTCGTGCTGCTGGCGCTGGTGACGGTCGCGCTGTCGATCGTCGGCGACCTGTTCGAGAGCCTGATCAAGCGCCATTCGAGCGTCAAGGACTCCGGCACGTTGTTCCCGGGTCATGGCGGCATGCTCGACCGGCTCGACAGCGTATTCGCGGCCATGCCGATCTGGGCCGCGGGACGCGCCCTGCTGCTCGGATCATGAGACGTATCGCGATCTTCGGCGCGACCGGCTCGATCGGCACGAGCGCGCTCGACGTCATCGCCCGCCATCCCGAGCGGTTCCGCGCGAGCGTGCTCGCCGCGCATCGCAACGTCGAGGCTCTTGCCGCGTTGTGCGCGCGGCACCGGCCCGATCTTGCGATCATTGCCGACCCAGCCTGCGAAAACGCCCTGCAGGCGCGCCTCGGCGAGCTCGGCCTCACCATACCCGTCGCCAGCGGCGAGCGCGCGCTCGCGGAAGCAGCTGCCTCGGACATCTGCGATACCGTCGTCGCCGCGATCGTCGGTGCGGCCGGACTCGGCTCGACGCTCGCCGCCGCACGTGCCGGCAAGCGTCTGCTGCTCGCGAACAAGGAGGCCGTGGTGATGGCCGGGCCGCTGCTGCGCGACGCGCTGGCCGTGGGCGGTGGCGAGCTGATCCCGGTCGATTCCGAGCACAACGCGATCTTCCAGTGCCTGCCGCGCGGCCATGCGCGCGATGCGCGGACCGGCGTGCGCCGCCTGCTGCTGACCGCCTCGGGCGGGCCGTTCCGCGGCCGGCGCCGGGACGAGCTCGCCGCGATCACGCCGGAACAGGCGGTCGCGCACCCGAACTGGCGCATGGGCCGCAAGATCTCGGTCGATTCGGCCACGCTGATGAACAAGGGTCTCGAGGTCATCGAGGCGCACTTCCTGTTCGGCGTCGCGCCGGAGGCGATCGACGTCGTCGTGCATCCGCAGAGCATCATCCACTCGCTGGTCGAATATGTGGACGGGTCGATGCTCGCCCAGCTCGGCAACCCGGACATGCGTACCGCGCTCGCGCACGCGCTGGCCTGGCCCGAGCGCGTCGCCGCCGGCGTGAAACCGCTCGATCTCGTCGCACTCGCGCGGCTGGAGTTCGAGGCACCCGATCCGGACAACTTCCGCTGCCTGCCGCTCGCCTATGCCGCGCTGCGCACGGGCGGCACCGCACCGACCGTGCTCAATGCCGCGAACGAGGTCGCCGTCGCCGCATTCCTCGA
>CAYYHP010000305.1:0-1713 GCA_964471815.1 uncultured Rhodanobacteraceae bacterium
CCTCGCCTTCCAGCACGCTCACCAGCTTGCCCTGCACGTTGCCGGGCCACTGGTAGTGCAGGCCGCGCAGCACGCCACGTTGCGAGCGCGAGACGTTGTGCTGCACGAACTGCGTCGGCAGGCCATGCTCGGCGAAACGCGCGGCGTTCCAGCCTTCGTAGAAATAGCCGCGCTCGTCGCCGTACACCGCCGGCTCGACCACCACGCAGCCCGGCAAGCCGGTTTCGATCAGTTTCATGCGTTTGGGCTCACTCGATGCGGCCGTGCTCGAGCAGGCTCAACAGGTACTGGCCATAGCCGTTCTTGGCCAACGGCGCCGCCAGGGCGCGCAGCTGGTCGGCGTCGATCCAGCCGTTGTGGAAGGCGATCTCCTCCGGGCAGCACACGCGCAGGCCCTGCCGTTTCTCGATGGTCTCGATGTAGGTCGAGGCCTCGACCAGCGACTCGTGGGTGCCGGTATCCAGCCAGGCGTAACCGCGGCCCATCTTCTCCAGCTGCAGCGAATCGTCGTCGAGGTAGCAGCGGTTGAGGTCGGTGATCTCGAGCTCGCCGCGCGGCGACGGTTTCAGCCCGGCGGCGAAGTCGCTGGCGCGGCCGTCGTAGAAGTACAGGCCGGTGACCGCATAGTTGGACTTGGGTTTTGCCGGCTTCTCTTCCAGCCCGACCACCTTGCCGGAGGCATCGAACTCGGCCACGCCGTAACGCTCGGGATCGCGCACCCAGTAACCGAACACGGTGGCGCCCTGCTCGCGCGCATCCGCGCGTTGCAGCAGTTCGGTCAGGCCGTGGCCATAGAAGATGTTGTCGCCGAGGACCAGGCAACTCGGGCCGCCGGCAAGGAAGTCGCGGCCGATCAGGAAGGCCTGCGCCAGCCCGTCCGGGCTCGGCTGCGCGGCGTACTCGATCTTCATGCCCCACTGCGAACCATCGCCCAGCAGGTTGCGGAACAGCGCCTGCTCGTGCGGGGTATTGATCACCAGCACTTCGCGGATGCCGGCCAGCATCAACACGCTGAGCGGGTAATAGACCATCGGCTTGTCGTACACCGGCAACAGCTGCTTGCTGATCGCCTGGGTGATCGGATACAGCCGGGTGCCGGAACCGCCGGCGAGGATAATGCCCTTGCGTTGCGTCGCGCTCATGCGGCGGCTCCGATCCGCTCAAGGCGATACGAACCGTCGAGCACGCGCTTCACCCAGTCCTGGTGGTCGAGGTACCAGTCGATGGTTTCGGCGATGCCGCGCTCGAAATCGTATTTCGGCTCCCAGCCCAGTTCGTCGCGCAGCTTCGATGCATCGATCGCGTAACGGCGATCGTGGCCCGGGCGGTCGGCGACGTAGGCGATCTGCGATTCGCGCGGCTGCCCGTCCTCGCGCGGGCGGCGCTGGTCGAGCAGCGCGCAGATCGCCTTCACCACCTCGATGTTCTGCTTCTCGGCATTGCCGCCGACATTGTAGGTCTCGCCCACGCGGCCCCTGGCCAGCACGGTGCGGATCGCCTCGCAGTGGTCGCTCACGAACAGCCAGTCGCGCACCTGCTTGCCGTCGCCGTACACCGGCAGCGGTTCGCCAGCCAGCGCCTTGGCGATCACCAGCGGGATGAGCTTTTCCGGGAAGTGGTACGGACCGTAGTTGTTGCTGCAATTGGTGGTCAGCGTGGGCAGGCCGTAGGTGTGGTGGAAGGCGCGGACCAGGTGGTCGGACGCGGCCTTCG
>CAYYHP010000306.1:0-1678 GCA_964471815.1 uncultured Rhodanobacteraceae bacterium
GAGGACGAAGTGGCCGGCGTGCTGGCCCATGAAATCTCCCACGTCACCCAGCAGCACGTGCTGCGCGGCGCGGAGCGGGCGCAGCGCGACAGCCTGCCGATCCTGCTGGCCACGCTGGGCGCGATCGTCGCCGCCCAGCAGGCCGGCGGCACCTCCGGCGGCGACGCCACCCAGGCCGCGGTGCTCGGTGGCCTCGGCCTGCTGCAGCAGCGGCAGATCGACTACACCCGCGACAACGAAGCCGAGGCCGACCGGATCGGCATCCGCACCCTGGCCAATGCCGGCTTCGACCCGGAAGCGATGGCGGATTTCTTCGAGACCCTGCAGTCGGTGGTGCGGATCAACCAGGGCGACGAGCGCAGCCGCACGCCCGGTTACCTGCAGACCCACCCGATCACCCTGACCCGCATCAGCGAGGCGCGCGAACGCGCCGCCAAGCTGGAGAAAAACGCCGCGCCGACCGCCGGCAGCAGCATCGCCAGCAATCCGCTGCTGCCGGCCGGGTTGCGGATCCAGACCCAGGGCCCGCGCGGCCGCGGCGCGACCGGCGATTACGGCTGGGCGCGCGAGCGCCTGCGCGTGCTCAGCGCCAACACCCCGGCGCAGGCGGTGCGCGAATACCAGCAGATGGCGGCGAAGAAACCGCTGGACGATGCCCAGCGCTACGGCCTGGCCTATGCCCACCTGCGCGCCGGCGACGAGGCCGCCGCGCTGCAGGAACTCGCCCCGGTGCAGGCCGCGCACCCGGACAGCCTGTGGCTGCAGATCAGCCTCGGCGAGGCCGAGGCCAAGGCCGGCCGCATCGCCGAAGCCGACAAGCGCTTCGAAACCCTGCTGGCGCGGATGCCGACCCATCGCGCGTTGGCGCTCAGCTATGCGCAGGTGCTGGCCGAGCGCAACAGCAAGGCCAGCGGTGCGCGCGCGGTGGCGGTGCTGCGGCCGTTGCTGGCGACCACCGCCAACGACGCCCTGTTCCAGCAGACCTATGCCCGCGCCAACGAAATCGCCGGCGACGATGTCCGCGCCGGCGAAGCCTGGGCCGAGGCCGCCTACCTCGGCGGCCGCCCGGAACAGGCGCTGGTCCAGCTCAACAACCTGAAGAAGCGCGGGAACCTGGATTACTACGCGCGCAGCCGGATCGAGGCGCGGATCGCCGCGATCACCCCGACCGTGCTGGAACTGCGCCGGCAGGGCGTGCGCGACGAGGATGCGACCGGACGCTGGAGCCTCGGCGTGCGCGCCGGCGAGCGTGCGGACGGATGGTGAACCCGCCGGGTGACAGCGTCACGAAGGCGTCATAAAACCGTCGTGTAATGGCAGGATAGCCGCTCCTGCGGCGCACAAGCCCCCATGCCATGCAGAAGCGCATCCTCATCGTCGACGACGAACCCGCGATCCGCGACATGGTCGCCTACGCCCTGCGCAAGGGCGATTTCGACCCGGTGCCGGCCGGCGACGCGCGCGAGGCGCAGGCCGCGATCGCCGAACGCGTGCCGGACCTGATCCTGCTGGACTGGATGCTGCCCGGCACCAGCGGGCTGGAACTGGCGCGGCGCTGGCGCCGCGAGGCGCTGACCCGCGACATCCCGATCATCATGCTCACCGCCCGCGGCGAGGAGAACGACCGCGTCGGCGGGCTCGAGGCCGGCGTCGACGACTACGTGGTCAAGCCGTTCTC
>CAYYHP010000307.1:0-1674 GCA_964471815.1 uncultured Rhodanobacteraceae bacterium
CGCTCGCGCATGCCACCCTCGCCGCGCAGGCTGCGACGCAGGCGCGGCCACAGGCAGGCATAGCCCTGTCGGCTCAGGTGCTCGTAGGCGATGGCCTCTGATCGAGGCTTGGTGTTGACGGCGAACCAGGCTTGCACGCCGCCTTTCCCCTGTGCGTTCAATGCGTGAACGCATCCTAGCGAAGCGTGAAGCCGATCACAAGCCCGTCGGCGCGGCGACGTCCTTCCGGCCCGCCAACAGGCCATCGAAATAGGCGATCGTGCGGGTCAGGCCTTCGTTCAGCGCCACCTGCGGCTGCCAGCCCAGTTTCTCGGTGGCGATGGAAATATCCGGCTTGCGCTGCATCGGGTCGTCGGCCGGCAACGGCTTGAACTCCAGCTTCGACGCCGATCCGGTGAGGGCGATCACCTGCTCGGCGAGCTGGCGGATGGTGAACTCACCCGGGTTGCCGAGATTGACCGGGCCGGTGAAGCCGGGCGGCGTGTCCATCAGGCGCAGGAAGCCTTCGACCAGGTCATCGACGTAGCAGAACGAGCGGGTCTGCTGGCCTTCGCCGTAGATGGTGATCGGGTCACCGCGCAGCGCCTGGACGATGAAGTTCGACACCACC
The DNA here is from genome assembly GCA_964471815.1 of uncultured Rhodanobacteraceae bacterium. Classification (GTDB taxonomy): domain Bacteria; phylum Pseudomonadota; class Gammaproteobacteria; order Xanthomonadales; family Rhodanobacteraceae; genus Tahibacter. The sequence goes on from CAYYHP010000307.1 coordinate 611, forward strand.
CGGCCGTCGTTCGGATGCATCCGCGGGCCGTAGGTGTTGAAGATGCGCGCGACCTTGATGTCCAGCCCGTGCTGGCGGTGGTAGTCGAAGAACAGGGTCTCGGCGCAGCGCTTGCCTTCGTCGTAGCAGCTGCGGATCCCGATCGGATTGACATTCCCCCAATAGCCTTCGGTCTGCGGATGCACGCTGGGATCGCCATAGACTTCGCTGGTCGAAGCCTGGAAGATCCGGCAGCGCAGGCGCTTGGCCAAGCCGAGCATGTTGATCGCGCCATGCACCGAGGTCTTGGTCGTCTGCACCGGATCGTGCTGGTAGTGGATCGGCGAGGCCGGACAGGCGAGATTGAAGATCGCGTCGGCTTCGAGGTAGAGCGGGAAGGTCACGTCGTGGCGGACGAACTCGAAGCGCGAGTGGCCGTGCAGGTGCTCGATGTTGCGCTTGCTGCCGGTGAACAGGTTGTCGACGCAAATCACTTCGTCGCCGCGTTCGAGCAGGCGATCAATCAGGTGCGAGCCCAGGAATCCTGCCCCACCGGTCACCAGCACGCGCTGGCGCGCTTCGTAATTGCGCATCCTTACAGCCTCCCGTCCACGGCGTCGCGTGGCAATACCGACTTCACGTCGAAGACCACGCAGTCGGGCTTGCCGAAGGCGCGGATGCCGCTGCTTCCCAATTCGATGAACTGCCGATGGGCGGCGGCAACAATGATCGCATCGTACCGGCCGGGCTGCGGCTGCGCCAGCACGTCCAGGTCGTATTCGTGTCGCGCTTCGGCCGCATCCACCCAAGGATCGTGGACATCCACCTGCATGTGGTAGCCCTGCAGGGTCTCGACGATGTCGACCACACGCGTGTTGCGCAGGTCCGGGCAGTTTTCCTTGAAGGCCAGCCCCAGCACCAGCACGCGCGCGCCGATCGGATTGATGCGTTTTGCCAGCATCAGCTTGAGGGTCTGATCGGCGACGAACGGCCCCATGCTGTCGTTGGTCCGGCGGCCGGCAAGAATGACCTGCGGGTGGTGGCCGACTTCCTACGCCTTGTGGGTGAGGTAATACGGATCCACG
>CAYYHP010000308.1:0-1606 GCA_964471815.1 uncultured Rhodanobacteraceae bacterium
CCACGCCCCGACCAGTACCAGCGAAATGCCCAGCCGCATCACACGCGGCGCACCCCCGCGGCCAACCCAGCGCCCGATCGCCGGCGAAACCGAATCCGCCGAGGAAATCACGCGCGGTCTGCTCGCCGATCAGCGGATCGAGGCGCTTCAGGTGGGCCACCGCCGAAGCATCCGGATCGAGCTGCTCGAGCTGGTGCTGGGCGAAATAGCCGATGCGCAGCCCCCGCGACTCGAGACGCACGCCGGCCTGCGGCGTCAGTTGGCCGGCGAGCAGCTTGATCAGCGTGGACTTGCCGGCGCCGTTCGCGCCGAGCAGCGCCACGCGCTCGCCTGGCGCGAGCGAGAGCTTCACACCGTCGAGGATGCGCCGTTCGCCATAGCCGACGGCGACCCCGTCGAGCGTCAACAACGGATGCGGCAGGGCATCCGGCGCGCGGAAGGTGAAAACGATCGAGGACTCCGCGCGGATCGGCGCGATCTCGACCATGCGCTCGAGTGCCTTGACCCGGCTCTGCGCCTGGCGCGCCTTGCTCGCCTTGGCCTTGAAGCGGTCGACGAAGCTCTGCAGGTGAGCACGCTCGCGCTGCTGCTTTTCGAGCGCGATCTGCTGCTGGACGAGCCGTTCGGCGCGCTTGCGCTCGAAGCCGGACAGGTTGCCGGCGAACAGTTCGACCCGCGCCTCGGCGATGTTCAGCACGTGGTCGATCACGTTGTCGAGGAACTCCCGGTCATGCGAGATCAGGAGCAGCGTGCCGGGATAGCGTCGCAGCCAGCTCTCGAGCCAGACCACGGCATCCAGATCGAGATGGTTGGTCGGCTCGTCGAGCAGCAGGAGATCCGAACGGCACATCAGGGCCTGGGCGAGGTTCAGACGCATCCGCCAGCCGCCGGAGAACTCGGCGACCGGGCGCCGCCCGTCGTCGTCCGCGAAGCCGAGGCCGTGCAGCAGTTCGGCCGCACGCGCCGGTGCCGCGTAGCCGCCGATGGCCTGCAGGCGGTCATGCAGCGTGGCGAGGGCGGTCACGTCGTGGCATGCCTCGGCATCGGCCAGTTCGCGTTCGATGCGGCGGAATTCCGTGTCGCCGTCGAGCACATAGTCGAGCGCCGTCCGTGCCAGTGCCGGTGTTTCCTGGCGGACGTGGGCGAGCGTCCAGTCATGGGGGCGGGAGAATTCCCCGGCATCCGCGCCGAGTTCGCCGCCGATCAGCGCGAGCAGGCTCGACTTGCCGGCGCCATTGCGCCCGGTCACGCCGATGCGCCAGCCCGCATGCAGCTGGAAGGTGGCATCGGAGAAAAGCAGTCGGGGGCCGCGCCGCAGGGCGACCGAATCGAAACGCAGCATGGCCATAGTCTAACCGGCATCCCGTGCCTGTCCGGCGTCGGCGCGGTGGCGGGAACCGGATGCCGATGGTGCAGTCCAAGCCCGCGGGCGGGTTTGCCTTCATCCGGACCCGCCGCCACAATACGCCGCCCCATCGCGGCGCGCGGCCGAAGCCGCCTTTCCCCTTTCCAGGAGCATTGCATGAGCCAGTTTCTCAAGAAGACCCTCACTGCCGCCGCCGTGGTTGCGGCACTCGGCACGGCGGGTGCCGCGTTCGCCGAGGGC
>CAYYHP010000309.1:0-1606 GCA_964471815.1 uncultured Rhodanobacteraceae bacterium
TTTCACGGAAGGCCAGCGGCTCGGCGTGTTCCGCCTCTGCCACATCCGGCAGCGCGAGGTCGTGCTCGGCGAGGACGACCGCCACCTGGACTTCCGCCTCGTACTCTACGTCGAGCAGGCCACGGAGGGGCAGCGGCTGCGGATGAGCACCCTCGTCCGGCCGCATAACGCGCTCGGCATCGCCTACCTCATCGCGGTACTGCCCTTCCACATCGCGATCGGCCAGGTCATGGCGCGCAACATCGCCCGCCGGCAGCGGATGCCGGCGCCAGGCGGCTGACCGGTCCGGATAGCGCCGACACGTCCACCGCTCGGGGCCCTGAAACGCCGAGCCCCGCCGGTTTCCCGGCGGGGCTCGGTCGCGTGGGGCGGGTAACGCCCGATCCTCAGGCGCGGACCTTCTCGGCGACCTCGCGGAAGTCCTCGATCTGGTCGAAGTTCATGTAGCGATAGATCTTCGTGCCGTTCGCGTTGATCACGCCGATGTCCGCCATGTACTCCTCGCGTGTCGGGATGCGGCCGAGACGCGAGCAGATCGCGGCAAGTTCCGCCGATCCGAGATAGACGTTCGTGTTCTTGCCGAGACGGTTCGGGAAGTTGCGCGTACTCGTCGAGAACACCGTCGCGCCCTCGCGCACCTGGGCCTGGTTGCCCATGCACAGCGAGCAGCCGGGCATCTCCATGCGCGCGCCGGCCACGCCGAAGGTGCCGTAGTGACCTTCCTCGGTGAGCTGTTTCTGGTCCATCTTGGTCGGTGGCGCGACCCACAGCTTGGCCGGAATGTCGCGCTTGCCCTCGAGCAGCTTGGCGGCGGCGCGGAAGTGGCCGATGTTGGTCATGCACGAGCCGATGAAGACCTCGTCGATCTTTGCGCCGGCCACGTCGGACAGCGTCTTGACGTCGTCCGGATCGTTCGGACAGGCGACGATCGGCTCGACGATCTCGTCGAGATCGATGTCGATGACGGCCGCATAGTCGGCATCGGCATCCGGCTCGAGGAGCTGCGGATTGGCCAGCCACGCTTCCATCGCCTGGACACGCCGGGCGAGCGTGCGGGCGTCCTGGTAGCCCTCCGCGATCATCCACTTGAGCAGCGTGATGTTGCTGTTCAGGTACTCGATGATCGGCTCCTTGTTCAGGCGCACCGTGCACGCGGCGGCCGAACGCTCGGCCGAGGCATCGGACAGCTCGAACGCCTGCTCGACCTTGAGATCCGGCAGGCCTTCGATCTCGAGGATGCGGCCCGAGAAGACGTTCTTCTTGCCCTTCTTCTCGACAGTCAGGAGGCCCTGCCGGATCGCATACAGCGGGATCGCGTTGACCAGGTCACGCAGGGTCACGCCCGGCTGCAACGTGCCCTTGAAGCGCACGAGCACGGATTCCGGCATGTCGAGCGGCATCACGCCGGTCGCCGCGGCAAACGCGACCAGGCCGGAACCGGCCGGGAAGCTGATGCCGATCGGGAAACGCGTGTGCGAGTCGCCGCCGGTGCCGACGGTATCCGGCAGCAGCATGCGGTTGAGCCACGAGTGGATCACGCCATCGCCCGGACGCAACGAGACGCCGCCGCGCGTGCTGATGAAGGCCGGCAGCTCGCGGTGGGTCC
>CAYYHP010000310.1:0-1605 GCA_964471815.1 uncultured Rhodanobacteraceae bacterium
CCCACAGCAGCAGCAGGGCATAGGCCAGCACGGCCTTCGGGAGATTGGTGTGGATGCGCCAGCCGACGATCAGGCCGGTCAGCGACATCACCACGACACCGATGCTTGAGTGGATCAGGCTGGAGATGCTGCGCGCGATCACGACCGCCGATCGGCTGATCGGCAGTGCCCGAAGTCGGTCGATGATGCCCTTGTCGAGATCGTTTGTGAGCCCGATCGCGACGATGAAGGAGGCGAAGGCCATCGTCTGCGCCATGATCCCCGGCAGCAGCCACTCGCGATAACCACCAGCCGTGCCGGTCTGGATAGATCCGCCGAAGACGTAGGCGAAAAGCAATACGAACATCACCGGCTGGATCGTGACGTCCATCAGCATCTCGGGCATCCGCTTGATGTGCGTCAGGTTGCGGCGCACCAGAGTTCGCACTTGTGCCGGCAGGCCGGCGCGCGAGCTGTGCAGGGCGTGAGTCGTCACCGGACTGGTCGCGATCTCGCTGCTCATGCGGTCTCCTCCAGAGTCTCTTGCGCGCTCGCGTCTTCGGCGCGGTGACCCGTCAGCCGCAGGAAGACGTCATCGAGCGTCGGTCGTTTGAGGCCGAGGTCGTCGACCTCGATGCCACTATCGGCGAAGGCTTCGGCGGCCTCGGTCATGGCCCGCAGGCCCTCGGAGGGTGTGGTGAGCTGCCGCGCTCCAGCATCGACATAGACCTCACCGCCGAGGCGCTCCATCAGTTCCTGCGCCCGGCCCAGATCGCCCGCATGCGAGACCGTGACGACGAGCGCGGCGGCGCCGGACTGCTGTTTCAACTGCAGCGGTGTGCCAGCGGCGATAACGGATCCGTGGTCGATGACGATGATGCGATCGGCCAGTTGGTCGGCCTCTTCGAGATATTGCGTCGTCAGCAGCAAGGTCGTGCCTTCACGCACGAGATCGCGCAGCACTTCCCAGAGCTCAACGCGGCTGCGCGGGTCGAGGCCGGTCGTCGGCTCGTCGAGGAAGAGCACGGGTGGCGTCGCGATCAGGCTGACGGCCAGGTCGATGCGCCGCCGCATACCCCCCGAATAGGTCTTGACCACCCGCCCGCCGGCCTCGGTCAAGGAGAAACGCTCCAAGAGTTCGTCGCTGCGCGAGCGCACCGTGGAGCGGTCCAAGCCATAGAGCTCGCCGATCATCCGCAGGTTCTCGCGACCCGTGAGCAATTCGTCGACGGTGGCCGACTGCGCCGTCAGGCCCATCGCGCGCCGCACCTGATCCGGCTCCTTGAGCACATCGAAGCCGGCCACTCGGGCGGTGCCAGAGGTCGGTCGCGAGAGCGTCGTCATCATGCGGACGGTCGTGGTCTTGCCGGCACCATTGGGGCCGAGCATGCCGAGCACGGACCCGGGCTCTGCGGCAAAGGAGACGCCATCAACGGCGGTGAAATCGCCGAAGCGTTTGACGAGATCGATCGCTTCGATCGCTGCGGTGGACATGCCGAACAATCTAAACGACCCGACCGACAGCCCCTTCCGGCCCGATTAGACCGGCGCCACGCCCTCCCCCAGTCGTGCCGCCGCCTGTGGATACTTCTCGGCCAGCAAGCCGATGGCAAAGAGCAGGTATGC
>CAYYHP010000311.1:0-1601 GCA_964471815.1 uncultured Rhodanobacteraceae bacterium
CTCGTGAAGCTCGTCGACCAGGCTGCAGTGCGGCCGCGGGCCGGACTGGCCATCATCCGAGCTGATCGCGCGGAAGAAGCTGTGCAGAGCCGGGTACGTCAGGTTCCACGGTGCGCGGCCGCCGGTCTGGACCAGCCTCGAGTGCAGCTCCGGCGACAGGTCGACCATCGCGACCGCGTCCCGGAACAGGATCATCGCCTGGTCCTTCTTGGACGCCGCGGCGTAGACCTCCGCGCGCGCCTCGCCGTCCGCGGTCAGCATGTACAGCCCGATGCCGGCGGCCAGCGGCGACTTGCCGTTGCCCTTCGCGATCTCGATGTACGCGGTCCGGAAGCGCCGGAAGCCAGTCTCTTCCTCGACCCACCCGAAGATGGATCCGATGATGAAGGCCTGCCACGGCTGCAGCACGAACGGTTCGCCCTCGTGCTCGCCGCCGTTCAGCCGCAGCACTTCCCGGAAGAACGAAAGCGCGTTGTCGACCTTGATCAGGTCGAACACGAAGCCGCGCTCGCGCGCGTCATCCATGTCCCGCAGATGGCGCGCGCACGCCGCGCGCACCGATGGACCTGCTACGACCTCGCCGGCGGTGACCGCGGCGGCATAGGCCGTGACCGGATCAGTGGCTGAAGAAGCGCGCCGGGCCTGCTGCCGCGGCGGTGCCTTCGTTGCCATGTGGCGTCTCGGCCGATGCGGCCTTTGCCTTCGGGGCGATCGCTACGGTATGGACCGCGGTCCGCGCTACCGGATCCAGGCCGAATGATTTCCAGAGCCGCTCGAGCAGCGATCGCTCGGCGAGCAGCTTGTCGTACAGGACGTTCACGCGGTCGACGGCCTGCTTCTGCGTCGATGTGATGCTGACCGTCTCCTGGCCGACGACCATCGACCACAGCCGGTCGACCTGCAGCTCCGTGCGGACGAGCTGCTTCAGCGACACGCGGTCCGCCGGCGTCAGCACGCCCATCAGGCGGAGCTCGGCGACGTACCGGCGCCAGAGCTGCTGCTCGGGCTCGGTCAGATCCGCCGGCATCTCGGGCGCGCCGACATCGATCACCGGCTCATCGCGATTGCGACGGTCGGGTCGGTCAGTGCCACGTGACTTCTTGACGGCGGTGGGGAGCTTGGATGGCATGGGCTACTTCCGCAGGTGATGCGCGTCGGGTGCGTCCGGGGTCGAGGCGGGGTCGTCGGAGGCCTCCGCGCGCCGCTCGCGGTTCCACGGGTGGTTCGGATCACGTGGGAGACCGTTCGCGTCGAAGCCCATGCGGGGCTGGTGCCCCTTTTCGAGCACGGTCTTCAGCTGATGACACGCGGTCGAGATGGCCTGCAGGTTCGATGGATCGTCGACGCCGGCGAGCGTGCCGTATCTGGCCTTCCACACCGCCTTCGAGACGATATGGTCAACCTCGGTTGCGACGCAGATTCGGTCGGCCGCGCGGCACTTCTCGCACCGGCAGATGAATTTGTCCCGGGCCAAAATTTGGTCCCGCAATTTCCGCCAGGCCGTTCCATAGCCTCGGGCCTCTGGCGATTCCTTTGACCAAGGCATATCTGCCTCCTCGCCCAAACTGGTACCCAGGCGGTAGCCGAGTTGCACACGAAGC
>CAYYHP010000312.1:0-1555 GCA_964471815.1 uncultured Rhodanobacteraceae bacterium
TGCTCGAGCGCGAGCTGGGCTGGCACGTGCCGGTCGACCAGCTCGGCTTCTGGGTGCGGGCGCTGCGCGCACCGCACGGCCGTGCCGTGCTGGTGTTCGATGCCGAGCAGCGCCCGGCGACGCTGGAACAGAATGGCTGGAAGGTCGAGTACCGCGAGTATTTCCCGGATACCGAGCCACCGCTGCCGCGCAAGGTGTTCGCCAGCCGCGGCAAGTACCGGGTGCGCCTGTTCATCGAACGCTGGCAGACGCCTTGAATGCCTGGACCGAGTGGCCGGCGCCGGCCAAGCTGAACCTGTTCCTGCACATCGTCGGCCGGCGTAGCGACGGCTACCACCTGCTGCAGACCGTGTTCCAGTTGCTCGACTGGGGCGACAGCGTACGCCTGCGGCTGCGCGCCGACGGACGCGTGGATCGGTTGACGCCACTCGCCGGTGTGGCACCCGAGGACGACCTCTGCGCGCGCGCCGCCCGGCTCCTGCAGCGCGAGGCGGGGCAGGCCACGCCGGGCATCGACATCGACCTCGTCAAGCGCGTCCCGATGGGCGGCGGGCTCGGGGGCGGCAGCTCGGACGCGGCGACGGTGCTGGTCGCGCTGAACGCGCTCTGGCGGCTCGGATACGACGACGACCGGCTGGCCGGGCTCGGTCTCGCGCTCGGCGCGGACGTGCCGGTATTCGTGCGCGGTCACTCGGCGTGGGCGGAAGGCGTCGGCGAGAAGCTCACACCGATCGATCTGCCGGAGGCCTGGTACGTGCTCGTCGATCCGCGCGTGCACGTGCCGACCGGGGCGCTGTTCCAGGCCCCCGAATTGACACGCGATGCGCCGCCCCTGACAATTCCACGCTTTCTTTCCGGGGCGGAAACCACGAACGCCTTCGAGCCGGTGGCACGCGCGCGGCACCCCGAGGTCGCCGCTGCGCTGGACTGGCTCGCCGGGTTCGGTCGGGCCCGGCTTTCCGGCAGCGGCGGTTGCGTGTTCGTCGCAGCCGCCTCGCGGCAGGAGGCGGACCGGATCGCGGCGGGATGCCCCGGCGGATTCACGGCGTGGGTCGTGCGCGGCCTGAACCGGTCGCCGCTGCACGAGGTCCGCGACAGGTTCATTGCTGGGGCGTCGCCAAGTCGGTAAGGCACGGGATTTTGATTCCCGCATTCGTAGGTTCGAGTCCTACCGCCCCAGCCAACGCATCACGCAAGAGCGCCGGTCCTCCGGCGCTGCACGCAGCGGAGACAGCATGAACAACTCGGGCCTGATGCTGTTCACGGGCAACGCCCACCGCCGACTCGCGGAGGACATCTCCCATCGTCTCGGCATCCCGCTCGGCAAGGCACTCGTCGGCCGTTTCTCCGACGGCGAGGTGCAGGTCGAGATCGAGGAGAACGTGCGCCGTCAGGAGGTCTTCGTCGTGCAGCCGACCTGCGCGCCGACAGCCGACAACTTCATGGAACTCCTGGTGCTCGTCGATGCGCTCAAGCGTGCCTCGGCGGCCACCGTTACCGCGGTCATGCCATATTTCGGCTACGCCCGCCAGGACCGCCGCCCGCGTTCGGCGCG
>CAYYHP010000313.1:0-1546 GCA_964471815.1 uncultured Rhodanobacteraceae bacterium
GTGGCGGAGGGGGTCGGCGTGATCACCGAGACGGTGTTCGAGAACCGCTTCATGCATGCGCTCGAGCTGCAGCGCCTCGGCGCGGACATCCGCATCGAGGGCAACACCGCGATCATCACCGGGGTCGAGCGCATGACCGGTGCGCCGCTCATGGCCACCGACCTGCGCGCCTCGGCCTGCCTCGTGCTGGCCGGGCTGGTCGCGCAGGGCGACACCACGGTCGATCGTGTCTACCACATCGACCGCGGCTACGAATGCATCGAAGAAAAGCTCGGCACGCTCGGCGCGCATATCCGTCGTCTGCCGTCTTGATCTCGAACGTTCCACGGCATCCACGCAACGGGGCTTCTGCCAGGTTCGAGACCTGCCGGCGAGGGTTCCCGCGCGGTCAGTGAGGTTGCGCGGCCGCAGGACGGCGCAGGTCGCCGTCGCGGCGGAATGAGCGTAGTTCCATCACGATCGTCGAACCGTCGCCCTGCGGCTGCTCGATGCGCACCGGCGCGATCCGGCCGTCCGCGAACCAGCTGCGGATCCTGCGGTTCGCCGCATCCGTGCGTTCGACCGGCACAGCCCCGAAACGCCCGGCCGGTACCTCGACCGTCTCGGCCGGACGGGCCTCGTAGTGCTGCGGCTCGACGCGATCCTTGACCGCGACCGGCACGTCGAGCGCGGTGGCGCCGCGCGCCACGCCCGCGCCGAGCGCGAGCGTCAGGCCATGTCGATCCACCGTGCCGGGCGCGATCGCATATCGGTAGCGCTTGTCGCCCTCGCTGACCTCGGCCTGCTTTGCGTCCCAGTCGAAATCCGCATGCCGCTGCTTGCGCTTGATCGCGGCGTCCTGGCGATAGTCGTAGGCGATGCTCTCCGGCTTGTCGCCATGCCAGCGCAGGCGCGTCTCCTCGCGCACGTCGAGGCCGAGCATGCGCGCCAGGCCTGCGCTGCCGTGCGTTTCGGTGATCAGGCTCGCCGTGCCGTCGCCGTTGTCGTGCAGGCTCAGCGTCGCCGAGGCGATTACCTTGCCGTCGCGGCTGACGTCGTAAGTCGCGACGAAATCCTGCGGGGCGGCCTGCACGACCTGAGCGGCCAGGCTGAACAGCGAAGCGGCGAGCACGCGGCGCATGAGGACCTCCGGGCTGGGCTGGTGGGATGGGGCGAGTCTGCGGCGGGCGAACTGAACGGCGGCTCACGCGTGCGGTGCGAGCACACCGCCGGCAACCAGCCTGAGCGGCGCGGCGAGTGGCCGGCCATCGAACTCGATGCCAGTCAGCGCGAGCCGTAAGCGACCCGTGGCGATCAGTGCGACCGTGGCGGTCAGCAGGCGGTGCTCCTCGGGCAGCAGGCGCTCGGCGAGGCGCTCCGGCGTGTCGTCACGGCATATCTCGATTTCGGCCTGGCTGATCACCGGCCCGCCGTCGAGATCGGCGGTGACGAAATGCACGCTCGCGCCATGCCGCCCGTCCCCCGCCGCGAGTACGCGCCGATGGGTGTTCAGACCCGGATATCTCGGCAGCAGGGAAGGGTGGATGTTGACGATCCGCCCGGCCCA
>CAYYHP010000314.1:0-1546 GCA_964471815.1 uncultured Rhodanobacteraceae bacterium
CCGTCGCGCCTTGCACGTTGTCGTGACCACGGAAGATGTTGGTGCCGCCACCGCTCTTGCCCACGTTGCCCAGGGCCAGCTGCAAGATGCAGGAGGCACGCACCATGGCGTTGCCGATGGTGTGCTGCGTCTGGCCCATGCACCACACGATGGTGCCAGGGCGGCTGTCGGCCAGCATCTTGGCGACCTTGAACATCTGGTCTTCCTTGACACCGCAGGCCTCTTCCACCTTGTCCGGGGTCCACTTGGCCATGACCTCGTCGCGCACCTTTTCCATGCCGTAGACACGGTCGTGGATGTATTTCTTGTCTTCCCAGCCGTTCTTGAAGATGTGATAGACCAGGCCGAACAGGAAGGGAATGTCGGTGCCCGAGCGGATGCGCACGTACTCGTCGGCCTTGGCTGCGGTGCGGGTGAAGCGGGGGTCCACCACGATCATCTTGCAGCCGGTTTCCTTGGCATGCAGCATGTGCAGCATGGACACCGGATGGGCCTCGGCCGCGTTGGAGCCGATGTACAGAGCGACCTTGCTGTTCTGCATGTCGTTGTACGAATTGGTCATGGCGCCATAGCCCCAGGTGTTCGCCACACCTGCCACCGTGGTCGAGTGGCAAATGCGCGCCTGGTGGTCGCAGTTGTTGGTGCCCCAGAAGCTCACGAACTTGCGCAGCAGGTAGGCCTGCTCGTTGCTGTGCTTGGACGAGCCCACGAAGTACACGCTGTCAGGGCCGCTGGCCTTGCGCAGCTCCTGCATCTTGGCAGTGATCTCGTTCAGTGCCGTGTCCCAGCTGATGCGCTCGTACTTGCCGTTGACGAGCTTCATGGGGTAACGCAGGCGGTACTCGCCGTGGCCGTGCTCACGCAAGGCCGCCCCCTTGGCGCAGTGGGCGCCCAGGTTGATGGGCGAATCAAAAACTGGTTCCTGGCGCACCCAGATGCCGTTCTCGACCACGGCATCCACAGCACAGCCCACCGAGCAATGGGTGCACACGGTGCGGCGCACTTCGATCTTGCTGTCGCCGACGCCGACCTTGGCACCCTCGGCGGCATTGGATTTCTTGACCAGTGCGAGCTGCGACGCCGCAATCCCTACACCGACCCCCAGGCCGGAGCGGCGCAGGAAAGAGCGCCGGTCCATGGTGGGCAGGGCCTGCGACAGGCCACGGCGCAGGCTGTGCACAAAAGGAGATGCAGACGATGACAGGTTCTGCACCCCGTGGGAAGATTTCTTGGTTAACAACATGGCACGCCCCGCGGTCAGAGTTGGGTGGTCTTGTAGTACTGCTTCACATGCGCAGAGAGGTGGTAGCCACCGCCTTTTTCGGGCGCAACGCGAGCGGGTTCAGACACGACGGCGTCTGACGGAGCTACATGGGGGAGGGCCACTACAGCGGCTGCTGCAGCCCCTACGGTGGCGGCGCCGGAAAAGAAGCTCCGGCGGGAGGAATTGGGCTGGCGGTTCTGCATGCTTGTCTCCAGAATGGCTGGCAGCTATGAAACGAAATGCATACGAGTCTATGTCAGGGTGTAAAGCCGTGCAATCGAG
>CAYYHP010000315.1:0-1519 GCA_964471815.1 uncultured Rhodanobacteraceae bacterium
CATTTCCTTGGCGAGCTGCGCGACCACCGGAGCCGCGCCGGTGCCGGTGCCGCCGCCCATGCCGGCAGTGATGAAGACCATGTCCGCGCCTTGCAGGATCTCGACGATCCGCTCGCGGTCCTCGAGTGCCGCCTGACGGCCGACCTCGGGATTGGCGCCCGCGCCGAGCCCCTTGGTGACGTTGCCGCCGAGCTGGAGGGTGTAGCGCGCGCCGCTGTTCTTGAGTGCCTGCGCATCGGTGTTCGCGCAGATGAAATCCACGCCCTCGACGTGCGACTGGACCATGTGGCTGACGGCATTGCCGCCACCGCCGCCCACGCCGATGACCTTGATCACCGCATTCGGTGCGAGTTTCTCGACCAGTTCAAACATCTCCGATCCTCCGTTGTGTGTTGCGAGCTGGGTGATCCCCGGGTTCCGCGAGGTCCTGTCGCGGTAGCGAGGCGGGGAGCTGGCGCACTCCCCGTTGGCCGGGCGTTTCGCCCGAATCGGCGGCCTTCCGGGCCGTCCTCAGAAATTGCCCTTGAACCAGTTGCCGAGCCGCTCCCAGAGCCCGCCGGCCCGGACGAGACCGGGACCCGCGGGATGACGCACCGCATCGCGCGCCGCGCCGTACAGCAGCAGGCCGACGCCGGTGGCGTGGATCTGGTTGGAGACGACGTCGACGAGTCCAGCGATGTGCTGGGTCACGCCGAGCCTGACCGGCATGTGGAACAGCTCCTCGGCCAGCTCGACGACGCCTTCCATCTTCGCGGCGCCGCCGGTCAGCACGATGCCGGCGCGCACCATCTCCTCGAGCCCGGCGCGGCGCAGCTCGGCCTGGACCATCTCGAAGAGCTCTTCGTAGCGCGGCTGCACCGCCTCGGCGAGGTTCTGCCGCGCGAGCCGGCGCGGCGGCCGGTCGCCGACGCTCGGCACCTGGATGGTCTCCTCGGCCGTCGCGAGCTGGGCGAGCGCGCAGGCGTAGCGGATCTTCAGCTCCTCGGCATTCGCCGTCGGCGTGCGCATCAGGTGCGCGATGTCGTTGGTCACCTGGTCGCCGCCGATCGGCAGCGAGGCGGTGTGGCGGATCGCGCCCTGCGTGTAGATCGCGATGTCGGTCGTGCCCGCGCCGATGTCGACGATGCACACGCCGAGTTCGCGCTCGTCCTGGGTCAGCACGGCGCGCGCCGAGGCAATCGCCGCCGGGACGAGCTCATCGACCTGCAGGCCACAGCGATTGATGCACTTGGTGATGTTCTGCGCCGCGCTGGCCGCGCCGGTGACCAGGTGCACGTTCGCTTCGAGGCGCACGCCGGACATGCCGACCGGGTGGCGGATGCCCTCCTGGCCGTCGATCATGTATTCCTGCGGTTCCTTGTAGAGCACCCAGCGATCGCCCGGGATCGCGAGCGCGCTGGCCGCGTTGAGGACCGCCTCGAGATCCGCGGCGCTGACTTCCTTGTCGCGGATCGGCGCGGTGCCGTGCGAATTCTCGTCCTTGATGTGCGAGCCGGAAATGCTCGCGTACACCGAGCGG